>CAYJSZ010000069.1:0-11769 GCA_964372545.1 uncultured Ignavibacteriaceae bacterium
AACTCGCTCTCGCTGTGGCAGGCGGGGGTCCGTGACCTCCTTGTCGACCGAAATTAGGACACTACTCAACGCATCGCCTTCATCGCAAACGAAAGGAAGCATTATGAAAAAAAGGCCGCTGAACAAAAAGCGTGTGGAAACGAGATCCTATTCACCCGAAACACAGCTCATCTGGGGAAAATCGTTCACGCCGAAGTGGGATTACAGCCACCACGTCGTCCCGCCGCTCTCATCGTCGTCGACGTTCCGGCTCTCTTCAACCAAGCGAGGCGCGCAGGGTTTTGTTGAGTTTGCCCACCATGCCGGGGACTTCCTTGTAGAATCAAAGGCGCCGATCTACGTCTACGATCGACTGGGAGAGCCGAATAAAGAGATGCTCGAAGAGAACCTCGCCATCGCGGAAGGCGGAGAATGTGCCGTGACCTTTTCGACCGGTATGGCAGCGGTCTCGGCGCTCTGCGGCATTCTGTTGGGGAGCGGCAGCGAGATCGTTGCCCACAAGATGCTCTACGGCTGCACATACTCGCTTTTCAAGAACTGGCTGCCGCGTTACCGCGTCAAAGTCCACTGGGTTGACTTTAACGATACGAAAGCCCTGAGCAATGCCATCACCCCCCAGACGCGGTTGCTGTACTTTGAAACGCCCGTCAACCCGACGATGGAGCTGATCGATATGGCAAAGGTGGTGAAGGTTGCCAGCCGCCACAACCGCAACCGGTCGAAGCAACACCGGATCTACACCGCGGTGGACAACACGTTCGCGAGTCCTTTCTGCCAGCGACCGCTGGAACACGGCATCGATTTCGTCGTGGAGTCGCTGACAAAAGGTCTTTGCGGGTTCGGGACGGATATGGGCGGCGTCGTGGTGGGGCCATCCTGGAGTTACGACCCGCTCTTGATGTATCGGAAAGATTTCGGCGCCGTCCTGGCGGCGAAAAGCGCCTGGCCGATTCTCGTCTACGGCCTGCCCTCGCTCGCGGTGCGCTTCCGGCACCAGATCGAAACGGCGCAACGCGTGGCGGAATTCCTCGAACACGACCGGCGCATTCAGACAGTCAACTATCCGGGGCTCGATTCGTTCAAGCAGCGCGGGCTCGCCCACGCGCAGATGCAAGATTACGAAGGCCGGTTCTCTCCCGGAACGATGCTCTATTTCATCCCGAGAGGCAGAACATCGGCTGAGCGACACCGGAGGGCCGATCGTCTGGTCAACTATATCGCGAAGAATTCATACGCCATGACGCTAGCGGTGAGCTTAGGCAACATCCGGACGCTGATCGAGCATCCGTCGTCGATGACACATTCGTCGATCCCGCAGGACGAGCAGATCGAGCGGGGAGTCGATCCGGGCGGCATCCGGCTCTCCGTCGGTCTCGAGAAGGCTGACGACATTATCTATGACCTGCAGAAGGCCCTCGACCACGAAGGGTATCACGAAAGCCACAACAATCTCAAAAGGCAAAAGAATGGCCATGAAAAAGATCGTCACAGCTCTTTCCATCGGACTCGCGCTCAGCGCGCTTCCCGATAATTCGTTCGCTCAGGATCTTTCCCTGAAAGGAAGGTCGAGTCTTGAGCTCAATTTCGGGTTCTGGGGTGGGGCAACCGCTTCGAACAGCGTCACAGTAACGGGGATTCGGTCGGAGGCGACGAGCAGCGGCTTCACCGGCAGCCTTCTCTACTCCTACTGGATGCGCGAACGTCTTTCTCTGACGTTGAGCGCCGGCTTCCTTGCCGGTGAAGCAAGCTCCTCGGTAGGGTCGTCAGGAATCAATCAGCAAGCCAGCGCCGTGGTTCCCGTGCTCGTCGGACTCAAGCTCTACCTGCCCGACCCCGAGCCGGAGGACATGGTCCGTCCGTTTCTTTCCGCGGCAGCCGGCTCGTACATCGGGTCGGAGGCAACCAACAGCGCACTCTCGCAGCAGGCACATTCCGAGTCGGCGTTGGGCGGACGTGTTGCTGCCGGCGCTGACTTCTTCCTCAGTCGGCATTTCAAAATCGGCGCCAACCTTAGCTATAACCTGATGACCGATTTCAAGACTTCAATCGGTGCGAGGAAGAACTACAGCGGAGGAGATTTCTCCGTCGGCCTCGGCTACGTTTTTTAAAAGCCAATCCACGAAGGGCACGAAGGAACACGAAAGTTTCACGGAAAGACGCTTTCGTATCGAATCCTTTTCATTCTTTCTTCGTACCAGCTCAGCGTTACCACCGAGGCACAGAGAGCAGAGAGCAAAAAAAAGTAACTACTCAGCGGCACACATTGTTATGGCCAGTGTTAAGCAAAAGCATGAACACTGACCTCCCCTTAATCCCCTCCTTGGTAAAGAGGGGAAAGATCATGCGCGGGTTGCTCGTGCACAAGTTCTTTGTCCCCCTTTTTTCTAAGGGGGACGCAGGGGGTGGTGTTTATTCTGCTTCATTTCTTCCCCAATTACGCTGAGTAGTTACAAAAAAACTAAAAAAAACCTCTGCGTCCTCAGTGTCTCTGTGGTGTGAAGCTGAGTAGTTACCTTTCTTCTATTATTGCTTCGTGCTCTTTGCGGAGAACAATGCTATTCCCCACGCGTCACTTTCTTCGTGGTTCAAAAGCCTTTTCCTTCCCAGGAATGCGAAACAGCCGCCTTCGTTTTCTCACACTTAGAAACACTGGTTTTCCAAAGCATTTCAAACTAAAGCAGAAACGCCTCTCATTCAGTGGCATTCGGTTTGCAAAAGAAAACGCAACGAAAGGAGAGAGACATGCCGCATACGCCTGCCAGCCCCGTTAACGGGGCCGGTCTCGACATCGACCTGCTGAAGCGCTTTGGCAAACCCGGACCGCGCTACACCAGCTACCCGCCGGCGCCTGCGTTCAACCCGGACTACGATGCGCGGCGGTTCGAAGTCGACCTCATCCTCAACAACGATAACAACACGAGGCCGCTCTCGATTTACGTCCACATTCCGTTCTGCGACTCGCTCTGCTACTTCTGCGGCTGCACGACGTTCGTGACGAAAGACCGGAAGCAGATCCGGCGCTACCTTGCCGCGTTGAAGCAGGAGATCGCCAAGTGGTCGTGGTATGTCAAAAAGAACCGGCCGGTGGAACAGATCCATTGGGGCGGAGGAACGCCCTCGTACTTAGAGCCAGACGAAATTCGCGAGCTTGCGGCGTTCATCAAAGAGAAATTTAACGTGTCGCCGACGGCGGAGTTCAGCGTGGAGATCGACCCGCGGGGAATGCGTTACGAGCATCTGCGGGCGTTCAGAGAAAGCGGCGTGAATCGCGTGAGCTTAGGTGTGCAGGATTTCAATGAACGAGTTCAGCGGGCAGTGAATAGAATACAGCCGGAGAGTCTAACAAGACAGGTTATCGACTGGTGGAGAGAGTTAGGGATTCACGATATTAATATCGACCTGATATACGGCTTGCCGCTGCAGAATGTGGAGACGTTTGGGATGACACTGGACAAAGTGACTGAGCTTGCGCCGAACCGGATTGCGGTCTTCAACTTTGCGTACGTGCCGTGGATGAAGCCGCACCAGAAGCTGCTCCATCCCGAAGACCTCCCATCGCCTGAAACCAAACTCAGCCTCATGCAGAACACGATTGAAACGCTCGGGGGCGCAGGCTACGAGTACATCGGCATGGACCATTTTGCCCGGCCGGACGACGAGCTAACCGTGGCGCAGAAGAACAAGACGCTGCACCGGAACTTCCAGGGCTACTCCACCAAAGCGGGCGCGGATCTGTACGGCTTCGGGCTGTCGGCGATCTCGCACTTCGGCGGCGTCTATGCGCAGAATGCCAAGACACTTCCGCTATATTTAGACGCGGCGGAGAACGGACGCTTCGCGACGCAGGTCGGCTACAGGATGTCGAAGGACGACGAGATTCGGAAGTTTGTGATTATGAAGCTGATGTGCGACCTCGAAGTGCAGAAGGCGGACGTGGAGAAGCGGTTCGGGATCATGTTCGACGAGTACTTCGACCGGTCGCTCGACAGACTGCAAGAGTTTATCGACCACGGGCTGGTACAGCAGTCGCTCTCCAGCGTGAAGGTGGTGGGAGCGGGACGGTACGTCTTACGCAACATCGCGCTCTGTTTTGACGCTTACACAACCTCCGCAGCGCCAAAGAAGCCGCTCTACTCGCAGACAGTCTAGCAGGCTGCTGAAAAAGTCTTTTTCTGTCATTCTGAAGGAAGCGAAGCGACTGAAGAATCCCGTTATTTGAATCAGATTCTTCACCCCGACACAAAGCGTCGGGGTTCAGAATGACATGTTGCCTAGTTTTTCAACGTCCTGCTAAAAGGGGAAGGGACTATAACTCTCCCCCTCTTAGGGGGAGAATAAAAGAGGGGGTCTCAAAAACACAAGATTATTTGAACCGGCACTAGATAATGGGATGGCTTGTTCATGTTTCCTCCAGTCGGACGGAGATCGGGAAATGGTCGCTGAAACCTTTCGGGTTCATTGTCCTCCAGCAGCCGAAAAGGAACAACCGGTCATGGCTGCCACGCTTGTCCCGACGTTTCTTGTCGGGAGTCCCCCGCAGAAAAGATTTGCGGGGCAGGCATACCGTGGCAGGGAAAGGCTATGACCAATCTGTGAAAACCTCAATGATGGAATGATCGTCGCAGAGGTAGTTTCGAGCGCTGGAGTACAAATACTCTTCCGGTGACGAAACGAGCCCGGCTTTTACAGGATTGTAATGAACGTATTCCAGCTTTGTTCGAAGCATTTCTGCATTCGTATTACCTCATCATCAAATCGTTTCATCCAAAACTTCCGACGTTGGTCAGGTAAGGCTCTCGCCTCGGCGCTGAACATCCTTAGTAAGCCTCCTTTGCCAAACCGTTCTAATGCTTCCATGATATCCCATGCGCTGTACTTCTTAATATCTCTCATGACGTCAGAAATCAGACCTAACGCTGGATTTACTTCAACGACCCAATGAAAATGAGACGGCATAATAACGTAGCCATAGATCTTGAAACGATATTTCTTCTGGTAATACTTAATGTTCTCAACGAGTATGGCGCAATACTTGTCTTCAGTGAAGACTTTTGCATGATGAACAACGGTCGTTGTCACAAAATACAAAGTCTCAGAAGTAAAACTCAGTCGACCTCTTCTGCCCATGACGCGTTATCCTTGTTTAGAGTCACGGAGTGGTCCGTGACTCCCTAGGTGCTCTTCTTTTTTACGGGGGATTCTGTTCACGCTTCCTCGATTCTCACCGAGACGGGGAAATGGTCGCTGAAACCTTTCGGGTTCATGTCCGTGCCGCGGCCGAAACGAATGGGAGCAGGATAGTCGCCTTTCCTTACCATCTCCGGAAAGCGCTCGATGCGGACGGAGTTCTCGACGACCGTGATTTTCCCGTCGCCGGTCAAGAGTGAGCGCGAGGCGAGGAACTGATCCAACAGGTTCGGCTCGTTCTCGAAATAATACGAGCCGATGCCCTGACCCGCGAGCGGCCACATGAGGTTGAGGAACGACGGTGATTTCGCGTTCACGACCTTTGCGCGCTGCCGTTCGCAGCGGGCGTGTTCCATAAGCGACCGGTCGAACGGCTCGTCGTTGAAGTCGCCCATGGCGAGGACCGGCGTTTTCTTGCCAAGCTCTTCGATGATCCGCTCGTGGAAGTAGGCCAGCGTCTCCCCGGCGATGATGCGGAACGGCTCCGACTCGTACTTGCCAGCCGACCGCGCCGGCCAGTGGTTGCCGACAAGCACGAATTGTCTACCCGCCGCTGTTTTGAAATTCACCTGCACGATATCGCGCGTGGCTGTGCGCTTCACGATGAAGTGGAAGAACGTTTTTTCTGCTTTGAACAGTTTGCCGTCGTAAATGAAGGCCACGTCAATGCCGCGCTCGTCTTTGGTGTCGGCGTGGACGATCTCGTACGTGCGGCCTAACGGCTTCAGCGCTTTTGCCAGCAGCTCTAACACGTAGCGGTTCTCAATCTCGCAAACACTCAAGATATCCGGCCCTTTTCCGGCGTTGAGCTGCTTTATGATAGAGGCGAGCTGGCCGATTTTCTTGTCGAGCACAGCCTGTGTCCAGCCTTTCAGCTCGGAGCCGACCGCCCGTTCTAACTTGTCCGTGCGGCGAGGAGATTTCTCGACGTCAAAGAGATTTTCGCAGTTCCAAAAAGAGATGTGGTAGGATGGCATGGGAGTGGTTAATTGGTGAGTGGATGATGTGCTTAGCAGCTTCGAATTGGATTTCTCGTCTCGGCAAGCAGATTTCAGACGAGCGACTAAGGAGCAATAAGTATCTCAACTTCCTCTTCGCCGCGCGGTCGGGCTTGCGCTTCGCCAAACAGCCGCAAGGCATGGTAGACATACCAAGCCCGAAAGGAAGACATCCCGTCTTTAAGACAGATCGCTCGAAGTAATTCATCGACCTCTATTCTGTGGTCGAGGCCGATATCGGTTTGACGTATGAGCTGGTAGAGAGCATCGTGAACCAGCGATCCCCTCATAAAGTTCTTGGTATCGATGGTGGGGCCGCTTGGTCCGTCCCACGCGTACCCTTGATACACGGTCAGTCTCCCGGAAGGGATCAGTCTGATGAAGGTCTTCGTGGGCGGTTTCGGTTCAACGATTTCTTGGACGGGTCTGATGTTCGTATCAATGCTGTAGTCATTCATCAGTTGATACTTGTAGTTTCGGATGACCCGGTATTGAATTTGTTCGGCCATGGAAATCCTCCAGAGAACGAGTGAACGAAGTACATTTGAAGGCGCGAATGTTCGCAGAGCGCGTGCAGGCACTACGCCGTAGAGTTTGGTGCTTTCAAAAGATGCGCCGAAGGCGCAAACCAACACGCACCTGATTTCGGACCTCGGGGGAACTCTCTTATCACAATAGGCCGTGAGCTTGCTCTCAACTTCTTCGCGTAGCTGTTGCGGTAAAGGCATACGATTCTAATCAGTCCTTTCGAAGTACTTTGTGAAGAGTTCCCTTGCCCGCTTCGCCCCGGCTTCTGTCAGAAACACTGATTTTGCCTTCGTTTTGGGGTTGCTAATCATACCCTTTTCATGTAGGCGATCAAGGGTATCCCAATCGTGACCTTTCCAAGCCCGCGTAACACCTCGCTCCTGAAAGCTGGTGAGGTGAAGGAGAGCGAGGACGGTGTTATCGACCTTGTCCTCATCTATCTGCATATGCTTGTCCTGTAAATTTGATGATCTCGAAAAAGTTCAACTATGGGGCGGCGGGGCTTGCCGCACAACTACTGTAACTACGAACGTCGTATATCCTGCCATATCGGGATGATAGACGATACTCGGTTATGTCGTCTATCCAACCAATCCGGCTGGAGAGACGAAACGTTTCGTTTATCTCGCTCTTGCCCGCCCTTATTCTGGCGGGTTTGGCTGTTTTGCTTGAGAATGCACCTGATGGGTCAGAGTATATCTTGTATCTCATTCAAACGATGCCATCGCGCTTCCTTAGACTGTCAGGAAAGATCTTGTAAGACGGTGAAGCGGTAAGAAATCTATGCGTAGAAAGTAGCCAAGAACCGGGGGAATGTCAAGTGCTGCGGTGGATGTTACTAAGATTGTGCGTGTGCTAAAGAGATCTTGGTTAAGTGGAGGGTAGGCGAGGTTGTCGTGCCAAATGACAGTTCAACTACGACCAGAACAAAAAAGCCCATCCGCCGGAGCTGGATAGGCTTTGGAAAGTTCTTCATATGTGGTGTCAGGTCGAGAGGTTTTTTTCCCCAGCCCGAAAAACTTGGTCTGGCCTGCCCGACTAGTGTTGGTCAGGCGGGCGTCACGTTGTTTGCTTGCCCCGTGTTTTCTACGGGGGAGGATTCATCCGCCGTCTTGTTTGGCGGAGAAGACAAGGTACCGCCAGTAGAGCGCCCCGAAGACCAGGTCCAGAATAATCCCCGGTGCGAGAAATTGAGTAAGGTTTGCCGGCATCGCAAGGAAGAGGATCGCCGCAACGAAGATGAACACGGTCAACAACTTCGACCAGACGAGAATCTTCACGAACGGCCGCGCGACGCTCAAGTGTTTTGCCACCGCGAACTGCATGCATCCGAAGATGAACACGGTCATCAGGTTAAGATAGATGAAGACCGGGTAGTGCGGGGCCTCGATCTGGATCATCGCCGGGAGCGTGCCGACGAGAAAGGCCGTGGGAATCGATGCCAGAAAATTCCATCCGCTCCCCGCGTAGAAGACGCCGCGGTAAAACCGTTCGCTTTCCATGCATGCGTTCCTTTCATCTATTCACGAACAACATTATAAAATCCGTTTGTCACTCTGATCCCGACTTTGTCGGGAGAAGAGTCTCTACAAAAATCAGATTCTTCATCCCGCTAAAAGACAGCGGGATTCAGAATGACAATTGCAAGCAACGGATTTGTATTAGTTCGGTTTCTTCTCCGGATACAAGACCACTTTCACCATGTTCTTCATATCGAAATAGGTCTTTGCCGCCTGCTGCACCGCCTCGCCTTTCAAGGCGTCAACCATCTTCTCGTACTCGAGAATTTCATCCGGGTTCTCTCCGTTCGCGTAGGAGGTCCGGAAACTGTTCAGCCAGAAGCGGTTTTGTTTCAGGTTCACTTCCCGCTCGCGATGCTGGATTTCTTTCACCTTTGCAATGTACGTCTCGTCGGGCTTCCGGAGCTTCAGGCTGTCGATCTGCTGCAACGCGCTCTTCAGCAGCTCATCCACCCGTTCCGGAGCGCAGCCGAACCCGATGTTGACGGTGTACTCTTTACGCGGATACAGAGCGGGCGAACCCGAGATCTGGACGCCATAGACGCCGCCCTTGTCTTCGCGCAACACCTCACGCAATTTGATCCTGAGCACCTCGATCATGGCCTGGAAGTCGTAGCGGTTCTGCTGCGTCCACTCAAACGGTCCATGCAACACTAGCTGCACCATGCTCTTCGGCTCAATGCCTTTGAAGACTTGTTTCGCGATGAGTCCTTTCGGCCGCAGCATGCCGACGTCTCGCCACGATTCTTTGCGGTTCTTCGACGGCAGGCTCGCAAGGTATTGCTCCACGAGCGGTTTGATTTTCTCGGGCTGGAAATTCCCGACGAAGAAAAAGATAAAGTCGCTCGCATCGGCGAAGCGATCCTTGAAAAATGCGTAGGACTGGTCGAGACTCACTTCATCGAAGAGTTTCATGGTGAGTGGCCGTGCGCGATAATGGTAGTTGGCCATCGTGACTTGCAGCGTGTCGAAGAACGTTCCTTCCGGGCTGGCGCTGCGGTTTTCGATAAACCCTTTTATCCTGGTGAGGAAGGAGCTGAACGCCGTCTCATCTTTGCGTGGGGCGGTAACGTAGAGATGCACCAACTGAAGCAGGGTCTCGAAATCCTGCGGCGAAGCAGAACCGTTGAATCCTTCGGAAAGCTCTGCGATGCTCGGGGAAACATTCACGACTTTTCCCGCAAGCATCTTCTGGAGAGCAGTGGCATCAAACTCACCGACTCCGGATTGCCCTGCAACGGCCGCGGCCCAGGTTGCCGAGAGATAATCTTTGTCAGACGAGAGAGACAACCCGCCGCGACTGTAGGCAGTGAAGAGTATCTCATCGTTTTTGAAGTCGGTTGGCTTGAGCACCACCAGAGCACCGTTCGAGAGTTTCCACTCTGTCAGGCCGAGCTTCTGCACCTTCCGTTCGCTCAGGACGGCTCCAGCTTTGGGCGTGGAGGCGATCAGGGGTTGCGTGGTAACCTTATCGACATACGGCTCCGTTTTCTGTGTGCTCGCCGCATTGAGCACAGCCAGGACTTCCGCCTCGGTGGGGACTTTTACGCCCTCCTTTTTCGGTGCGGAAACCGTCGCAATGCGATTGCCCGGCGTCATACGAACGTTCGCCAGGGCATTGACCTCTTCCAGCGTGATGCCGGGAAGGAGTTGTTTGTGAAGATCGAATTCCACTTCAATGCCCGGTATCGGTTCATCCTGCAGGAAGTTTCGGATGAATTCGCTCGCATAGTTTCGCGATTCCGTTTTCTCCCGCTCGTTGTACGCATTTTCAATAAAGCGCAGCCGCTCTTTCTTCTGCCGCTCTAACTCGGTTGCGGTAAACCCGTGCTGCCTGACGCGGAACGCTTCCGTGACAATTGCTTCAAGTCCTTGAAGAATGGAAGTCTCGCGAAGTCCCGCAAAAAGCGCGTGCGCCTGCTTCTCTCCCACAAAACGAAAATTGCCCGAAGCGCTGAAGACAAACGGAGGATTCGGCTGCCGTAAGCGCTCCTGGAGACGAGCGTTGAGCATGCCATCGTAGAGCGAGCCGAACATGCTCTTGCGGTAGTCCCCGACGGTTCGCTCATCATCCGTATTGCGTTTGAAGAAGACGTTCACCTGGGAGAGGGGAAGTTCAGCATCCGTTGCAACCGAGACGAGTGTTTCGCTGTGGTCGGGCAGTGTGTACTTGGTGCGCGGGCGTGGTGATTTTTTGTTCTGCAGTCCGGCAAAATGTTTTTTCACCAGCGTTTCGATTTCCGTTTTGTCAAAATCGCCGACCGCGATGACTGCCATCAGTTCGGGTCGATACCAATCGTTGTAGAAGCGTCGGAGGACGTCGTACGGGGCGCTTTCGAGGGTCTCCTTCTTGCCGATCGGGAGACGCTTGGCGTATTGGGAGTTGTAGAAGATGGTCGGGTTGTGCTTGTTCTGGATGCGCTCGAACGCCCCTTTGCCGAGCCGCCACTCTTCGATCACCACACCGCGCTCTTTATCGATTTCTTTTTCGTCGAACGTGACGGCATGAGCCCATTCTTCAAGAATCTGGAATGCTTTCTGAACCACCAGCGGCGAATCGGTGGGGACTTGCAGCATGTAGACAGTTTCGTCGAAGCTCGTGTAGGCGTTCACGTCCGGGCCGAGTCTCATGCCCGCGCGCTCCATAAAGCTGACGATCTCCTGCTTGGGAAAACTCTTCGTCCCGTTGAATGACATGTGTTCGACGAAATGCGCGATACCTTGCTGGTCGTCGTCCTCAAGCACGGAGCCTGCCTTCACGACGAGCCGCAGCTCGGCACGCTTTTCAGGCTTCTTGTTGGCGCGGACGTAGTAGGTGAGTCCGTTCTCGAATTTCCCGATGGTGATTTTTGGATCGGGCTTGAGAAGCTCGTCAAGCTTCTGCGTGGCTTGCTGTGCTTCGGTCCCGATAATGCCCGTGAGGACGAGCAGCGCAAGCAGGAAGAAGAATCTTGTTCCAGGTTTCATAGGAACCTCCTTTGAGAAGGTGATGTGGATGTGTGGAGCCGTAAAGATTTGTTGATTATTCGTTGATGTCGGAAAAAGTAGTCAGAAGAAAAACTTTGAACTCAAGCCTCGTAACTCAGAACCCAAACCTCAAACCTTTCACCTTCCACCTCTTACCTGCTGCATGCGGAATACGGGTCACTACTTTCTCCTTGGTGAATTGAATGGTGTAATGCTCGTGAAAAGAGGGGAGAGAAGCAAGGTGGAAAAGCGGAAAGCAGAAGACAGAATCAAGGAGTGAGAAGGAAAACAAAAGAGAACGACCTCATATCTTTAAATCTTGGAGTTACACTCACTTCACTTTTGAATACTCTCCTTTTTGTCCTGCAGATAGTGATTCATCCATCGACCCTGTTCGATATCCCTGCAAATCCAGCGCCACGTAGAAGAAGCCGAGGCTTTTGAGACGAGCGACGAGCTTGTTGCGGAAGTCGTCGTTGAAGACGCGGTGGAAGTCCAAGGAACAGAACAAATCCTAGTGCCGTTTCCACTAAATAGGGTTGTGTTTTGGATATCGTAACTACATGTGG
>CAYJSZ010000070.1:0-11710 GCA_964372545.1 uncultured Ignavibacteriaceae bacterium
CTAGAAGTCTGGCTGAAAAGCATCGCCACTAAGACACGAGGACACAAAGCATCACAAAGGTAAAAGAATTGGAATGTTTTTCTTCGTGCCTTAGTGTCTTGGTGGCAAAACCATAGCTTTTCAACTAGGCTTCTAGCGCAGGACATCTCCCAGAACATCATCCATCGTGAACATTCCGCTTTTGCCGCGTATCCACTCCGCAGCCAGCAGCGCTCCGAGTGCAAACCCCGAGCGATTCTTTGCTGTGTGGACGAACTCGATCTGGTCAGCTCCTGAGTCGAATACCACGCGGTGCGTCCCAACGACCGACCCTGCGCGCGTGGATGAGACATGAAGCTGTTCCGGCTTGATTTTTCCTTCCGGCGGCTTGCTCAATATTTCTTTCTTGCGGTCGAGCGCCTTCAAGAGGGTGTTCGCCAGCATGAGCGCAGTTCCGCTTGGGCTGTCGAGTTTGTCCTTGTGATGAGCCTCGTGGATGGACACATCATACTCAGGAAAATTGTTGAACGCCACGCCGGCTTGTTTGACCATCTGGTTGAAGACGTTCACGCCGAGAGAAAAATTCGACGCGTAGACTAACCCGATCTGATGCTTTTCAACTGTCGAACGAACCCTATCCAGATCGTTCTGCCAGCCGGTCGTGCCGATGACGAGGTTTTTCTTGTTCTGTGCCCATTCTTCTACATGCCGAACCACTGACCCCGGCGATGCAAAATGCACGACGACATCGATCTGATGCAGAACATCGGCAGCAAGAGGCTGAGACTGCGAATTCAAACGCGCCGTCACAGCGATGCCGCGCTCCTGGGCCCGTCGCTCGACCTCTTTGCCCATCTTGCCATAACCGATGAGAGCGATGTTCATGTCTTCAATTCGGTTTGTGGTCTGTCATCCAACAACGCCGGTCCAACCGATTCAAAAAGTTCTACCTCCGGAACCGGTTCAAAAAACTCATGGTGCAGCCGCCTGACTGCTTCGTTCATATCCGTCTCGTTGATGACAAGGCTCATGTTGATTTCCGATGCGCCTTGAGAAATCATGATCGCATTGATATCGCCGAGCGCACGGAAAATACGGTCAGCCACGCCGGCGGTCGAGTGCATCTGCTCGCCCACGATGCAAACAATCGCTTTCTGCTCGTAAACCACAACCTCGGCAAACTCCTCAAGGTCTGCGACGATCTGCTCAAGCCGGGTTGTGTTGTCGATGGTCAGCGAGACGGCGACTTCCGAAGTGCTGACAAGGTCGACGGACGTCTTATGTCTGCTGAAGACGGAGAAAATCGATTCCAAAAAGCCGTAGGCCATCAGCATGCGCATCGATTGGATGTTAATGACGGTGATGCCTTTCTTGGAGGCGATGGCTTTGACGGCGACGTTCGATTTCGGCGGATTGGCGACGATCTGCGTCCCGCTGGCCTGTGGGCGCTTTGAATTCAACACAACGACCGGAATGTTCTTTTTCACTGCCGGCAAGATGGTGCTCGGATGCAAGACTTTCGCGCCGAAATAGGCAAGTTCCGATGCTTCGCGGAACGAGAGAATTCTTAATTTTTTTGATGTCGGAACAATCCGCGGGTCCGCCGTCAGCACGCCGTCCACGTCCGTCCAGATCTGAATTTCTTCCGCATTCAGCACGGAGCCGAAGATCGCCGCGGTGTAATCCGACCCACCCCGACCGAGCGTCGTCGTAATGCCTTTCGCTGTCGAGCCGATGAATCCCTGCGTGACGACGACGCTGTTGCTTTGAGTGTGCGGCAGCAGAAGCGATTTGACTTTTTCTTCGATGTGGTTAAAGAGCGGCAGCGCGTTCGTGAAGCGGTCGTCGGTAATCATGATGCTGCGGGCGTCGAGAAGAATCGCTGGAAGGCCGCGTTCCTTCATAGCATCGGCAAGGATGAGAGACGACAGACGCTCGCCAACCGACGCAATCGCATCGAGCGAACGATTGGTCAATTCCCCGAGGATCGCGATGCCCTGGCAGAGATTCTTCAGCTCCTCGAAGCGTCGGCGAATCTCCAGAATGAGCTGCTGCACCGTCGAGCGAGTGTCGATGAGGTTCTCAAGAATCAAAACGTGGCGCTCTAACAGCCCGTGAAGGCCGGCGCTCGCTTCGTCGAGCTTTCCCTGCACGGCGAGTTCCGCGGCGCCGAGCAGCGTGTTCGTCGCGCCGGCGATGGCGGAGACGACAACGACGGGCTGTCTTTGCCGCTCTCGCGAAACAACGTCGATTACCGTGTTCATGGCGTGCGCATCCTCAACGGATGTCCCGCCGAATTTCATGACGATCATGCGCCCACTTCCGTCGTGAACTGCTGCCGAAGGAGATCGAGTGCTGGTGCGCCGCGCACCGTTGCGTTCAGCGCTGCTGCGCGATTGGCGACCTGTGCGGCCTGCAGGGCATTCTTGTTCCTGACAAAGAAATACAAAAATGCCGCACCGAAGACATCGCCGCAGCCGGTTGGGTCGACAACCTCTCCGGCTTGCGAACCGGGAATCTCCTGCCGCGTGAGTTTCTTCTTCGCCTGCGTTACGAGCGTGAGGCCCCGCGCCCCTCGGGTGATGACGAGAGTGTTCACCATCAGCGACATCAGCTGGTTGATGAGATTGGTCTCATCGTATCGCTCGGTGGTAAGGCCCGCAGCTTCTTCTTCACTCAGTTGGATGGAGTTGAGGAAGAAACACCACCGCCGCCAATCGGACAAGGGGCGACGGAATCGGGTTGCACGATCATCGACGCCGAGCGCCAGAGAATGGAAATCGAAATGGATCGGCGTTTCGTTCTCCCGCGCCATCATGCGAATCCAGTCGAGCGTTTCGAGGGTGATATCGAAGCCGGACACCATGTTGATGAGGACAGCGTCGCTGTCCAGAAAAGGTTTGATGCGGGAAGAAGGAATCGGATCGGCAATGTGTTTCGAGCATTCCGTGCGGCTCTCGCCGTTCTGATTGTAGAAAAGCATCACACGGTTTGTCGGTCGTTCTGTCTTGTAGACCCCGCTTGCGTCGATAGTTGGATAACTCCGGAAAAATTCCTGCACCATGCCATCCTCGGCTTCACCGACGGGGAAGATAGGAAAGATCCTATCGTTCCCGGACATAAGATTCGACAACGTTGCCAGCGAGTACGCAATGCCGCCCAGCTGCTCGCGAGGGTGTTCCTCGCCTGCCAGATGAAGCTGGTCGATGCACAGATGTCCGATAACCGCGATGTTCATGCGAAAGCTCGATGTTGGATGTGAGATGTGGGATATGAGGCTTGTGTACAGGACTTCACTGACACCTCAGATTCTTCTCGTTGGTCCTAAATCCGTCAACTCTTTTTCGTTAAGGCGCCACAATCGTTCGCATGGGAAGCGGTTTTCGTAGAGCGTCTGGCCGAGGATAATCGAATCCACGCCGTATTTTTCCAGTTCCTGGAGCCGTATGAGGTCCCGATAATTGGAGACTCCGCCCTGCGCTGTAATGCGTACATTGCTATCCATGGCAAGTTCTTTGAGTGCATCATAATAGTCTTGCGAGAGTTCCTCGCCATCCCGTTGCTCGGCATAGATCACCCGCGAAACGCCGAGTTTCTTCATCTGTTTCGTCAGTTGCAGCGGAGTGATTCCCGTTAGTCTTGTCATGCCCTCCACAAGCACGTTCCGGTTCTTCGATTCGATACTGACGGCGATTTTTTGTGAGCCGAACTCTTTAATGAGCCGCTCGACGAGCGAGGGGTTCTCCACCGCCGCAGTCCCGATTACTACCCGATAGACCCCAAGCTCAAAGACCCGCTGTACCTCTTCGAATGACCGGAGCCCACCGCCCACCTGGATGGGGATATCCACGGCAGCAGCCATGTTCCTGATGACTTCGCGATGGCGAACAGTCCCTTCGGCGACGCCATCACGATCCACCACGTGGAGCGTTTTCGCATTTTCGCCGCGCCAGAGAATGGCCATTTGAACCGGGTCGATCGAGTACAGGTGTTCCGACCCCGGTTCCCCACGGACAAGCAAGATGCACGACTCGTGGCTGATTTCGATAGTTGGGAAGATCAAGAGCATGAGTGATTTCCACGTGCGCCGAAGTCAACATGCAGAAATTTTGAGAGAGATACAAGAACAGGGGAAGAGATTGTCGGTCGAATCGCCGATTCGACCGGACGAGACGGCCTCTCGCTTCACAGTGACGTACTTGTCTCGGCGAGATCGTCGTTGAAAGTAGCCGGAACGCCATTCGGTCGAGTGGTGGTGTACGATGGAGGTGGTCTGTCACGGTTTACATCTCGGAGCGATTGCTCCGTGCCCGCGGCCGCGAGGGAGGAGAGTGATCATGGAGCGTTCAGCACCTCACGAATCGTGCTCAGCATGTTCTTCACCACGTAGGGTTTCTGCACGAAGTCTCTGGCGCCCGCCTGCAACATTTCCGCCTTGAGATTCGGGTCGACGTATCCGCTTGCCATGATGGTTTTCACATTCGGGTCGATGGCCTTCATCTTCTGGAACGCTTCCCACCCGCCGAGGTGCGGAAGCCCCATGTCGGTCAGAACAAGAGCGATCTCGCGGTGGTGTCGCGTGAATTGCTCGACGGCCTGCAGCCCGTCATCGGCTTTGATGACTCGGTAGCCATGTTCTTCCAGTACGGTGGCGATAAGATCCAGAAGCATCTCATCGTCTTCCACCAGGAGAATCGTCGCTGTGGAAGCGTGGGGATCGTTATGCAGCTCATTCATCCGGTCGGCCCTCCTTCACATGAAGCGATGGTTCATGCGGCCCTTTCAAAACCATCGATGGTGGATCGAAGATGTGGAAAGAGATCACTCGTCAAACAATCAACGTTGTGTTCAACTCGTCGAGTCAATAATGTTCCGCACGGTCCGCAAGACCTCGTCCGGGTCGTACGGTTTTTCGATGAACGCCTTAGCATCGACCTTGCGCATTTCATCTTTGAGCGATGGGTCGAGGTATCCGCTGGCAAGGATAATCCTGGCTTTCGGATTGATTCGTTTGATTTCTGCCGCCGATTCTAAGCCGTTCAATCCGGGAAGCCCAACGTCGGAAACGACCGCTGCGATCACCTGGCCATGTTGCTTGTACAAATCGACAGCCTCGACACCGTCGCGTGCGGTCAAGACATGGTATCCCCTTGCCTCGAGGGTGCTCCGGACGAGTTCAAGCAGCATGTCTTCGTCTTCCACCACCAAGACGGTTTCCGTTCCGCCTTTGATATCGCTCCGATCCGACCGTTCGTGCTCAGATTGCTGAACCGGTATGTGGGGATTGGGGAAGTAGAGCCGGAAGGCGGTACCTCTTCCCACTTCACTGGAGACGTCGATGAATCCGCGGTGGCTATCGACGATTCCATAGACGACCGCAAGACCGAGTCCTGTTCCGGCCCCGCGACGTTTTGTCGTGAAGAATGGCTCGAAGATGCGGTGTAGCGTCGCCTCATCCATCCCGGTGCCGGTATCGGCGACACTGATGCACACATAACTTTGCTCGAGAGCCTTCGGGAGTTTCTTGCGAATCTGCCTACCCTCGACGACTTCTGTGGTGATGTGCAGGTGCCCTCCGTTGGACATCGCATCTTTTGCGTTCAGACAGAGGTTGAGGAGTGTCTGGTGCAACTGATTGCTGTCCGCAACGATAGAGGGGAGGTGTCGGGCAAGCTCAAGCGAAAGCAGAATTGTTTTGGGGAACGTCTCCCGGATGATGCGAGCGACCTCTTCAACGACGGTGTTAACGTTGACGGATTCGAGTTGGACGTCGGTTTGACGGGCGAAGGTCAGGAGTTGCCGCACCAGGGCCGTCCCCCGGTCCGATGCTTTGAGGATTGCGTCGACCGACTGGTTGATGCGGTCTGTATTCGTTTTGTCTTTGGACAGGCGTGAGACGTAGCCGATAATAATGCCGAGGATGTTGTTGAAGTCGTGAGCAATTCCTCCCGCGAGCGTTCCGATGCTCTGCAATTTTTGCGCCTGGCGTAGTTGCTCCTCCAATCGTTTTCGCTCCGTGATGTCGCGGATGATACCCCGATAGGCAACGATGTTCCCTTGATCGTTCCGGACGGCAGTGGCGGTTTCCAGCACGACAAGCTTTCCTCCATCTTTACGCTTCAAGCGAAGCTCAAAATCCTGTACGAAGCCGTTCTGTTCGACGATACGATGGAACGTTTTACGGTCGTTCTGGTTGATGTAGATGGCGTCGGTGATATCGACCTTCATCAGTTCTTCTTTGGACGCGTAACCGAAGAGCTCTACGCCGGCCGGATTCACGTCGAGAAATCTCCCCTCCACGGAGCTGATAAAAATAACGTCTTTCGATTCTTCGAAAAGCGTTCGGTATTTCTCTTCCGACCGACGGAGGGCCTCTTCGGCCTGCCTCCGCGCAGTAACATCACGAAAACTCCAGACACGCCCCACCGGTTTCCCCTCGGCACGTTGTGGAATCGAGTAGCGCTCAAACACCCTGCCATCTTTGAACTCGAGCATGTCAAAGCTTTCCGCATCCGGCTGAGAGTACAGCTCGCGAACCTTCGACAGAAATCCTTCCGGCTCCTTCAGTTGGTCGAGCACGAATGCGAGTGCTTTGTCGTCGTCTCCGCCGTCCAAAACATGCTGCGGAATTCTCCACATCTGCACAAACCGGATATTGAAGGTGACGATCTTGCCGTTCTGGTCGACGAGGAGAATGCCGTCTGCCGTCGACTCGAGTGTGCTCTGCAACAGAGAGAGCATGTGCTTGAGGCCCTCTTCTGCGTTTTTCCGCTCCGTCACATCCCGGAGAATACCCTGCACCGCACGGCCGCCCTTGTATGAGATATACGATACGGATGCCTCGACGGAAATGAGCCTGCCGTTGCGTGCACGCGCGGTGAATTCGTACCGCAGCGGCGGTTCTTCTCCGCGTGCGATGGCTCGCTGGCGCTCCTCGATCAGCGGAAGACTTTCCGGCGCGACGAGCTCGGTGAAGTTAAACCGCGGCGAACGGACTTCTTCCGGCGTAATGCTAAAGAGCTCGGCGAACTTCTTGTTCACCAGCTCAAACTTCCCTTCGTGCAGGAGGTAGATGGCGTCGTTCGATTGTTCGATGAGAGTCCGGTATTTCCGTTCGGACTCTTTTAGCGCCTCTTCGGCCAGCTTTTGTTCCGTGATATTCTCGATGATGCGCAAGCTGTACTGCGGAGCCCCGGCGTTGTTCCGGACAACAGACGTCGTGAGGTTGCCCCAGATTGTGTCGCCCGACCTGGTGATATACCGCTTCTGCATACGGTAGTTGGCGATGTGTCCCTGGAAAAGTTCTTGCATGAGTGCAGAGTCGCGGTCGATGTCGTCCGGGTGGGTGATCTCCCGGACCGAGAGACGCAACAGCTCTTCTTTCGGGTACTGCAGCAGGCCGCACAGCGCGTCGTTCACGCTGACCAACCGTAAGTCCGGCCTTACCAACGCCATTCCCGTGGGGCTTTCCTCGAAAATTTTCCGAAACCGTTCTTCACTTTCTTCCAGTGCCCGCTCTGCCCGCTTTCGTTCTGTGATATCGGTGAGGGTGCCTTCATAGTACAACACGCGGCCGTCTTCGCTCCGAACAACGCGAGAGTTTTCCAGTACGGTGATGATGTCGCCGCTCTTTCGTCGCAATGTAAGCTCGGCGTTTCGCAATTCTCCTTCCTGCTCGAGCCTTCGCGAGAGGTTCAAGCGTTGCCCGGGGTCGACATACAGGTCCGTACCGATGCGTAGAGTGCGGAGTTCCTCTTCGGAATCGAAGCCCAGCATCCGAACGAGAGCGGGATTGGCCGCGAGCAGCCTGCCGTCGGGCGTGCTTTGGTATACCCCGTCGAGCACGTTTTCGAAGAGGCCGCGGAATTTTTCTTCGGACTCGCGCAGCGCGTGCTCGGCGCGCCTTCGCTCAGTGATATCGGTATGTAAACCAACGGAGCCGACGACAGTGCCGTTCCTGTCGTAGACCGGTGCGCCGCTAATGCGTACCCAGATCTTTTCTCCTGATTTTTTCTTGAGCTGGATTTCGTACTGATCGGAAATCCCCGATTGCCGGAGAGTGTTCTTCTGCTGAATAAGCGTCCTCTCCGATTCATCCAGGAGGATCTTCGAGGCGATCTTCCCAACCAACTCCTGCTCTGTGTATCCCGCGAGATTGCAGAACCGCTCGTTGACGAACACGATTACGTCGTCGTTGGTGACCTGCATCAGTCCGTCATTCATCTGTTCGACGAGCGTGCGGAATTTGATCTCGCTCTGGCGGAGCGCTTCTTCCGCTCGTTTCTGCTCCGTTACATCACGCTGGGTTCCCCAGATCTGCGTCAGGTGGCCGTTCTCGACGATGCCGATGACGTTGTTGAGGAAATATTTTACGCCGCCGTTTTTGTCCAGCTCGTGCGATTCGGCGTCCTGAAGACGGTACTGCGAGCGGATGAACGAGCGGAGATACTCTTGGTTCTGGGGATCGGAGCGGGGAAGGAGCTCCTCGGGCGATTTGCCGATGAGCTCCTTCGGAGACGAGTACCCGTACATCTGTGCCATCGCCAGGTTGCAGTCGGCGTGGTATCCGTGCCGATAGATGTATTCGACCTGGTCTTCTTCAGAAAGGTCCAGGGGCATTGGCTTATGAAATTCGAAACGAAAGATTCCCTCGGTACTCTGGGCGATAAAGGACCGGTATCGTTCGTCGCTTTTCCGCAGCGCCTCTTCGGTGCGTTTGTGCTCGGAAACGTCGCTGATGACGCCGATGACACCGATAATGGTTCCTTGCGCGTCGCGATGGGGTACGTAGTTTGCCATGACCCATCCGCTCTTTCCGGTTTGCGGTATGAAGAAAAATGTGTCATCGGATTTTGTCGTTTCACCGGCGATCGTCCGTAGCAGCAAGTCGTAGATTCCCTGCTCGCGGATATACGGAAAGATATCGACCGAGCGTTTCCCGAGGACTTCTTTCGCCGTTACACTCGTGAGTCGTTCCATGAAGGCATTCCACACGACGTAGCGCAATTCGGTATCGTAGACGATGATGCCCTGGCCCGCGGTGGAAATGATCTGTTCGTTAAACTGGAGCGCGTCGCGCAAGGCGGCTTCGGCGCGTTTACGGTCGGTGATATCCCGAACGACGACCTGAGCTGCCGGCTTTCCCTTGTACGAAAGCGGAATGGATGTAACCTCGACATCGATAGTGGTCCCATCCAGCCGAACGAATTTCTCTTCGAGCGCCTGCATCGTCTTGTTTTGTTGAAACATCGTCTTGACCCGTTCCCGGACGATGTCATGGTAATCGGGATGGACAAAATCAAGCACCGGCTTCCCCTGTAATTCCTGTGCATCTCGTGCACCCATCAGCCGAACCGCTGAGTTGTTGGCGAAGACGATGACCCCGTCGCTGTGGACAGCAATGGCATCGGGCGAGTACTCGACCAGCAGGCGGTATCGTTCCTCGCTTTCGCGCAGAGCGACTTCGGCTCTCTTCCGGGAGGTGATGTCGTGCAGGTACACGTCCAGCCCGTTGGGTGACGGATAGAGATGCGTCTCGAACCATGTGTCCAGCGGAGGATAGAACTCCTCGAAGTGGACGGGCTGTTGTTCTTCGAGAGCCTTGTGGTAGAGCTTGTAGGCGGGAAGTTTCTTGGTGTCGGGGAATTCCTTCCAGATGTTTTTACCGATGAGCTGTATGCTTTTCTTGTTCAGTCGCGCGAGAAACAGCTCCGCCTTGGGGCTGAGGTAGGTGAACTGCCACCGATTGTTGAGGGAAAAGGACGCGTCGGTGAGACTATTCAGGATGAGGTTGAACTGTGGTTCGGAGGGAGGTAGCGGAGAATTGACTTTCTGTTTCTTGAGCTCCGATTTTTTTTTCTGCAAGCGTTTGGGCATTGGCAGACGTTCTTGGTACCGAAAACGATTGAAGATAAACGCGTCGAACAAGCCTGTCCCTGCAACCGAACAGCATGCCTCCCCTTCAGAATGCGGAGGGGGCAACCTCCATACGAGCCGTTTCAGAGCTCAACGCAGCGACAGGAAGCGTAGCAGATATCCCCCAAGGCAAAAAGGACTGCCGTTAATTTGGTATTATTTCCAAACTTCCGCAAGGAGAGAATGTGGTGGCGGAAACGAGTCTCTACCGCTGAGAATTGACTCGCTTGCGGCGGTTGCGAAGGTAATCGACAAAGATGTATTCACCGAGGTTCTTCAGGGAGGAGTAGTAGGCGCGTCCCTGGTTCGCCTTGGTGAATTCTTCAACGAAGTCGATAAGGTAGGGGTCTTGTGCCACCATGAAGGTGCTGACCACGATTTTCTCGCGGCGGCACTGGACGGCTTCATCGAGAGTCTTGTTCACGATCCGCGGGTCGAGGCCAAAGGAGTTTTTGTAGAGCCTCCCGGCGTCGTCGAAAATCGCGGAGGGCTTTCCATCGGTGACCATGAAGATCTGTTTGTTGACGTTCCCCCGGCGTCGCAGCAGGCTTCGGGCGAGCTGGAGCCCCGCGCGGGTGTTCGTGTGATACGGTCCCACATTCAAAAACGGGAGCTCGCTCAGACTGACCACTTGCGCATCGTCCCCGAAGACAACCAGTGCGAGATAGTCTTTGCGGAATTTTATTCGAATCAACTCGGACAGGGCAAGGGCAACTTGCTTGGCCGGTGTGATGCGGTCTTCACCGTAGAGTATCATACTGTGGCTGATATCGACCATCAGTACCGTAGCGCAGTTGGTCGTATGCTCAGTCTCGTAGACTTCGAGGTCTTCTTCTTTGAGGCTGAAGTTTTCGATCCCGTCGCGCTTGAAAGAATTGGTCAATGTTGAGGTCAGGTCGATGTCGGTGGGCCGGTCGCCGAAGTTCCACTTCTTTGTTTCGCTCAGACGGTCCACGCCTTTGCCGGTGTACGGTGTTTCATGGTTTCCTTCCGGGGCCTTTTTGAGCGATGTGAAGATTTCGCGCAGGGCGTCCTGCCGGATCCGTTGCACTCCCTTCGTCGTCAGCACGAAGGTATCCTTCGCCTCTTCGATAATGCCCATCTCTTTGAGCTTGTCGATAAGGTCTTCGAGCGACATGGTTTCATCGAACAGGCCGTGCTGCCTGGCAAGCTCGCGCAGCCACTCGAGCGCTTCGTTCACCTCCCCGCTCGTCTTCACGACAAGATAACTGAAGAGTGACATCAGCGATTGAAGCCGATGCTCATCGGTGATCGAGTTCGGAGTCCATTGACTGTAGCGAAAACGCATATCAATTTCGGATTGCTGATTTCGGATTGCGGAATGAGAAGACTATTTCTTCCGTCCGTTCTTTCGGGCAGTATTGATAGAGCTAACAGTTATGGCCAGAAGTTCGTTTGCTTCGGCTTTTAATGATTCAATATCTTTAGCTTTCACAGAACCAATGCCCTCCAAAATCTCCATCCAGTATATCGACTCGTCGACTTCTTCTTCAACGTTACCAAGTTTCGAAATGAAATCGGCACGGGATTTTGCTCTGCAAGCTGCTCTATAATTCGCTCCTACCGATGTTCCACTTCTCAGTAATTGGTTACCTATAACATTGCAGGTTTTGTTATTAGGAAGAGATTCTACAAACTGAACTACCCTGATTGCGAATGTTTTGGTTCGTTTTTTCAAGTCTTCGGGATTCATGATTTCTCCGCGGCATGAACGTTTCGTATTTGTCCTTCAATCCGCATTCCGCACTTCGCATTCCGCAATAGTCAAAATTCTTCTTCGATGCTTTTTCCGCGT
>CAYJSZ010000071.1:0-11630 GCA_964372545.1 uncultured Ignavibacteriaceae bacterium
TAACCAGAGAACGTTTGCCAGCCGCTGGCGGTAGGAGCGTTGTCCGATAGGGACGGCGATGCAGGTAGCGCGAAAGTCGAGCGAGAGCGTGTCCGAGACGATGAAAAGTGTGTGTCCGCGCTCTGCTTGCTGATCGACGAGGGTCGCCGCATAGGCTTCAGCGCCGGTGACTTCGAATTGCGAGAGGACGTGAAGGATGTTCATACAGTCCGGGGAACAAGGTAGAAACAAAGGGAGGAAATAGCAAGATTGCGGAGGGTATTCGCAAGGAATAAAAAACGGCGCAGCCTTTCTACGTAAGACCGCGCCGACCGCCGGGGGGAGAACCTCAGTGTTGAGTTATTTCGCAGCGCCTTTCTTTTTCGACATGCGCTGAGCCTTCTTCGCCATCGGTTTCTTGGCAGTTTTTGTCGTGTCGCTTGCAACAGCGGACTCCTTCTTCTGCGTCGGCTGTTTTTCCATAGATGCAGGCGGAGTCGCCTTGGGCTTCGCTTCTTGCTTCATCATCTGTTGCGGCATCGCTGTAGGCTCTACCTTCTGCGTCGGTTGTTTTTCCATAGATGCAGGCGGAGTCGCCTTGGGCTTCGCTTCCTGCTTCGTCATCTGTTGCGGCGTCGCCGAAGGCTCGGCCTTCTTCGCTTTTGACTCTTGAGTCTGCCGGGCAAGCACCGGAACGGCAAGCACCGCAGCAGCGGTCAAGACTTTGAGAAATGATGTTGCTTTCATTATGAGCTACTCCTTACAAAATGTGTGAGAAAAAAGAACACCTTATGAGTGTTCCGAGGTTGATTGTGAACGTTGGTCGGTTGAAGAGCCGGTAATCTGCTTCGTCTCCTGTTGAATACTCTCTTCGACGTCCCGTATCGCCTTTTTGAACTCCCGGATTCCCTGTCCAAGCCCTTTCGCAAACTCGGGGATTTTTTTCGACCCGAAGAAAAGTAGCACGACCAAGAAAATCATCAACAGTTCGGGAGTGCCAATGTTTCCGAACATCACCAGCACCTTTCTTTATAAGATGAAACGGATGACAACAATCAGCAGAACAGTGCACGCGAGGAGGAGAAGAAATCCCACGAGAACCCGTTTCCCTCCAACGGAAACGGACTCCATGTCTTTCGTCCTGTTGTCGCCCTGCTCTTGTGCCATGGGATTTCTCGCCTCTTCGTGCGTGAGTACAAGATACGATCCGTCCATGACAGGACCATGAATGGCAAATGACAATGTTGTCATCTGCGAGCAAGGGAACCGGAGGGGGATGGGAAAGCTTATGGGTTATGTAGAAAGCGGTGGGAGTACGACGGTGAAGGAACTTCCTTGACCGGGACGGCTCTCCACCTGTATCGACCCGTGGTGAAGCTCCACAAGCCACCTGGCGATCGAAAGGCCGAGACCGCTGCCGGCGATGGTTTTGGAACGCGGGGAGTCTACACGGTAGAAAGGCTCAAAAATACGCGAGAGGCTTTCTTCCGGAATGCCGATTCCGGTGTCGCTCACACGGACACGCGCGAGACCGTCTGTTAGAGTCGAAGAAATGTGAATTGTTCCCCCGGGGTCAGTATATTGGACGGCGTTCATGACGATGTTGCGAAAGACCTGCCGTAGGCGCAGCGCATCGCCCACAACGACAGTCGAGTCGTTGCGTTCCAGCAGGACGGCGATCTTCTTGCCGGTCGAAAGAATAGCGGCGTCTTCGTAGAGTTCTTCAATCATGCGCTGCAATCGGACCGGCTCGCGTTCCAACACCAACTGGCCTGCATCGGCTTTGGCGAGAGTGAGAAGGTCGTCGACAATGCGCGAGAGGCGGACGGTTTCTTCGAGGTACATCGAGATGAGCTGCTGCGTTTCTTCAGGAGAGAGCTTTTTCGCGAGAGCCAACTCGGACTCGCCTTTGAGGATGGTGAGCGGCGTTCGCAATTCATGAGCAACGTTCAAGGAGAAGCGCCGAATTTGCTCGAAGGACGACTGCAGTCGCCCGATCATCTTGTTGATCGTGTTGATCAGCACGCCCAGTTCGTCCTGCACCGTGCGGGCGGGGATGCGCTCGTTGAGGTTTTGTGCTGTGATGCGGTTTGCCATCGCTGAAATCTGGCTGACGGGTCGCAGCGCAACCCCGGCCAGAAGCCACCCACCGACGAACGAGAACAACAGAACGACCGGCACAAGGATCTCTAAGATTGAAAGCATGTGGGCAAGAACATCTCTCACGATTCGTTCCGGGTAAGCGACTTGAATAATGAAGGGATCGATCCGCCGCGCGGCAACGAGGATGGTTCCATACTCATCATCGCGCAGAGTGCTGACCACAGTCGTGGCGGGGGCGAGGTTCCCCTCGTAGAGCGGCTTATTTCCTCGATTTTCCGACTCGTAGAAAACAGTTTTGTCCAACGCCGTCAGCATTACGATGTAATTGCGGGGGGTCAGGCGGTAGTGCTCGTCGATTTGGCCTTCAACTTCCTCGGTCAGTTTCTGCGTCGAGCTGCTGCGGTGGATCTGCTCGCGCTCAATTTCGACGATGCGGGAAATCCAGTCCAACTCCGCGGTCAGGTTTTTTTGGAGTGTCTCGCTGAGGAGGCGTTCGAGATAAAGATAGATGGCTGCTCCGAAAACGATGAAGGCAACGAGCAGCACCAGCGAGTACCAGAGCGTGAGGATGATGCGTACAGATTTAAGCTTCGCCAGCAGATTCATGATCGGCAACTTTCAACACGTACCCGACGCCGCGAACGGTGTGAATCACTTTCGGCGAAAAACCGTCGTCGATCTTTCGCCGAAGCCGGTTGATGATGACATCGACAATATTTGTTCCGGGGTCGAAGTTGAGATCCCAGATGTGTTCGGTGAGAATGACCCGTGAGAGCACGCGCCCCGTGTTTCTGAGCAGATATTCGAGCAGCTCGAACTCTTTGTTGGTCAAGGTGATGTCGTTACCGCTGCGCGTGACCCGCCTCGTGAGGAGGTCAACCTGCAAATCAGCGAGACGAAGAGTGGATGAGACCTCTGTTTGAGAACTCCGTCGAAGCAACGCCCGTACACGCGCAAGCACCTCGGAAAAGGCAAAAGGTTTTGCGAGGTAATCGTCCGCACCAACGTTGAGCCCCTCGAGACGATCTTCCAAGTCGCTCTTCGCGGAAAGAATAAGCACGGGCGTACGAATGTTGGCGTTCCGGAGCTCCTTCAGTACGTCAACACCGCTTCTCTTCGGCAACATGATGTCGAGGATAATCGCGTCGTACTCCTCGGAACGGGCAAGGCGAGATCCCTCTTCTCCATCGACCGTGATATCCACGGAGTACGCCTCGGCCTGAAAGCCCTTTTTCAAGAATTGGGCGACTCTTTTTTCGTCCTCGACAATCAGTATACGCATGAAGAGTGTGCCATCAAGATAGAGAAGAGTATGCGGTCACAATGTACGGAAATCTTATGAGGCGGGAAACAGAGGAAAAGAACGAAGATATGAGAATGGAGAACGTGTGACGACACGAACGCCCTTAATCGATATCCTCACTCATACCTTCTCGATTCTTTGCTATTCTGATTCGACCGGCTCCGTCTTCTTCCTGGTCATCCTGTTCCGCTCGTTGTGGTCGAGGTATTTTTTGCGGAGGCGAATCGATTGCGGCGTCACTTCGACATATTCGTCGTCGCCGATCCATTCGATCGCCTGCTCGAGCGTGAGGAGGCGCGGTGTCTCGAGACGAACGGCTTCGTCGGATCCCGAGGCACGCATGTTGGTGAGTTGCTTGGTCCTGCAAATATTAACGACCATGTCATGCTCGCGTGAATTTTCACCGACGATCATACCGGCATAAACCCGAGTGCCCGGCTCAACAAAAAACGTTGAACGTTCTTGCAACTTCCATATCCCGTACGCCACGGCGATACCTTCTTCTAGCACAACCAAGGCGCCGCGGGTTCGGTGCGCAATGTCTCCCTTATAATGTTCATAGCCGTGGAAGTTGTGGTGGAGAATACCGGTGCCCTTCGTTTGTGTCATGAACTCAGAGCGGAACCCGATAAGTCCGCGCGCCGGGACAATAAACTCCAACCGCGTATTGCCCTGAACTTGCAGCATGTGTTTCATCTCGCCCCTTCGCTGCCCCAAGTTCTCGATGACGCCACCGACAAACTCATCAGGCACGTCGATGATCACGTGCTCCATCGGCTCGCACAGCACATCGTCGATGCGTTTGTAAATCACTTCGGGGCGGGAGACCTGGAATTCGTACCCCTCGCGCCGCATCGTTTCGATGAGAATGCCGAGATGCAGCTCGCCCCGCCCGCTGACCTTGAAGACATCCGGCGAGTCGGTCAACTCAACGCGCAGGCTGACGTTTGACCGAAGCTCGCGCGCCAGCCTCTCT
Organism: uncultured Ignavibacteriaceae bacterium; assembly: GCA_964372545.1. GTDB lineage: Bacteria > Bacteroidota > Ignavibacteria > UBA10030 > UBA10030 > CAYJSZ01. Next base: position 4,362 of record CAYJSZ010000071.1, read on the forward strand.
CCCAGATGGCGCGTGGTCAGATACTTCCCCTCTTGACCGGCGAGCGGAGAATTGTTGACGATGAAATTCATCGAGAGCGTCGGCTCTTCGATGGAGACAAAGGGAATGGGAGAGGGGTCCATAGCATCTGCAATGGTTTCGCCAATGTCAACATCTTGCATCCCCGCGAGTGCAATGATATCGCCTGCATGAGCCTCTGTTACTTCGATGCGCTTGAGACCTTCAAACGTGTAAATTCTTGTTACGCGTGCATCTTCAACCGACCCGTCTCGATGTATTACTTTCATCGGTGCACCGAGGCTAATTGTCCCGCGAGAAATCCTGCCGATGCCCAACCGTCCAAGGTAGTCGCTGTAGTCAATGGTGGTGACCTGCATTTGAAACGGCGCACCGGCGTCTCCGGGCGGCGGCGGAACCTTGTTCACGATGGCTTCGAACAACGGCTCAAGGTTGTTGTTCTCGTGGTCCAACTCTCTTTTCGCGATCCCCTGCTTTGCGATGCAATAGATCGTCGGAAAGTCGAGCTGCTGATTGTTTGCGCCGAGCGAGAGGAACAGCTCGAATACCTCGTCCAACACTTCGTGCGGGCGGGCATCTTTGCGGTCGATTTTGTTGATGACGACAATCGGCTGAAGGTTGAGCTCCAGCGATTTTTTCAGAACAAATTTTGTCCCCGGCAGCGGTCCTTCCGCAGCATCGACGAGCAGCAGCACGCCGTCGACCATCTTCAGCGTCCGCTCCACCTCGCCGGCAAAATCCGTATGCCCCGGTGTGTCGACAATGTTGATTTTGATGATCTTCGGATGAGCCTTGGACTTATAGAAGACCGCAGTGTTCTTTGCAAGGATCGTAATGCCCCGCTCGCGTTCCAGCTCGTTGGAGTCCATTACGCGCGTCACGACTTCCTGATTCGCGCGGAACGTTCCCGTTTGCCGCAGCATGTGGTCCACCAGCGTCGTCTTTCCGTGGTCCACATGGGCAATGATAGCAATGTTCCGAATGTCTTGTCGTCGCTTTTCCATTAACTGGTTTCTCTTCAAATCATTGTAAGCTCCGTATTCGCGAGTATCTGTGCATCCGAGGAGAAAAAAAATGCCTCGGGCTTGACCGCTTAACCAGAGGCTGATAAAATACTCGAGAGAGTCTAACCGAAATTAATATAGCAAACAAATCCCTTGTAAACAAAAGGCTTCTACAAACAAAAGGCTGATCTCGAGTAGTGCATTTTGATCGAAGTTCTCAACGCAGAGACGCTGAGAACACTAAATATCGCGGAGAGGGATAAACTCTTCTCTGTGCACCTTGGCGACCTCCCCGTTTCTGTGACATCATTTTTGCAGAAAAACCCACCAGTATGAAGGAAGAGAATAGATAGCAGCCTACCATCCGGAAACCGTCTCGTTGAGGATGTCTTCGGTGAGTTTGCGGACTGCCTCTTTGAGCCCTTCGTTGCGCTGGGTTGCCCCGCCGCCTGAAGCGAAATTCCCCCAGTTGCTGAAATCTTTTTCCCACACAGTTTTCCGCAGCTTCAGATCCTGAAAAGTAACGTGCACAACGACGGTCAAACGTCGCTGGGTCACCCGCTCACCCGGTGCAACGACGACCGGCGTCTCTTTGACGGAAACGATGTTTCCTCTCAGCACGGCATCGGCTCCGGCCACGTCGGCCATTTCAAGCGTGTTGTCGCTGCGGAAACGCTGGACTAACTCGTTGGTGAACAGATCCCGCAAGGTTGGGTCGCCGTAGCCGCTCTGGTCGTCGACAAGGGGGATAGCGACGGTCTTTAAATGCGGCGGAACCGACGCGCCTGTAAACGTGTAGCAGCCGGAAAAGAGAATACAGGAGACAGAAAACAGGAGACAGACAAGAACTCCTGTTGTCTGTGCCCCGTTCACTGCTATCTGCCAGTTGTTACGCATCTAGTCCAAACTCTTTGATCTTGCGATACAGTGTTCGCTCGCTGATGTTCAGGTCCTGTGCGGCAAGGCGGCGATTACCGCGGTGCTTTTCGAGTGCCTTGACGATCAGTAGTCGCTCCATCTCGTCCAGTGAAAGCGAGCCATGGTCTCCGTTCTTCTGTCCTTGCAGGACGCCAACAGGTTGTTGTACTGCCCGTCCATCGGCAAGGAATTGCTTCAATTGGAGAATGTCAGACTTTAAGTCGACGAGGGCGAGGTAGATCAGCTCGCGCTCGGCTTGCTCGACCGTTCTGTTGAGGGCGACGGGGAGATTACGTTCTGCGCTGTAGACTTGCGGACGCTGCAAATACTTCTGCACGTCGTCCGCTTCGACGCGCTTGCCCTTTTCGAGCACGAGAATGCTTTCGACGATGTTCTTGAGCTCGCGGACATTACCCGGCCAGTCGTAGTTCATCAGCAGGTGTGTGGCATCGTCCGTAAAGCCGAAGAATTGCAGGTTGTTCTTCTTCGAAAACTCATTCACAACTTGCTCGATCAGCGCGGGAATATCTTCGCGACGATTTCGGAGCGGGGGAATCCAGATATTCACCGACCGCAAACGGAAATATAAGTCCGGCCGGAAACTCTTTTGCTGTACTTCGACCTCTAAGTTCTTGTTCGTTGCTGCAATGACTCGTGCATCGGAGGTACGGGGCACCGAAGAGCCGATGCGCATGAATTCGCCGTTCTCCAGCACGCGCAAGAGTTTCACCTGCGTGGCGGTCGGCATCTCGCCGATCTCGTCCAGGAAAACTGTCCCGCCGTCCGCAATTTCAAAATACCCTTTCCGCGTCTCCACCGCGCTCGTGAACGAACCTCTCTCGTGGCCGAACAGCTCGCTCTCGATCAATCCTTCGGGAATCGCGCCGCAGTTGACGGTGACGAGTGGCTTCTTCGAACGGGTGCTCGCCGCATGAAGCGCACGGGCGATCACTTCCTTGCCGACGCCGCTCTCGCCGGTGATCAGCACGGTAATGTCGGTCGGAGCCACCTGCTGCACCACGTCGACGATCTCCTGTATCTCGACCGACTTCCCGATAATACCGTGTTGCCGTTGAAACGATTCGCGATCCATTGCTCTACCCCACACAGTGTCTCTTAACGGGAAACAACCATCGATTCCAAATTGAACCTCTTCTTAATCTTACCGCTGAAGCGTTTCGCATCGTTCTGTGTCTGGAACTCGCCCACCCACACTTTGTGCAGCTTCTTCCCGTTCTTGACGATGGTGAAGATGTTGGAGACGTAGCCCTCGCGCTCAAAACGCGTTCTTAATTCCTCGGCGTTTTGGAGCGTCGAAAACGCACCTACTTGCACGGTAAAGAGCGTAGCGTATTTTTCAACAGAACCGCGCTTTGTGATGACGGTCGGTTGGTCTTGCGGCGGCGATTTTTTTTCCACGGCAGGCTTTTCATCGGCAGAGTAAGCGGAGAACGGGTAATCCCGCCTGAGCTGGTCTAACTTTTGGTCGGCCGTTTTGTAGAGGCCGATGGAATAGTAGTATTGGTAGAGCTTGTAAAGCGCATCGTCCGCCCATTCACTCTTGGGGAAATTATCGACAATACTTTGGTAGATTTTTGAGGCTTCCGTCCCGTCGGTGGTCAAGACTCCCTGGAGAAACAGCACGCCGGGATGGTTCTGGTAATTGGTCATCAACGTGGGAAGCTCTGCTTTCACGGCCTCTTCCTGGCCCCGCTCGATCATCTCCAGGCGACGCTGAATATCCGGCTCGTTGCTTTTTCCCGACTGCGCAACAACGAGAACTGGTGCCGTGAGCAACAGCCAGAATGAAATCATGGCAAGAGATCGTCGAACACTTCTCATCAGGCCCTCCTTATGCATTTGCTACGAGTCCTCTCTCATACGCTACGGCTGCAGCCCCAAAGAGTGTCGCGGAATTTGCCCGCACGATCTTCACATCCACATACTCGCCGGGTTTCAGTTCACCCTTCGGAAAGACCGCCATCTTGTTCGTATCGGTCCTACCGCAGAAATCGTCCGCGGACTTCTTGCTCGCCCCCTCGACCAGCACTTCCATGATTTGACCGAGATGCTCTTGGTTTTTCTTCCACGACACTTCCCGCTGTAGCTCGATAATCTCGTTTAATCGTCGCACCTTGAGTTCATCGGGAACATCATCACCCATGTGCCAGGCCTTCGTGTTTTCGCGGGGAGAATATTTGAACGTGAACGCTCCATCGTACTGCACGGCCTCGATCATCTCGAGAGTCTGCCGATGATCGTCTTCGGTTTCCGTCGGGAAGCCGGCGATAATGTCGGTGGAAAGACTGACGCCGGGGATCGTGCGTTTGATCTTGTCGACGAGCTTGAGATAGTGTCCGGCGTTGTACGTGCGATTCATCAGCCGCAAGATACGGTCGCTGCCGGATTGCACCGGCAAATGGATGTAGTTGCAGATGTTCTCATGTTCGGCGATGGTCTCGATGAGCTTGTCGGACATGTCTTGCGGATGCGATGTGGTAAATCGAACACGCATCGTCCGGTCGATACGGGCAACGCTCGCAAGTAAATCGGCAAAGTCAAACGCATCATCGCGATACGAGTTCACGTTTTGGCCGAGCAGGGTTACTTCTTTGAAGCCCTGAGCGGAAAGCTGCTCCACTTCGCGCACAACGCTGTGCAGCGTCCGGCTTCGCTCTCTGCCGCGTGTAAACGGTACCACGCAGAAGGTGCAGAATTTATCGCACCCGCGCATGACCGAAACCCACGCGCTGATGCCATCCGTGCGTAGCGGGATGATGTCGTCGTAATTTTCGACACGCGAGAGACGGACGGCAATCCCCTTCTCTCCGGCAAGCGCATGCTCCACAAGCTCGGGTAGTCGCCGGTATTCATCGGGACCAACGACGAGGTCGACGTAGGACTCCGACTGCAGCAAATTCTTCCGCAATCGCTCTGCCATGCAGCCCAGCACTCCGACGACCATTGCGGGATTTTCTTTCTTGTAGCGCCAGAATTCACCGAGCCGCCCGTAGACGCGTTCTTCGGCGTTTTCCCGAACGGCACAGGTGTTCACAAAGACCACGTCTGCCTGTGCCAGCTCCGAGGTCCGTTGATAGCCGGCGCCGTGCATGATGCTCTGCACCACCTCGCTATCGGCCACATTCATCTGGCAGCCGTACGTTTCAAGATAGACTTTTCGCTGATTCATAAGAGTTTTCATAGGTCTTGGGACAAAATCTAATGAAAGAATGGCAGATAATCAACGGGAATTCAACCTGAGGATTTCATTGAGTCCTCAAGAAATTGTTGAAGGTTCTGTGCCAAGTTGAGGGATCGGTTGACATTTCGTCAGACGGTGTAGATTGCAGAGGTGGTGAAATTTTCTTTTATTGTGCTACCCGGTTTTTCTCTTCATAACACCGCTGAAAGTGAACTATGCCGACCCTGAAGATCATCGACGAGATCAAAGCCAAAGCAAAGAAACTACGCAAGCACATCGTTCTGCCGGACGCGACGGACGAACGGGCAATACGAGCAGCGCGCATCTGTACGGATGAAGAGCTTGCCACCACCACGCTCATCGGTGATGAGGAAGAGATTCGCCAGCTCGCGCAGAAGCTGAATGTCAGTCTTGAAAAATTACGGATTGTTGACCCGGAGAAGTCGGATAAGCTGAGCGACTTCACGCACATCTATTTCAACCTTCGCAAAGCGAAAGGGATGCAGTTCGAGCAGGCGCAACAGATGATGCGTCAGCCGATTTTTTTTGGGGCGATGATGGTGCGGGAGGGTTTAGCCGATGGAAGCGTGGCGGGTTCGCTCTCGACAACCGCCGATGTGTTGCGCGCGGGCATCCAGATCATCGGCATGGCGGAAGGAATCAGCGTTGTGTCGAGTTTCTTCTTGATGGTGTTCCCCTACACGACCTACACATTTGCCGATTGCGGCGTCGTTCCTGATCCAACGGCGGAGCAACTTGCCGACATCGCGATTGCCGCTGCGGAGAATCACCGCAAAATCACCGGTGAGGAGCCGCGCGTGGCCATGCTCTCGTTCTCAACAAAGGGAAGTGCAGAACACCCGCGCGTGGAAAAAGTGCAGAAGGCGACGGCGATTGCAAAGAAGAAAGCACCAGCCCTTAAACTCGACGGCGACCTCCAGCTCGACGCTGCCATTGTCCCTTCCGTCGCAGAGCGGAAAGCGCAAGGAAGCCCCCTCGAAGGCCGCGCCAACGTGTTGATTTTTCCCGACCTCGATGCCGGGAACATCGGCTACAAGATCGCTCAGCGGATGGGTGGGGCCGAGGCGCTCGGTCCCATTGTTCAAGGACTAAAGAAGCCTGCCTTTGACCTCTCGCGCGGCTGCAGCGTGACGGACATTGTCAACGTCGTGGCCATTAACGCCATCGTCGGAGCTGCGTAAGAGAAGGTGTTTCCTATCCCCGGTCCATCTACCGTCAAAGGGAGGGGAAAGAAAAATGTCCAGCTTCAGGCCGCTATGCAAAGTCACGTTGAACCGAATTCATCAAGAGCCCGACAAAGGTTCTTCAGCCCTTCGCGAAAGACTTCTGGCTTCCCTCCCAGGCCTAATCTGAAATGCCCGGGCGCAATCGAGGTCTGATAACGCCGCACCAAGCGGTCGTAGAACTCTCCCATCTGCCCGCGTCTCAATCGGGAGAAAATCACTGACCCGAACCCTGGAGCGAGACATTCGACATCCTTGCTCCGAACAAACATCTCATCGAGCGTCGTCTGGTTCTCCGATACGATCGACCGCGACCATGCGCGAATCTCTCCCAGATGTTGAAGAGCAATGACACTCAATCGTTCAGCGATGTGGGCCGGGATATTACCGTGCAGGTCGTTGATGAGCCACCTCTTCACGTACGAGATCCGGCTCCGCCAGCACCCATCCGCATCGAAGTCCGCTTAAGCCACACACCTTGGTCAGCCTGCTCGTGTCGACGAATTCCCCGCCACGACGAATCGACGAACGCGGCGCAAGCTCGAAGTGTGCGTCGAGATAGACTTCATCCACAACCACCCTTGCTATGAAATCGTGTTATTATTTTTATTTGCAACGTTCATTGAAGGACCTTCAGTTTTACTTCGGGTATACCAATGATCTGCGGGAAAGGGGAGAGAAAAGTACCTTAAGTCTTCGTGGGGCAAACGATAGATAAAAAACCGACTGAAGAACTATCTCGCGGAATGAAAATTGATCTGTTAAGGAAGAAGGCGCAGAGTCGGTAAACCCGCCCGCGTGCAGATCACGCAGGTGAACAAAGCCTCGTAATGACATCATTTGTAAGCTGCCGGACTGTAACACCACACCCACGCTATCCCAT
>CAYJSZ010000072.1:0-11538 GCA_964372545.1 uncultured Ignavibacteriaceae bacterium
CGAATTTTCTTAATTTGGTCGTTGCTGGGAAATCTCATTCCTCAACTTGTAAAGAATCAAAAAGATATGGTACGTGCGACAATCAAGGCTATTGTTCTCATTTCAACAGGTCGAAATCCGTATTTGCTGGCATCGCGAAATGGCAGCATGAAAAGTGTTTCGCCAGTGTTTACTGAATGATCGCTATCATGTTTTAACATACCAACCAAAGATGAATTTCTCCGCCTTCCTGAACACTGTCACCACACGCAACTTCTCCCTTCCGATTGTTATCCTCTACGTCACCGCGGGCTGCAATTTGCGATGTATCATGTGTTCCTACCGTGACCCGTTGCCGGATGAGCTGACACTCGACGAAATAAAAAACCTTGCGGACGAGCTGTCTCGACTTGGTTTGCATCATATTGTTTATTCCGGAGGAGAACCGCTGACGCGCCGCGATTTCCCGGCCATCTGTGAGGTCTTCCAATCGCACCGCGTCAGACAATCGCTCCTCACCAACGGCCTTCTTCTCCACAAGCGCTACGAAGAAATTCAATCTTACTTTTCCGAGATCATCGTTTCCGTGGATGGCCCTCGAGCTGAAATACACAATCGTATTCGGGGTGTGGATTCGTTTCGACACATCGTCAAGGGAATTCAGAAAATTACTTCTTCGGAGAAAAGACCGAGGGTGTCGATGCGGACTGTTGTTCAGCGGATGAATTTTCGCGAGGTGGGCAATATGGTCGATCTGGCAAAGTCGCTTAGCGTTGACCGCATTTCGTTTCTGGCGGCTGATGTCCTGTCGGATGCTTTCCACAGAGATGATCCCGGCTTGGTTTCGGAACGAGGCGATATCATGTTGAGCCGGGAAGAGGCCGCTGAATTCCGTGTCCTTGTACAGGAATTCGCCGCACGGTATCGCGTTGATATCGAAAACCGGTTCATCTCCGAGAGCCCGGAGAAACTCTTTCACCTCGTTCAGTATTTCGAGGCATTGGCCGGCACTGCACCGTTCCCGCAAAACGTCTGCAACGCTCCGATGGTCTCTGCGGTCATCTCCTCGACAGGCGATCTGCTTCCATGTTTCTTCTTGCCCCCTTTTGGAAATATACGTTCCGCACCCTTACAGCAAGAGATGAACAACGCTCGCATTCGAAGCGCACGTCACCGGGTGAGGGAATACTCACTCACCAGATGTCATGAATGTGTGTGCACCCTCCACGTCGATCCTCTTGCTGCGTTGATGGATAGGTTCTAACTGAGCGAGCTTTCCGTTGCATTTCACTCCAATCTTGTCTATATTTTCCCCCACGATTTGATGTCTTCTTTAACAGGAAATCGCTTACACCAGTCAATGGCAAAACGCTACCCCGAGCTCGTACAGTCCGCCCAGCAGGCAAAAAAGCGAGCTCATGCCCCTTACTCTCATTTCCCCGTCGGCGCCGCCCTCCTTGCTTCAAACGGAAGAATGTATACCGGCTGCAATGTTGAAATCAGCAGCTACGGTCTTACCATCTGTGCCGAGCGAACGGCCATCTTCAAAGCAATCTCCGAAGGCGAGCGAAACTTCAAAGCGATTGCGGTTGTCTCTAACGACCCCGATATTACTCCTCCCTGCGGCGCGTGTCGACAAGTTCTGTGGGACTTGGCCGGCAACATCGACATCATCATGGCGAACCCCAAGGGAAAATCTAAAACGACGAAGCTGAAACAACTCATTCCGCACGCATTCGATAGCAAGAATCTCGAAAGAACGCTCAAGCAGCGGAAATAGCAATGGATACTTCTGCGCTTCATCATGTTCCAAGAAACATCGGTTGGATTGAAGTTATTTGCGGTTGCATGTTTAGCGGCAAGACCGAAGAATTGATCCGCCGAATGCGCCGCGCAGAAATCGCCAGGCAAAAGGTTGCCATCTTCAAGCCAAAGATCGATACCCGATACAGCGCAGAGCATATCGTCTCACATGATGAGCAAGCGTTGGTGTCACAAGTCGTTGACGACGCTTCGGAAATCCTGAAGAGAGCGGGCGATGCACAGGTTATCGGTATCGACGAAGGACAATTCTTCAAAGCAAACATTGTTGATGTCTGTGAGCGGCTCGCAAATGACGGGAAGCGAGTTATTGTGGCGGGCCTCGACCAGGACTATCGTGGCAAACCGTTTGAACCGATTCCGCAACTCCTTGCTGTTGCTGAATACATCACCAAGACGCTGGCCATCTGCGTCGTCTGCGGCAATCCAGCGGACCGGACACAACGCAAGACTCAACAGCAGGATCGAGTGTTGGTGGGAGCAAAGGAGATTTATGAGGCGCGTTGCCGAAACTGTTTCGAACCGCCGGTTGGCTGACCAACATTCGTACTTCAAGGAGACCCTATGAACCTTCTCTCCACTGTCCATGGAATAATCGGCATCGGCGTTCTTCTTGGCATCGGCTGGTTGTTCTCGAATAACAAGCGCCGGGTCAACTGGCGACTTGTGGGCATGGGGTTAGCCATTCAGATCGTCTTTGGCGTTCTTGTGATCAAAGGTCAGGAATTAGGTCAGTACTTCTCTCCTTTCGGTTGGCCAAAGCAGCTTTTCCAGTGGATCGCGGAAGGATTCGTCGTTATCCTGGGCTTCACGACTGAGGGCGCGAAATTCGTTTTCGGCAACCTGGCGGTCTCGCAAGGTATGGAGGGATCGCTCGGCTTCTTCTTTGCGTTTCAGGTGCTTCCCACCATCATTTTCTTCTCGTCACTCATGTCGGTCTTGTATTACCTTGGCGTCATGCAGAAAATCGTGCAGGGGATGGCTTGGACGATGGCGCGGCTTATGGGCACTAGTGGTGCGGAGTCTCTTTCAAACACTGCAAACATTTTTGTTGGACAGACCGAGGCTCCGCTGATGATTCGTCCGTTCGTTTCCGGGATGACGAATTCTGAGCTTCTGACGATCATGACAGGCGGTATGGCAACGATCGCGGGGGGGGTGATGGCGGCCTATGTGCAGATGCTCGGTTATTCCTTCGCTCAGAGCCACGGAATTACGGTCGAGGCAGCCCAGGTAAAATTTGCGGCGCAACTTCTTGGAGCAAGCATCATGGCTGCTCCCGCCGCGCTTCTCATTTCGAAAATTATTTACCCAGAGACGAGCGAACCTGAAACGAAAGGAACAGTGAAGGTCAAAGTGGAAAAGAACGCGTCCAACGTTATTGAAGCTGCGGCAGGCGGAGCTTCTGATGGCTTGCAGTTAGCTCTCAACGTCGGGGCTATGTTGTTGGCGTTCATTGCGCTCATTGCGTTGTTCAATGCACTGTTAGGTGGATTGGGAAACTGGATCGGCGTGAACGAATATCTTCAACAGCATTATGGCCAGCCGTTGAGTTTGCAGCTCGGGTTCGGACTCCTCTTTCAATTCGTTGCTTTTGCTATCGGCGTGCCATGGCTTGAGTCGTTCCACTTCGGCAGCCTCATAGGAACGAAGGTCGTGTTGAACGAGTTCGTTGCCTACCTCGACATGGCAAAAATGATTACAGAAAACAAGCTCATATCTGAGAAAGCAATTGCCATGGCGACGTTTGCGCTTTGCGGGTTCGCTAACTTTTCATCGATCGCCATTCAGATTGGTGGGATCAGTCCAATGGCACCTCACCGAAGAAAGGATCTCGCCTCGCTCGGACTTCGTGCTGTTCTGGGAGGTTCACTCTCAACGTTACTGACGGCCACCATTGCTGGTATTCTCATTGGCAATTAGTTGAAGTCGGAGAGACTTCGTTGATCGACCGTAAGAAGTTAGCTGAGGCAGTTCGATTCATCCGAAAGCAAACAAAGTTCCGACCTAAGATCGCGCTGGTCCTGGGCTCGGGGCTTGGAGATTTTGCCGACGAAGTTTCTGTTGCATCATCAATCCCCTCCTCCGAAATTCCTTTTTACCCGCAATCGACCGTTCAGGGTCATGAAGGTAAGTTAGTTTTTGGCTGGGTGAAGAGTGAAGCCCGGAAATCGCTGCCTTTACTTGTATTCAAAGGTCGCGTCCATTACTACGAAACGAGTTCCCTGCCACTCGTCGTTTTCCCCGTCTATGTCGCATCACAACTGGGTGCAAAGGTTCTTCTGGTGACGAATGCGGCGGGCGGAATCAACCGCAGTTTCAAGGCAGGACAGTTGATGTTGATTCGAGACATTTTAGCGCTAACGTATTTGAAATTAACATTTAGGCTAAATTCAAGGAAGGATGCTGGAATACTTGATTGGCCATTGAAAGCGTGCCAAGGTGCGGGCGAACTCTTTGATCATCGACTCCTCCAACTCTTTCGACAGGCTGCTTCCAAACACAGATTAGAACTCCAGGAAGGGACCTACTGTTGGTTAAAAGGTCCGACGTACGAAACAGCCGCTGAAGTCGAGATGCTCCGGAGAATTGGCGCGGATGCAGTGGGAATGTCCACAGTGCCAGAGATTGTAACTGCACGACATCTCGGGCTACGTGTGGCCGGAATATCGCTGATCTCAAACCTTGCAACAGGAATCACCGGTGAAAAACTCTCACATCAAGAGGTCACGGAAACAGCAAATAGGGTGAGAAAGAGCTTTACGTTCTTAATGCGACAGGTCCTGCTCTCCATGAAAACCTAGTGCCGTTTCCACTAAATAGGGTCCTGTTTTGGATATCGTAACTACATGTGGAAACGAGTCCCGCTCGAGCAACGAGCGGGATGCCTTTTTGAATACAACTTTTATTTTTAGAAGTGGCACTAGCAAGGCTACGAGGTTGCTTGCATCAACTAGCACCTGAAGGATATAGCTTGTACAACATGAGATAGATTATCACGCCAGTTATTGAGACATACAGCCAGATCGGGTAAGTCCATTTTGCAATCCGCACATGTTTTTCGTCGTCTCGTTTCAATCCCCTCCTGAGAGTTAGAATGGCAAGGGGTACGATAGCGGCCGCACAGACGGTGTGAGAAATAAGAATTGTAAAATAGATGAGACGGATCGGCCCCCCTCCCTGAAACCTTTGCGAGCCGTGCGTGTAGTGATAGACAAGGTATGAAATCAAGAATAGGGCTGAGACGATAAATACGGCAATCATGAACTTTTTATGTGCCTGAATATTGCCTTTTCTCATCTGACGATGGCCGAGAACAAGCAGAACTGCGCTTGTCGAATTGAGTAGGGCGTTGAGAAGAGGAAGATCTGAAAACGAAAACATTTTTGCGGGCAGAGAAAGATGGGGTGTGCTACAACTTATCCACGACCATGAAAATCATGAGTGCCGGAAGATACAACAGAGAAGCAAAGAACAGTTGCCGCGAATAGAGATTCACTTTAGCGGCGGAGTAGTTTTTCGAGACGCCAGAAAAATGAAGAAAGAAAAGAGCGTAAAGCAAGAACATCGCACCCAATAAGATGGCGAAGAAAGAGTATTTCCAGCCAGTGATACCGATAATAGTCAGTGTTAGGCTGGCTGGAAGCAGCGCCAGGCAGCACCAGACGATATGTTTGCTGGTTTGAGAAGCATCTTCATCGTTCACCGTGAGCATTCTGAAACCTGCCCGAGCATAATCTTTGCGATACATCCACGCAAGAGCGTAAAAGTGAGGCAACTGCCAGAAAAATAATATGGCAAATAGAACCCAAGCGCCAGACGAAAGTTCGCCGCGGGCTGCAGCCCAGCCCATCATAGGTGGCAACGCTCCGGGGATTCCACCCACAAAGGTCGACCAACTTGTAACACGTTTAAGAGGAGTATAGAGGAACAAATACGTTCCACTAGTAATCAACGCGAGTATTCCAGTAAGCAGATTGACCGCTGCAAACAATACTATGGCGCCTGAAAGAAGAGCAATCGAACCGAACCAAAACGCTTGCTCGGGCAACATCCTCGCTGATGGAAGAGGTCTTCGTTCCGTCCGCTTCATCATGGCATCGTAATGACGTTCGATGTATTGGTTCAGTGCTCCCAAACCGCCTCCGACAAGCGTAGTCCCCAAGGCAGTCACACCAAAAAGAAAGAGGTCGAACGTACCAACGCTAGCCAAATAAAAGCCGCAAAGAGTCGTAAGGACAGAGAGACTCGTAAGTTCTGGCTTCATGAGACCGATATAATCGACAAAGCGAACAGAACTTACAGCAGACATTCCTGAGAATACCTCAGCCCTCGTTTTCACGCAAAAACTCCTTTAGGTGACGGAACAGCCGGGGAATGATCAATGAAGCTTCCCGACATCCTTGCTATGCAGAGCGTTATAAGCACTGAACAAACCAACAAAAGCGCACCGACAGCTACGTGGGCAGTCACTATTTCAATGGCCTTTCGTGAAAATACTGTCCACACACCAAGTGAGACTTGAGTTAGAACTATGATGAGAAGTATCGTTGAAAGAGAGCGAAGCATGGCGGAGCCTTGTCTCCACAAACGAAAAGCCATCGAAATAACGCCGAGGAAGACAACTACTGCCCCCCATCGGTGAAGCATATGGATGCTGATCTGGGTTGAAGTAATCGGACCATCTGCAGCAAGCCGGATATCGTCATAAATGAGCAACTTGTTATACGTCTCCAGTGATCCGGGTGACAACGAGGGCAGCACCTGACCGTATGCAAGAGGAAAGTCGGGAACCGCAAGCCCCGACCCTGTGTGACGCATGATAGCACCAAGAATCAATTGTAGATAAATGATGAAGCTTATTGAGATACAGAGAATTAACGATCCTTGATCTATGTATACTTTAGGATAAAGATTCTCCAAATCTAACCACCACTTAGATGTAAAAAGTGCTATTCCAGAGACGATGCAGAAGAATGTTTGTGCTAAAGTTGCGTGAGAGACAGAGACTGCAGTTGGGAGCATCAAAAGGACAGTAAGACCTCCAAGTGCTCCCTGCAAAAGAACTGCGGCTATAGCTACGAAACCTAACACGCGCACCCATTTTCGTCCCTCTTTTCTCCATATCCAAATGGCAAGGATGACCGTCAGAACTCCGACAAAACTCGCAATCAGGCGGTGTCCATGCTCATAAAAGATCCCGCCGACCATCGGCGGCATCAGCTTGCCGTATGACAAAGGCCAATCGGGGACAGCCAGTCCAGATCCAGTACTGGTAACCAACCCCCCGGCAATAATTAGGAAGAAGGTGCACAGAGCCGTAAAAACGGCAAACCAATGAAGTGCCTTGTTATACATTGAACAAGAATCCCTTTTCAAAAAAATCTGCCTTTCACCCATTTTCTACATGACTGGATAAAAGGCGTCAAGACTAACCTTCGCTCAGCTATCTACTGTTGAAGATACGACGCCTCCTCCAGAAGCCATTTGTCGAACTCTTCATGTGTCATAGACCGTATGGACCCACGCATCCGAAAATGTCCTAAGCCGCACAACTGCGCACATGCAATTTCTGTCGGAATATCCTGCGATACCTTGATCCGCTGAACCCCCGATTCACGTAACGCCGTCATTAGCTCTTCAGTTAACAAGTCGCCTTTTTTCGCAAGAATTGAATCTGTCTTGCTTTTATACTCATCCATCACGGCAATGTTGTTGGATTTGACCGCTTCTCTTGTCGCCATTTCCCCCACCATCTCATCTTGAATTTCTTTCGTTGTTTTCACCGGTATGAACCAAACAGGAATTCTCTCTCCTGGAATAGCGTCTTGCTTGACGCGGAAGAGAGGCAGATTCAGACTATGAATGACATCCTTCGAACTCAAATAAATAATGACGGGCTTCCCCACGGGAAAATTCAGATTATTCACGGTCGCAATGTCGTCCTTGCCGTTCGGATCCTCACGGTCAATTCCCAAGGGATTCTCAGCGGAGACAAGGTTGATGTCAGTTCGGCCAAAAATTCCATCCGCGCCGGCATAGTGTGCATTCCAAGCGAATTGTTCTGCGACTACACGGATAACTGTTGACTCCTTCTCAGAAGGAAACTGCGCAACCCGCTGCGACCACAACGGTACAGCAAACCCAACAATTAAGATCACTTCAAAAATAGCAACGCCAACCTCTGCATAAGTCGAAATTCTACTCTTCGTACCATGGTAATTTGCCGCCGGATTCTTCGACTCACGAAAGCGAAATAGCACGTACAGGAAATACAACCCCCATCCAACAAACAAGACGAGCATCAGCCAGTGTATCAATTCAGTCAGACTGTCCAGCTCTGGTCCATGCGCAGAAGCGTCGATAGGCAATCCGAGAAGTTGCTTCATGTACAAAGATACTCCTTTCTAATTCATGCTGGTCTAATTCATGCTGGGAAAATCCATCGTACCGTTCAACGTCATCTTCTGTGCTCGTTTCCGTAGGTACAAGAAGAGTCCAACAAAGCCTCCCAGAACGCTTCCAGTTATTCCCAACAATGCCACAATGGCGTACGA
Organism: uncultured Ignavibacteriaceae bacterium; assembly: GCA_964372545.1. Taxonomy (GTDB): domain Bacteria; phylum Bacteroidota; class Ignavibacteria; order UBA10030; family UBA10030; genus CAYJSZ01. Next base: position 8,358 of record CAYJSZ010000072.1, read on the forward strand.
CAACGCGTTTGATGTTTGGGAATTAGGGTCTGCATAGCAGACTGGACACGCGACTGCGCCTTGCACGAATAGAAAACACAAAGCTAGTGCCGCCATCATTTCTTTCCGCGGCTTACAGCTCATCCGAACTACGTTCCGAATCATAAATAGCTCACATGCTTAAACTTACGAAGGAACCGTCTCCCGTAAAGAATCAGACCCATTCCCACAAGACAGGAAAGTATCCCCCCAAGAATGGACACCGCCGTCGATTCAGTCGCATTCGGCAAGAAAAGCCAAATGCCAAACCCGAAACAGAGAAGGACCGAAACAGCAATAAAAACGATATGAAACGCCTTTAATGACATTTTATACCACCCGATCACTATAGCCAGATGTTGGAAGAACCATCAGAACGACAAAGAAAACAAATGCAAGTAGCAGAGTGAGGTAGATCAGCTTCTTCTCTGAGATGAGATGCATAAAATAGCCTGCCACCAGCGATCCCTTGATCGTTGCAATAAGCAGCGCAACGGCGATGGCCCACTTCACATCGAGGTGCAAGTAGGAGACAGCCACGGTAACCATTGTCAGAGCCATCAGTGCGACAAAAACCGTTATGTAGGTTCGAACGTGTTTCTTAATCTCTTCAACACTCGGTTCGTGCATTGACCCTCCTATAAGAGATACAAGACGGGAAACAGGAAAATCCAAACGAGATCGACAAAGTGCCAGTACAACCCAGCAACTTCCACACGGTTCGTAAATCGCGCCGGTTCGGTTTTCCACATCTTACTGCCCGGACCCCAAAAATACGTGTTGACGACAATCCCCCCTATCACGTGCAGACCATGCAGGCCGGTCAGCGTAAAGTATATTGCATAGAATGCGTCCGTGCTCGGCAAAATCTCATGCGAAAACTTCGACCCGTACTCAAACCCCTTGACAACGAGGAAGATCAACGCACAGAGTATCGTCAGCCCCATGTAGCGCTTATACTTCTTGAAATCCTTCATCATCAGTGAAGCCCAGGACATGACCATTGTTACGCTGGAGCTGATGAGCACAACCGTGTTTAAAAGCGCTAACGGTACATTCAAGAGATTGTAGCCGTGAGGCCATGTAGGTGCGGAGACTCGTAGCAAAATATAGCTTGAGAAAAGTGCTCCGAACAGCATGACCTCCGATGCAAGGAATAGCCACACACCGAGCTTAGCGTTATAGAGACCAGTGTCGGGTCTAGCAGTTATTGTGTAGGGAATTTGCATAATGATGTCTTACACCTTTTCTGGTTCATGTTGGGGAATGAAATCTCGACCGTTACCTGGAACGCTGTATTCGTATGGTCCTCGATACACTTCGGGAACCTTCGCAAAGTTACCGTGCGGTGGAGGTGTCGGTGTCGCCCACTCCAGCGTTGTTGCATGCCAGGGGTTGTCGTTCTCGACCTGTTTCCCCTTTCGCAGGCTCCAAAAAAAATTGAAGATGAAGAACAGCTGAAAGATCGCCATCACCCATGCAGCAACCGATGTGACCTCGTTCAAGTGCAAAACACCTTGCGCGTGCGCATACTGCTCGCCGCCGTCATACAGACGCCGCGAGACGCCCGCCAAGCCCTGTATGAACATCGGCATGAAAATAAAGTTCATGCAGATAAACGAACCCCAAAAATGGATCTTCCCTAACGTCTCATTCATCATCCGCCCGGTAACTTTGGGATACCAGTGATACAGTCCGGCGAACAGAGCAAAGATCGTCCCTGGCGCGACAACGTAATGAAAGTGCCCGATGACATAATACGTATCATGCAAATGAATATCGGTTGGAGCCAGTCCGAGTGGAAGTCCTGTTAGGCCACCGATACCGAACATGGGCAGAAACGCAAGAGCAAAGAGCATCGGCGTATTGAATCGGATCGAGCCGCCCCAGAGCGACAGGAACAAGGAAGTGAGGATGACAACGGAGGGTATAGAAATAATCATTGTGGTGGTCTGGAAAAAAGCACTAATAGTGGTTCCCATTCCGGTCATGAACATATGATGCGCCCACACAATAAAGGACATGAAGCCGAGGAAGACCACGGAATAGACCATCGCTTTATAGCCCCAGAGTGGCTTGCGCGTGTTGTTGGCAATGATCTCGGCAACAATCCCCATTGCGGGGAGAATAAGAACGTATACCTCTGGGTGCGCAAGGAACCAGAAGAGGTGTTGCCACAAGAGCGGGCTGCCACCCCCGCTGTTCTGTACGATCTGACCACTGACGACCAGGCCGCTCGGCAAGAAAAAGCTTGTCCCCGCAAGCCGATCCATGAGCTGCATGACACCGGCCGCTTCCAAAGGAGGAAATGCGAGAAGAAGCAAGAACGAAGTCACGAACTGTGCCCAGACAAAGAACGGGAGCCTGAAAAAAGTCAATCCATTTGCGCGGAGTTGTATGATCGTTGTAATGAAGTTTACTGATCCGAGGAGCGAAGAAGTAATGAGCGCGACCATGCCGAACAACCAATACGTCTGACCTGCCGTCGCAATATCGGAGAGTGGCGGATAGGACGTCCAGCCGGAGTTTGCAGCACCACCGGGGACGAAGAAACTGACCAACATCACGACGCCACCGATATAGTAACTCCAGTAGCTTGCTGCGTTCAATTTCGGAAATGCCATATCCGGCGCTCCGATCTGCAAGGGCACGACATAGTTCCCGAACGCCCCTACAGCGAGCGGCACTACACCGAGGAAGACCATGATCGTTCCGTGCATGGCGCCAAATGAGTTATAAAACTCTGGCAGCATGATTCCTCCCGGCATGAGATTCTCATCGGACGTCAGGTACCAGACCAGTCCGGCGATGCCCAGGAACAACACACCGACTAAAACAATAAGATATCTCTTGAACCCGCTGATAAACAAGAGAACAACTCCGATGAACGCAGGAACTCCAATAAAGGGAAGTGCAGGAAGCGGCTTGCCAGGATATGCCAGTTGCCAGCGCATAAGCATCATCAGCATAAATCCGATGAAGAGAAAAATCAGAGCAGTAAACATATACTGCAGGCCGATGACTTTATGGTCTACGGCGAAAACATATTTCCGCCAGAAACTTAATTCCTCCTCATGATGCCCAACCGCATGGACTCCATGCTCTGCAGTGGCTACATGACTCACAGTGCTTCTCCTTTCTGATAGATTAGCATCGAGAATAG
>CAYJSZ010000073.1:0-11202 GCA_964372545.1 uncultured Ignavibacteriaceae bacterium
TTCTCCTTGCCGACTCACAAGGACAAATACTCCAAACATCCAGATTACGACACCAACAAACATTGTAATCAGCACAAACCGAATAGATGGATAGTAGGGGATCAATCGTATGTTCGCATGAAGGATTTCCTGCCCACGCTGAATGGTAAGATCAACTTGTTGATCGGCCACGCTTGCGTCGGCAAGGAACTCTATCGCCTGCGGAAATGGGACGGACTCGTGTTCCTACTTCAAAATTCGATCACCCGGTTGTAACGCTCCTGCGGCGCTCACAGTGGAGAGAGAGCTTACAATGACGCCGCCGTTATCATCATCTTCCTCAAAAGGGACCGTTGCTCGATTCATGATGGACGGAACATGCACAAAGCAGACGAGAAGAAGAAAAAAATCGATAAAGAGATAGGCTATGGTACGGAAGGAAAGTCGCCGCATCCCACATCCTTTATGAGTGAGAAAAAAGCAACGAGACGGAGTATGGTAAGCAGATCGGGACTGAAAATCAATGCGTTGATTCTAAACTAGCGATTAGTATGCCCAAGTCCTTCGCTTGCGACTTTGCAGATAGAAAGCCATATTCGATTATCACCAGTCGTATTGAGCAAGCCTATGACTCGCGTTCTGATTCTTTGTACCGGTAATTCTGCCCGCAGTCAAATTGCCGAGGGATTATTTCGACATCTGGGTGGCAAAAAGCTTGAAGTGCACAGCGCCGGAACACACCCCGCCGGCATGGTGCATCCGTTAGCGATCGAAGCGATGAAAGAACGCGGCATCGACATCGGCAACCAGCGGTCGAAGTCGATGGATCGGTATGAGGGACAACCCTTCGATTACGTGATTACCGTGTGCGACGACGCGTACCAGGAATGCCCGTTCTTTCCCGGAGCGAAGAACCAGCTTCATTGGAGCACGGCCGACCCGAGCTTTGCCCCGGGAAGTCAAGAGGACCGAAGAGCGGCATTTCGAAAAACGGTTGCCTCGTTGGAAACACGCATCAAGCAGCTTCTCGAATCGATCAGCAATAAGAAAGCCGCTTCGTAAGAAGCGGCTTTGCGAAAAACTCCACCTTCACACTGCTGCTCGTTCCGCACAGTCACGGAATCCCACGCTGGAACTTTTCCCTGATTTCGGTGATGTGAATGGCAAGCTCATCCCGTACCGTCTTTGCTTGCTTGTAGAGCTCTACATATCCTGCCTGATCGATGATTTGCTTGTCCCTCATTTCCTGAAGTGCTTGCAAGCATTGGTTTGCCGCTGCAAGTCCGCGCTTGCAGTTCGCGATCGCTCCACCCATCATTGTAACATCGTCCATGAACGCTTGCGACCCGGCGATTTTCGTTGCGGGCACGGTCGCCCCTTCAACAAATTTTCCGATACACGTTTCACCGGAGTATTTCCCTTCAATCTGTCTTACGAAATCTATCGCTGCGTAGGCCAACTTCCTGGCACGATGATACACAGCCGGATATTCACGCTCATGCTCTTCATCGCTTCGAATCCCTGCCGCCTCCTTCCATTCCTCTCCTTCGTCATCCTCATCTTCGCTGAATTCGTCATCTTCCTCTCGCAACTCCCCGCGTTCCTTTGCCTCCAACCCCTCAACAATCCAATCCCAACCCATCTCTTTCGCAATGAGGTTTTCAGCGTCGGGGTTATCCTGATACTTCTCCGTCAGCTTGCCAAACTTATCCGCGCGGGTATCCGACTCCTTGAACGACTCTTCCCACTTGAACTCGTCCCAGGGTTCATCGTTTTCTTCGTCGGTGAACCCCTCGTCAATCGGTTCGTCCGCCATTGTTTATTCCTTCAGTTCCTCCAACACAGATGTGCCCGGACTCATGACCCGGGCACGCTGGTTCAAAAGAGCGAACAACTTACTTTCATATTCTGTTTGCTAACTGATGGTAAATCGTTGTCGCAGCCAGAAGCTTCAACACGTCCCACCCCGAGAAGATCAAGAATCCCGCTTGCAACGCCGCACCCCAGTTGTTGAAGTACACCAGGTTCAGCTGTATCGTTCCAAGAGAAAAGATGATGAGCAATCCGACGAACATCGACATGAACGTCCATGCAATATGCGCTTGTTTGGAAACGAGATACCCGACGACGAACCCGGCGACGGGAAATGCGATCAGGTAACCGCCGGTTGGGCCGAGGATTCTCGCCAACCCAAACGCCGAGCCGGAAAAGACCGGCAACCCAAGCGCACCAAGCGACAGATACATCGCCATACTGATGAATCCGTTCCGTGGACCTAACAGCGCACCCGCCAGCAGAACGAAGAATGTCTGGAACGTGTACGGCACGGGCTGGTGGGGAATTTCTATTTGCGCACCGACCGCGGTAAGCAATGCAAAGGTTGAGATCCAGAATGTTTGGGCGAGTGAAGTCCCTGAAGCCAAACTGAATGGTCTTGGAAACGTTACGTTTTGAGTTGTGTGCATACGTTTTCTCCGGAGTGAAAAGGTCGCTGCAATAATACTGAATCCTTCCACCATAATCAAATCGCTTACCTCGCCATCCGATCCATCGGGCGGCTAATTAAGAAAAATCCCGCTTACGTGAGATTTGGTTGGATCAAGCCGTCGACTTTAGTCGATGGCAACAATTGAAAATAATAAAATCCGGACCGGCTAATCCTTACTGTCCCTTTCTTGCTTCTGAATCAATTTCCCCTAATTTACACCGCACATTATTCATGGAGGAACGATGAAGCGACTCTGCGTTCTTGCATTCGCTGTCTCAGCGGCACTCGCACAGCAAACTCCCGAACTCCTGCCGGGCAGCACGTATGATCCTGCCATCCCGACGCCGAAATCTGTCCTCGGCTACGAGATCGGCGACCGCTTCACCGACTATCGCAACCTCGAAAAGTACATCGACAAACTCGTTACATCTTCCGAGCGTGTGAAGCGCGTGTACTACGGCGAGACGAACGAGCTTCGTCCTCTGCAACTCCTCATTATCAGTGACCCGAAGAATCTCGCCCGACTCGAAGAAATCAAAGCCAACAACAGAAAGCTGACCGACCCGCGCAACTTCAAGTCACGAGCCGAGGCTGAGCAGATTATCAATACGCTGCCCGGCATTGTGTGGCTCTCCTACGGCGTTCATGGGAACGAAGCCTGCTCACCGGAAGCGGCAATGCTCACGGCCTACCAGCTCTGCGCAGGTACTGATCAACGGACGCAAAATGTTCTCGACAACCTAATCGTGCTCATCGACCCCTCAGTCAACCCCGATGGCCGCGAGCGCTACGTGCAGTGGGTGAATTCCACGCTCGGTTCAAAGCCCAGCACCAACCCCGACGCCATCGAGCACAGCGAGCCATGGCCGGGCGGTCGGACGAATCACTATTACTTCGACCTCAACCGCGACTGGGCGTGGCAGACGCAGAAGGAGACGCAGGGCCGAATTCCGATGTATCGCGAATGGATGCCGCACGTGCACGTGGACTTTCATGAAATGGGGCACACGAGCACGTACTTCTTCTTCCCCGCTGCGGCGCCGATTCACGTTGAGTATCCGCCTGAAGTGAAAAAGTGGGGTATGATTTACGGGAAAGGAAACGCGGAAGCGTTCGACAAAATCGGACAGCCCTACTACACGGCAGAGTCCTTTGATCTGTATTACCCAGCCTACGGCGATTCGTGGCCGACATTCAACGGCGCTGTGGGAATGACGTATGAACAAGCAGGTGGTTCTCGGGGGAGTTTTGCTGTACGAAAACCAAACGGTGAGATTCTTACGCTGCGACGGCGGGCGCTCAATCACTTTACAACTGGCATCGCCACGTTAGAAACAACAGTGAAGCACAGGAAAGAGCGTTTGCAGGATTTCTATAGCTATTGGGAATCTGGTTTGAAAAACATCTCTCAAGTGAAGGGATTTCTTATCAAAGAAGGAACTGATCCCAACCGCGCAGCTCGGCTTGTAAAGACTCTCCTGAATCAGGGCATGGAAGTACACCGATTGCACGAAACTGTTCAGCTTGACGCGCAGCGGTACTTCACAAATAAGCCTGCGAGAGTTCCCTTCCCAAAGGGGACATATTTCGTCTCAACACAGCAACCGCAAAGCAGACTCGTCAAGGCGCTGCTGGAGCCGAAAACCGCACTTCCGGATACTTTTTTCTACGATCTCTCCGCATGGTCTCTTCCAGTTGCGTATGGATTAGAAGCCTACACATCCACATCCTCCCTTCCGGCCTCAGCCAGAATGGTTACAGAGCTCATGACACCAACCGGGACCATCGTTGGCGGAACGGCAAGCTTCGCCTATCTGATTCCGTGGGAGCGGAACGATGCAGTAAAGATGGTTTGGAGACTACTCGAAAAAGGGTACTCATTGCAATACGCCACACGTCCATTTCAAACTGCGGGGAGAAATTTCCGCGCAGGTACGGTGATAGTCCTCGTCGGACCGCAGGGTGAATCGGTCCACGCTGACGTCTCCCAGCTTGCTTCGATCTTCGGCGTCGACGTGTACTCCGTCAACTCCGGGCTGACCGACAAAGGTATCAATCTTGGCTCCAACTACGTCCGGACGATGAAGAAGCCCTCCATTGCCGTTGTGACTGACTCTCCAGCTAGTTCCAGCTCGTATGGAGAGCTGTGGTATCTTTTTGACCGCGAGTATGACATTCCCTTCGCCGGTATTCGCGGTCGCGAACTGAACGACGTCAATCTCTTCAAGTACGATGTCCTTATTATTCCTGACGGTGGCGACTACCGTCCTGTTCTTGATAGCGCAAGAGTCGCGAAACTCCGACAATGGGTTCAGAACGGCGGAGTCCTTGTCGGTATCGAAGGCGGTGCGTTGTTCCTGACCAAGAATAGATCGGGAATCACTGCGGCGATCCAGGAATCGGAGAAGAAGGATGATGACAAGACAAAAGAAGAAAAGGATGAAGAGAAAGCGCAGAAGGAGGCACAGAAACGCGAGACGCTCTTCGAGCGGGAGGAACGTTCGCGCTTGGAAACGATCCCCGGTGCGATCTTCAAAGCGCTGATCGATACCACTCACCCTATCGGCTTTGGGTACGAGAGAGAATTGTACATCATGAAAAGAAGCTCAACGCCGATTCTTCTCCCGGAAGGAGCATTGAATGTCGGTCGTTTCACAACCGACTCAACCGAAGTCAGCGGTTATGCCGCAAAGACAAAATCCAAAAAGGTAGCCGATGCTGCATTCATCATGGAATTCCGGAACGGTCGTGGCCGCGTCGTTCTCATAACCGAATCGGTAACCTTTCGCATGTTTTGGACGGGTCTCCAAAAAATCTTGCTCAACGTTGTTCTTTTCTTGCCTCAGCCAGAGTGAATGGATTGATGAAACTGCTAAAAACTCATTGACTTAGCGACATTTTTTTTCTATATTTTTAGCCCAACTTCGTCGAGTTGGGCTTTATTTTTTGGGCGTTCCAGCACGTTTGACCTCTTCACGAGAACTCAGTGGGGTGTAGTCCCGATCCCGACTTGTCGGGAGGATAAGGCTTCCTGCCTTGGCGGAAGATTCCCAGGTTGGAGCAACAAAATTGGGGTGTAGCCAAGTGGTAAGGCAGCGGCCTTTGGAGCCGCCATTCCCAGGTTCGAATCCTGGCACCCCAGCGAAGAATCTGGGGCGTAGTGCCGATGCTGGAAAACAGCATCGGGATAAGGCATCCCGCCTTGGCGGGACACTCGGAGGTTCGAATCCTCCGACGAATCCCGCTCGAAAACAGCGGGACACAAAAAGCGTGAAAGATCGGGACAAGCTGGCACCCCAGTAGAATAGTTCGCGAACACCCATCACATGCCTAACTTTGCATGAGCGACTTGAAATTCTTTTCAGGAAGAGGTAACCGACCCCTCGCCGACAAGATCGCTGCGGAAGGTCAATTCGAGTTGGGCCATGTCGAGATCAGGAATTTCAGCGACGGTGAAATCTGGGTCAAGTACGCCGACAACATACGCGGCGACGATGTCTTCATCGCCCAGTCGACTCAACCGCCGGCGGATAACCTGTTGGAGTTGCTGATTCTCATTGATGCGGCGAAACGTGCCTCTGCCCGGCGCGTCACAGCGGTGATTCCGTATTTCGGTTATGCTCGACAGGACCGCAAAGACCAGCCGCGTGTTTCTATCTCGGCGAAACTTGTGGCAAATTTGTTGACGGAAGCCGGTGCAGATCGGGTCATCACGATGGACCTGCACGCGCCGCAGATTCAAGGGTTCTTTGATCTTCCGCTCGACCACCTGTATTCGTCTGCCGTCTTCATCGAATATTTTCGGAACAAAAACATACCGAACCTGGCAGTCGCTTCGCCCGATGTCGGCGGCATAAAAATGGCCCGATCCTTCGCCAAACGGCTTGACGCTGATTTGATCCTGATTGACAAGCGGCGACCCAAAGCGAACGAAGCCGAAGTACTCAACGTCATCGGTAATATCAAAGGAAAGAACGTCCTCATCGTTGACGACTTGATCGACACAGCCGGCACATTTGTCAATGCCGTAACTGCACTCCGGGACAATGGCGCGAAGGAAATCTACGGGGCGTGCACGCATCCGATTCTGTCCGGAAAGGCGGTCGAGCGCATCAACGGCTCGGCGGTTACGAGTTTGATGGTTACGGACACCATCCCGCTCCGGGAACTATCGCCGAAAATCGAGTTGCGGTCGGTCGCGAAATTGTTTGCAGAGGCAATTATTCGAACTCATAACCACGAGTCTATTAGCTCACTCTTTGACGTAGATAAGGATCGAATATAACAATGAAGAGGAAACAATGTCTGAATTAACACTCATGGCCGAGATTCGCAAAGATCTCGGCAAACGTACAAAACGGGTACGATTGCAGGGCAAAGTCCCCGGCATCTACTACGCCCATGGACAAGCAAATATCCCGGTCGCTCTTCCGGAATTGGCCCTTCGCCCGCTGATCAAAACGTCGGCTACGCACGTCATCAACCTGACGCTCGATGACGGCTCAACGCGCACCTGTATCCTGCGGGAAGTGCAATTCGACCCCGTAACCGACAAACCGGTGCACTTTGACCTCTTCGGACTCAGAGAAGACGAGGCGGTGACGATCCAAGTACCTGTTATCGTCATAGGAACGGCTCAGGGCGTGAAGGATGGCGGCATACTTCAGCACATCCTCCACTATGTCCGGGTCTCGTGCTTGCCAAAGTTTATTCCGGATCATATCGAAGTGGACGTCACGAATCTCATGATGAACCGTTCGATCCACGTAAAAGAGCTGGCGATCCCGAACGTAAAGATCTTGGAAAGCGAAAACAGCGCCGTCGTCGCGGTTGTGCCGCCGACCATCATTAAAGAAGTTGAAGTCGCTCCCACCGCCGAGGCTGCGGCCGCTGCAGCTCCTGCAGAACCGGAAGTGATCGCAAAGGGCAAGAAGGTTGAAGAAGGCGCCGAAGGGGAAGCGGAGAAGGCCCCTTCAGAAAAAGAGAAGAAGTGAACGGGATGCGGTAGCATCCGACTCGTATGGTCTTTCTCATCGGGCTTGGAAATCCCGGCGGTCAGTACGATCGCACGCGACACAATGTTGGATTCGAAGTTGTCGATGCACTCGCCGCGGCTCTGAAGATTCGTTTCAAGCCCGGCAAGGGTGATTATCTCGAGGCGTTAGGATCATATCACGGGGATGAAGTTGGTCTCGCGAAGCCGCTCACCTACATGAACAACAGCGGCTCGGCGGTGATGGAGATTCAAGAGCGGCATAAGATTGCACTCGACCGGCTGCTGATTGTTTGCGATGATTTCTCGCTTCCACTTGGAACGATGCGTCTAAGAACCAAGGGAAGCGATGGCGGGCACAACGGGCTGTATTCAATCATCTACCACCTGCAGTCAGAGTCTTTCCCGCGACTTCGCTGCGGTATCGCATCTGAGTCCATCCCCAAGGATAAATCGTTATTGTCGGATTATGTGCTCGAACCGTTTGCCGCATCAGAGCGTTCGGAAGTCAACAGGATGGTACTGCGTGCCGCTCAGGCGTGCATGATGGTCGTCCAGGGGGGACTAGCACAGGCAATGAACATGTATAACACCAAACAGACAACCTAATTGGAGAATCATGGAGCAGCTCACGCAAAATATTCCCTGGCTTGGAGCAGTTGGACTCCTCGGCGCGTTCTTCATCTATTTTAACCTGAAACGCCTTCCGGATGGATCGGACCGGATGAAAGAAATCTCTTCGCAGATTCAGGTTGGCGCGATGGCTTTTCTGAGACGTGAATACGGTGTGCTGGCGATCTTTGTGATTGTCGTTGCTGCTTTACTTGCAAATTTCATCAGCGCAAACACTGCTCTTGCGTTTGTCAGTGGGAGTATCTGTTCCGTCCTTGCCGGATTCTTCGGTATGCGCGCTGCAACGATAGCAAACGTACGCACCGCCGAAGCCGCCCGCACATTCGGCCAGGATAAAGCTCTGTTGACGGCCTTTGACGGCGGTGCAGTCATGGGCGTAAGCGTCGCAAGCCTGGGCTTGATTGGCGTGGGGATCTTCTTCCTCGTCTTCGGCAACCCCGAACATGCAAGTATCATCAACGGCTTTGCGATGGGTGCAAGCTCCATTGCGTTGTTTGCGCGCGTTGGCGGCGGAATCTACACCAAAGCTGCTGATGTCGGTGCCGACCTTGTTGGAAAATTAGAAGCCGGTATCCCGGAAGACGACCCGCGAAACCCAGGCGTCATCGCAGACAACGTCGGCGACAATGTGGGCGATGTGGCCGGCATGGGTGCGGACATTTTCGAATCGTATGTTGGTTCTATCGTCGCGACGATTGCAATCGGGGCGACGTTGCTGCCGGAGGGCCTGGCAAAGCTTAAGGCAATGCCCGACGTCTCCGATGGCTCGATCAAAGGCATCTTGATGGCATTGCCGCTTGTCCTTGCAGCGATCGGCCTTGTCGCCTCATTCATCGGCATTGCGTCGATGAGAATTCTCAAGCAGCTCTCCCCTGCCACTGCGTTGCGGTATTCGACATTCATCGCCGCGGGCGTGTTTCTGCTCGGCGGCTGGTGGCTCATTAGAACATATGATGTAAGCAACAACGTCTTCTGGGCGGTCTTCTGGGGAACCGTGGGCGGAATCTTGATCGGTTTGATTACGGAGTTTTACACCTCTGGTTCGCCGATCAAACGCATCGGCCTCGCAAGCAAGACCGGCGCGGCGACCAACATTATCCAGGGCCTTGCCGTTGGACTTGAATCCACTGCGCTGCCGGTTGTTGCTATTTGCATTGCGATCTTTGTTGCCAATCAGGTTGCCGGCTTATATGGCATCGGTATTGCAGCAGTGGGGATGCTGGCAACGGTCGGCATTACGATGTCGGTCGATGCGTACGGGCCGATTGCCGACAACGCGGGGGGCATCTCGGAAATGTCCGGCCTTGGACCCGATGTGCGAAAGATTACCGACAGCCTCGATGCGCTCGGCAATACAACCGCGGCTATCGGCAAAGGGTTCGCCATTGGCTCAGCCGCGTTGACCGCACTGGCGCTGTTTGCTGCGTTCTCTCAGGCAGTCGACCACACCAGGATTTCTCACGGCCTTTCCGCTGTTCAAATCATCATCACCGATCCGTACGTAGTTATCGGGTTGTTCATCGGCGGCGTCATCCCATTTCTGATTGCCGCGATGACGATGACCGCCGTTGGTCGAGCCGCGGGAAAGATGGTAGATGAGATTCGCCGACAGTTCCGCGAAATCCCCGGCCTGCTTGAGGGCAAAGCCGGCGCCAAACCGGATGCCGCCCGCTGTGTCGACATCGCTACGAAGGGAGCGCTGAAAGAAATGGTGCTTCCGGGGATCTCAGCGGTAACAGCGCCGGTCGTCGTTGGGTTTGTTCTCGGTCCCGCGGCACTCGGTGGCATGCTTGCCGGCGCAACTGTCACGGGCGTTCTCCTGGCACTCATGATGGCTAATGCCGGTGGCGCATGGGACAACGCGAAAAAAGCCATCGAAAGAGGCGCGGTCGAAGGCGAACGCAAAGGCTCCGACGCTCACAAAGCTGCGGTCGTTGGCGACACGGTCGGCGATCCGTTCAAGGATACCTCCGGTCCTTCTATGAATATCTTGATCAAGTTGATGTCCATCGTATCACTCGTCATCGCACCATTGCTGTAAATGGTGAACCGGTCAATCGGTGAGCGGTGAGTAGTTACTGAGGATGAGAAATTATTCCATTTCAAACTCTAACCACTTACCCAATCACCAATCAACCGAACAACACCCTGCTCCAGAATTCGTCTCCGACGTTAACTTCTGGGGCCGTATTCACAACAGTCCAAAGGGAGATCCTCTATGCAACACAAACGCATCTACGAGACGACGTTCATCGTGAACGCCGGCCTCGACGACCCGCAGATCGATGTAGTGATCGAGAAAGCCAAGGAAGTCATCGTGAAGAACGGTGGCGAGATTCGTGACGTCTTCAAATGGGGGCGGAAGCGTTTCGTATACTCGATTAAGAAAAAGAACAATGGCTTCTACGTCGTTGTGGAGTTCACAGCACCCGGCGAAGCCATTGCCAAGTTGGAGCGACATTATCAGCTGGAGGAAAATATCATACGTTACCTCACCATCGTTCTTGACAAGAAAGCATTGAAGGCGAAGATCGCCGCGGCCGAATTGTTGAAGGAGACACCGGAGCCCGTTCCCACAACGGCCGTTGCTCCCGCGCCGGTTACCGACAAAGGCGATGACAACGCAACGTAACGTCATCACAAGTGAGAGGATATTCTTCTCTTCATCAAACCTTTTTTAAGGGAGAATACAGTATGCCACGACTATCTGGATCACGAGCTGGGTCATCACGAGGTGGTTCTTCGAGGGGAGGTTCTTCGAGAGGAGGGTTTTCGAGGAGCGGTCCCCCACGGGGAAGTTTTTCCCGTGGTGCTGCCCAGCAACGCAAGCGCCGTACCTGCCGCTTCTGCGATAACAAAGAAATCTACATCGATTACAAGAACGAGAAAAAGCTGCAACGTTTCATTTCTGAACAGGGCCGCATTATCCCTCGGCGTATTTCCGGCACCTGCTCAAAGCACCAGCGACAGTTGGTGGAAGCTCTTAAACGCGGCCGGCACCTTGGTCTTCTGCCCTTCGTTGCCGATGCGGTCAGCTAGTGCCGTTTCCACTAAATAGGGTTGTGTTTTGGATATCGTAACTACATGTGGAAACGAGTCCCGCTCGAGC
>CAYJSZ010000074.1:0-3945 GCA_964372545.1 uncultured Ignavibacteriaceae bacterium
TGGAGGAATGTCGAAAGGCGCTTCAAATCAACCCTTCCTCCGCTTTCGCACAAAGCCGCGTCGGCGTTAACTTGCTGTATGCGGGCCGATATCAGGAAGCGTTGACAGAGCTCCTGAAAGTGCCCGAGGGGTTCAGCGTACAGATCGTGCCGACGCAAATAGCGATAACTCTATCTTATCTTGGCAAACGGGAAGAAGCGAAACAGAAACTCCTGGAGGTTTCCAGGGAACTCCCCGATGATCCATTCGTGCTGAGTGCTCAGGCGTTATTGTTCGCGCAGGAGGGGAAAACCGACGAAGCGTTGAAAAAAATTCAATTGACTGAAAAAAGAGAAAAAACCTACTTAGGGCATTTCCACCACGCGGCTTATAACATCGGCTCTTCGTATGCATTGGTGCAGAAGAATGCGTTAGCGGTTGAGTGGCTCCGGAAAGCGGCTGAAGGTGGCTTCCCCTGTTATCCGAAGTTCGAACGAGACCCCAATTTGATTAACGTGCGAAAGGATCCGCAATTCATCTCGTTGATGAATGAAATGAGAAAACAGTGGGAGCGGTACAAGGCAATGAGATAACGACAGGCTGTGGAAGACGATAAGAAGCTTTGCTCCACAAGAATAATTGATAGTCTGGATGGACAGAATCAATTCATCTATAATTACATAAGGAGATATGCCATGAATAAACAACTCACCGTCGTCAGGGTGCTAGTTGGTGTTGCAGTGTCCTTCTCGTTTCTCACGGGTCTCTTTGCTCAAGAAGAACAACAGCGCGAGCGACTCATTCCCGCGCCCAACAGACGCGCCGATGAAGGGAAAGGTCCCTTCAAAACGATGGTCATCCGCGGCGCCATGCTCATCGATGGAACTGGTGCACCGCCGCAGGGTCCAGTGGATATCGTCGTCGAGAATAACCGTATCAAGTCCATTCAAAGCGCGGGAACGCCGGGACTTCCGATGAAAGAAGAGCGTAAACCGGAAAACGCGGACTACGAAATTGACGCAACAGGAATGTATATCCTCCCTGGCTTTGTGGATATGCACGTCCACGCGGGCGGTCCACCGAAAAATGCGGAAGCAGAATACGCGTACAAGCTCTGGATGGCTCACGGAGTTACGACGGTACGAGGTGTCCCTCTCGCGCAGAATCAACTATCTGTGAAGGAGAAAGAGCGGAGCGCGAAAAACGAAATCGTTGCGCCCCGCATTTTTAATTATCAACGCCCCGCAAGCGGTTGGGACAAAGGACCGGTCAGAACGCCGGAGGCCGCGCGTGAATGGGTCCGCTGGGCAGCCAAGAATGGCGTCGATGGACTCAAACTTGGCTCACACCGACCGGAAATAATGGCGGCGCTCCTCGATGAGGCGAAGAAAAATGGGATGGGCTCGACGGCTCATTTAGGACAAAACGGCGTCGCGCAGATGAATGCCATCAAAGCTGCCCGCCTTGGATTGCGGACGGTAACGCACTTCTACGGCCACTTCGAATCGCTGTTGAAAGACTACGTCGTTCAACCCTGGCCTGTCGATCAGAATTCCAACGACGAACAAGATCGGTTTGGACAGGTCGCACGGCTGTGGGATAAGATCTATCCGCAGGGAAGTCCGGAGTGGAACGCCTATCTCAAAGAACATCTCCAGATAGGCACGACCTTCGATCCAACATTTACCATTTATCTCGCCGGACGGGACGTCATGCGTTCCCGTAACGCGGATTGGCACGACAAGTACACGCTTCCGTCCCTCATGGATTTCTACACGCCGAGCCGCGAAAACCACGGCTCGTACTGGTACTATTGGACGACGGAGGACGAAGTGGCATGGAGGAATTTCTATCAAGTCTGGTTCAAGCTCGTGAACGATTACAAAAAGATGGGCGGCCGCGTCACGACCGGTTCTGACGCGGGCTTCATCTACAGCACGTACGGCTTCGGGTATGTCACGGAACTTGAGTTGCTGCAAGAGGCAGGCTTCCATCCGCTCGAGGTCATTCAATCGGCGACCATGAATGGAGCGCTGACACTCCACGAGATGTCAGGCAAGCCGATGGAGTTTGGTATTGTTCGCGAAGGTCTGCTTGCAGATATGGCAATTGTCGACCAAAACCCTCTTGAGAATCTGAAAGTGCTGTACGGAACGGGTGCAGTGAAGCTCAACGACAAGACCGGAAAAGTCGAGCGCGTTGGCGGCGTGAAGTACACGATCAAAGACGGCATCGTCTACGACGCCAAGCAACTGTTGGCTGACGTTGCGAAGATGGTGGAGAAGCAGAAGCAAGAGCGGGCAAAGCAGGCGGCATCTGGAGGAGAAGCGGCGAAATAGGTTGGCCGTTCTCTGAGGTCTGGAGTGGAACTCCCTCCCAACATGGTTTTTTCAAATTCAAGAAGGAGGATGCTATGTATCTCAACCGCAAAGAATTCATCGAACTAACGGGCAAGGCAGCATTTGGGGCTGCCGTTGCCCCGAGCTTTTTCAACTTTCTTGATGAGCCGCGGGGATTCACTCAAGATATTCTTGAATCCCCGCGCGTCAAGAAAATTCACAAGTATATCGAAGACCATAAGGCAGAACATATCGCCAAAGTTCAGCGCGACCTCAGGCAGCCGTCGGTTAGTAGCTGGGAGATGGGTATTCAGGAGATGGCAGAGCTGATGAAGCAATCGTTCAAAGACATTGGCTGCAAGGAGTCTGAGCTTGTAAAGACCGATGGCTTTCCGGGCGTATGGGCTTACTATGATGCTGGAGCAAAGAAGACCATCTCGCGTTACATGATGTATGACACGCAGCCGTTCAACGAAAAAGATTGGTCGTCGCCGCCGCTTGCTGCAAACCTTGTGAAGATGGACCCGTTCCCGCAAGTGATTATCGCACGTGGTGCAATTAATTCTAAAGGACCAAACCGGATGTTCTTGAACGCGTGCGAGGCAATCCTCGCAGTGGAAGGTAAGCTGCCGGTGAACATCATGTTTACGTGCGATGGGGAGGAGGAACAGGGCAGCCCACACTTCCATCAGGTGCTCGAGCCGTATATCAATCGTCTGAAAAAATGCAATGCACACCTTGGTGCGGGGCCGTCGCAGAACCGTGATGGATTCGTGAGCATGTCGCTGGGTAACAAGGGCATCGCGTATGTGGAGTTAGAAGCGCACGGCAAGAACTGGGGGCGTGGACCGCAAAAGATGCCCATCCACTCGAGCCGCAAAGCGATCCTCGACAGCCCCGTCTGGCGTTTAGTTAAGGCCCTCAACAGCATGGTGGATGAAACGGGCAACAAAATTCTCATCGACGGTTACTATGATGCGATTGTGCCGCCGACTGCAGAAGAGGAGCTACTCATCAAAACGCTGATTCAAAAATTTGGAGACAAAGCACTCGCGTCTGAGCGTGAAAATGTGAAGGCGTGGATGAACAACTGGACGCCGGAGGAAGCGATCCGCCATCTCACGTTTGATACGACGTTGAACATCGATGGAATCTGGGGAGGTTACACGGGTCCGGGTTCTGCCACGATTCTGCCCGAGAAAGCCGCGGCAAAACTCGACAGTCGACTTGTGCCGAATCAGGTCATCGATGAGCAAATCAAACTGATTCGACAACACCTCGACAAGCATGGATTTAGCGATATCCAGATGATGAAGATGGGCGGAGGAGATGAGTGGTCGCGTACGAGCGTAAAATCGTCGGCTGTACAGGCCGTCCTCTCGGTGTACAAGAAGTACGGTATCGAGCCAGCAATATGGCCGCGGTCTGCAGGATCAAGTCCCGAGGCACAATACACCAGACCGCCACTCAATTTGCCCGCATGTTCGGGCGGATTGGGTCACGGCAGCCGCGCACATGCGATCGATGAGTATATCGTCATCGAAGGGAACGACAAAGTTGCGGGTCTGGTGAAGTCGGAGCAATCGATCGTTGATATTCTGGTTGCCTACGCGAACTGGCCGGAGTA
>CAYJSZ010000074.1:4045-11191 GCA_964372545.1 uncultured Ignavibacteriaceae bacterium
CGCGAGGTGCTCGACAAAATCCAGGCTCGCAAACTCGACTGCCATATCTCCGTCAAACTAACACAGTTGGGGCTGGATTTGAGTCCCGAGGTCTGTTTTAAAAATCTCGATTCGATCGTTCGTCATGCAGAACGTCTAGGGAACTTTGTGTGGGTCGACATGGAGTATAGTTCGTATGTTGCTATCACACTCGATCTGTTTAAGCGGGTTCGCGCGGAACATCAGAATGTTGGGCTATGTGTCCAGGCGTATTTGTATCGCACAGCCAAAGACCTTGGGAGTGTACTGGCGATTCCCGCGGCGATTCGGCTGGTGAAGGGGGCGTACGCAGAGTCCAACGAGATCGCGTATCAACGTAAAGAAGATGTTGATAAGAACTATTTTGATTTGGCACAGCGGTTACTCCAAAGCGCTCAACAAAACCGAGTGAGATCAGGCATTGCAACGCATGATCGCACGCTTATCCGCAAAATTCAAGAAACTGCTGTAAGCATGAATCTCCCAAAGAATACCGTTGAGTTTCAGCTTCTCTACGGCATCCAGCGAGAAGAACAACTGCGGTTAGCACGAGAAGGTTACAAAACTCGTGTGCTCATCAGTTACGGTTCGTACTGGTTCCCGTGGTATATGCGGCGATTGGCGGAACGGCCTGCCAACGTTTGGTTTGTGGTGAAGAACATCTTTGCGCGGTGAGATCAATCGAGAACTACAAAGATTTGAGCAAAAAATAAGGAGATTGCTCGCTCACACTGGTGTAGAAGAATCTCAATGACTTATTTTTAGGGAGGAAATGCTATGATCGGTCGAACCATTTCTCATTATAAAATCATCGAAAAACTTGGAGAGGGAGGAATGGGTGTTGTCTATAAAGCCCACGACACCAAGCTTAATCGAGATGTGGCGCTAAAATTTTTGCCTGAGCACATTGCTGTTTCTGATAAGGACAAAGCGCGCTTCATTCAGGAAGCCAGGGCGGCCTCTGCGCTCAACCATCCGAACATTCTGACGATTTATGATTTCTACGAAGAAGGCGAAGAAAACTTCATCGTGATGGAGCTGGTTGAAGGAGAGTCGTTGAAGTCCAAAATTCTTGCCGAGAAAGAAGCAAAGACCCAACTCTCCGTCAATCAGATTATCGACTATGGCTTTCAGATCGCCCAAGGACTTGCCAAAGCGCACGAAAAGGGGATTGTACATCGCGACATTAAATGCGAGAACATCATGGTAACAAAGGATGGTCTCGTCAAGATCATGGACTTTGGTCTGGCGAAGCTCAAGGGCGCTGTCGGTCTTACCAGAATGGGAAGCACTGTTGGCACCGTCGCTTACATGTCGCCCGAGCAAGTTCGAGGGGAAGAAGTTGATGAACATGCGGACATCTGGGCGTACGGTGTGGTGCTGTTTGAGTTATTGACTGGCGAGCTTCCGTTCCGTGGCGAGCACGAGTCGGCGATGATGTATTCGATTACAAACGAGACCCCGAAGCCATTAGAACAGCTTCGTACTGATGTGCCGTCTCAGCTTCAGCAGATCATTGAACGATGCTTACAAAAAGATCGCTCGCAGCGCTACGCGACAATGAGCCAGATACTTGAAGAAATGTCGAAGTTGAAGCCCTCTGCCGTTGTGGAAATCAGTCCCCTCAGCTTCAAAGCGATGATGAGGAATCTCAAGCGTCCGGTTGTTGCAATGCCTGTGGTTCTCTTACTTCTCGGCCTAGGGTATCTTGCCTATCGGAATGTCGAGCGCAATGCAAGGGTCCGCTGGGCGCGAGAAGAAGTACTTCCGACGATCGATCACCTCGTCGGTGAGAGCAAATGGGCGAGTGCTTACTTTCTTGCAAGACAGATTGAAAATGTTGTTGCCGACGACCCGTTTTTCGTTAAGCTTCGACCGTTGTACGTAGCACGCGGGGTAATCAGAACAGAGCCACCGGGCGCGGAGATCCTCATTGCTGAGTATGGCGTCCACCCAGCAAATTGGATCTCATTGGGTTCAACGCCGACTGATACAATGTTTCTTCCGCGTGGGCTGTGGAGGTTGAAACTCCGAAAAGAGGGGTTCATCATGTTTGATGGTGCCGCGTTCGTTGGATTGGTAAACCAAAGAGTGATGAAGCTCGATTCGACAAGCTCAATACCAGAGCAGATGGTGCGAGTGCCTGGTGGAAAATATACCTTAAATATACCGGGACTCGATCACCTCGATTCGGTCCAGGTAGGAGAATACCTCATTGATAAGTTTGAAGCCACGAATAAGGAGTTCAAAGAATTCGTTGATCAAGGGGGATATCAAAAGAAAGAGTACTGGAAGCAACCGTTTATGAAAAATGGAAGGACACTGACCTGGGAAGAAGCGGTGAAAGAATTTCTCGATGCCACTGGCAGACTGGGTCCTGCGACGTGGGAATTAGGAACGTATCCCGAGGGCAAGGGAGATTATCCTGTGGGTGGGATTAGCTGGTTTGAGGCTGCGGCGTACGCTGAGTTCAGAGGGAAAAGCTTGCCAACAACTTACCATTGGAATGTAGCAGCCGAGACGAGATTCAGTTCTTTCATCATACCATTGAGTAATTTCGAAAATAAAGGTCCTGCCTCAGTCGGGAAATATCAAGGCATAAGTCCCTTTGGGCCCAACGATATGGCCGGCAATGTTCGAGAGTGGTGCTTTAATCAGAGTGGAAATCAACGGTGCATCCTCGGAGGTGGATGGAACGATCAACCATACATGTTTACTGACTTCTATGCCCAACCACCATTTGATCGCTCTCCAACCAATGGGGTCCGTTGTGTTAAAGTTTTGGAGCCCGACAAGAATGCCTCAGCTGCTTTTGCTTCAATTGAGTTACCTCACCGAGAGTTTTTGAAAGAAAAGCCGGTATCGGATCCTGTTTATAGGATCTACCTCTCAATGTACAGATATGATCGGACACCGTTGAACACAAAGATTGAATCTGCTGACACGACCTCTGATTGGGTTATGCAAAAAATCAGTATGGATGCTGCCTATGGCGGTGAACGATTGATAGCATTTTTGTTTCTTCCCCATACTGGAAAACCGCCGTATCAAGTGGTAGTGTATTTCCCGGGTTCTAATTCACTTTACACTCGTTCCAGTCGTTTCTTGGAATTTCAAGCAATAGACTTTGTTGTCAAGAGTGGTCGCGCAGTCATGTATCCTATTTACAAAGGCACGTACGAGAGAGGCAGCGCATTAAACTCTGATTATCCAAACGAAACAAGCCTGTGGAAAGACCATGTTGTCGCCTGGGGGAAAGATATTGGGCGATCGATTGATTATCTGGAAACGCGCCCCGACATTGAAGCGAGAAAGGTGGCTTACTATGGATTGAGCTGGGGTGGTATGATGGGCGCGATTATGCCCGCAGTCGAGCAACGGTTCAAAGTCTGTGTACTCTATGTTGCGGGACTTAATTTCCAACGTGCGTTACCTGAGGTGGATGCAATTAATTTCATCTCGCACATCAAAATGCCGGTCATTATGCTCAATGGGAAATATGATCACTTCTTCCCCGTTGAGACTTCCCAAAAACCTTTCTTTACACTTTTGGGCACGCCACCCGAGCACAAGAAATATGTGCTCTATGAAACTGGGCACTTTGTCCCAAGAAATCAGTTGATTAAAGAATCGCTTGATTGGCTCGACAAGTACTTAGGCCCCGTGAAATAATCCGTATTGCACCATTTGTCATCGGAGTATTTCTGTTTCCTATGAGTCACGAGCCATTTACAGCCTTGACTTGAGCACGCAAGTTAACTACCTTAAGCTGTTCTTCTTTACAGATTGATTGCTGTTTCTCTCCTCAGCATTGTTCCTCTCGTTTTGAAGGAGTAGCTGAGTATGATCGGGCAGACCGTTTCTCATTATCGCATCGTCGAGAAGTTAGGTGAAGGCGGAATGGGAGTTGTCTACAAAGCCGATGATACAAAGCTACACCGTGCCGTTGCCCTCAAGTTTCTCGCACCCGATAAAACTCGCGATGAAGAAGCCAAAAGGCGCTTTATGCACGAAGCGCAAGCTGCTTCCGCCCTCGACCATCCCAACATAGCAATCGTTCACGAGATCGACGAAACGAATGACGGCCGCTCGTTTATCTGCATGGCGTATTATCCAGGCCAAACGCTCAAAGAAAAAATCGAGACCGGTCCGCTGCCGATTGACGAAGCTGTTGATATCTCCCTCCAAATCGCGAACGGCTTGCTGCGCGCACACGAAGCAGGGATTGTTCACCGCGATATAAAGCCCGCCAATATCATTATTACCGAACGAGGTGAAGTAAAAATCGTCGATTTCGGAATTGCCAAATTAGCCGGGAGCAGTACCTTGGGGACGACACAAAAATCGGCCGCAGGAACCGCGCCCTATATGTCTCCAGAACAGATTCTAGGACATAAAGTCGAACTTCACTCGGATTTATTTTCTTTGGGCGTTGTGCTGTATGAAATGGTGACCGGGAGGAGACCGTTTGCGGCTGAACACGAGTCAGCTCTCTTTTACACGATTCTTAACATAGAGCCAACATTACCCACTGCTTTGAGATCAGACCTCCCCTCTTGGCTTGAAGAAATAATACTCAAGCTTCTGAAGAAGGAACCGGCGCTTCGATATCAAAGTGCTGAAGAGCTTCGCGCAAATTTGTTGAAGTTCATGGGGAGGAAACCCGAATTCGTAAGGCCTTTAGAGCAACGTATCCCGAGGAAGTGGCGGATTCGCGTTCTGGCGGCAGCCTCAGTGTTAGTAGTTGGGGCAATTGGTGCATGGCAGGTAGCAGCAGTGAGAACGACGGTCCAAGAATGGTTTCGCGTACAGATTGTCCCCGCTGAGAAGCATATTGTGGTTCTTCCCTTTACGAACCTTTCTGAAAATCCACGTGATCAGGCATTGTGTGATGGACTGGTTGAAGCGGTGACCAGTACACTGACCCAGCTTCAACCATCGAGCGAATCATATTGGGTTGTTGCTGCAACAGAGGTTAAACGCCAGAATATTTCGAGTGTTGCCGATGCGCGCAAAGCTTTTGGCGTCACCATGGCTGTGACAGGGAGTGTGTTAGCGGAAAATATGCAAATCAGGGTGACTCTAAACCTGGTAGAAGCGCGCACTTCGCGTCAGGTAAGATCGCTTGTTCTCGATGAGTCACGGGTCAGCCTTTCAAGATTGCAGAATGGAGTGGTCGTCAGACTCGCGGAGCTGTTGGAAGTGCAAATAGATCCTCAGAAGATTCAATCTCTTGCGCTTGGCGGCACAACGGTTTCGACTGCTTATGATGTTTACCTGCAGGCGCGCGGTTATTTACAGCGGTACGAGAAGCTTGAGAACATCTTACGGGCGATTGAATTGCTTCAAACGGCTATTAAAGAAGATTCGACATACGCGTTGGCTTATGCACTCCTTGGAGAAGCATTCTTGCGGCGATTTGAGAGAACAAAAGAAAGTCAATGGATTCAGGAAGCGATTCAATATTCCTCACAGGCTGTGAACTTGAATGACCAGCTTGCCCCCGTTCATTTAACGATGGGGATGATTCATCGTACCATGGGTCGGTATGAGGAAGCAGTTCAGGAATTTCGACGTACCCTTGAGATAGATCCATTACGGGATGATGCGTATGCTCAGCTTGCTATGTCGTACCAAGCATTAGCCGATATCGAGAGATCAGAGGCAACGTATAAAAGAGCCATTGACCTCAAGCCAACGTATTGGGCTGGTCATAACGTCCTCGGAGCGTTTTATTACCGACAAGGTCGCTACAAAGATGCAGCATCTGAATTCGAAAAAGTCGTGGAGCTGACACCGGATAACTTTCGGGGCCACAATAATCTCGGCGGGGTTTATTTTTACTTAAACCGATGGGAAGAAGCACACCGTTCTTTTCAACGTTCAATTGAACTCCAACCGAATTATCAAGGATTTTATCAACTTGGCGTCCTTGGCTTTTATGAACGTCGTTATGCGGAGGCAGCTGGAGCGTATGCGAAAGCCCTTGAGTTGCAAGGCACCGATTATCGTGTGTGGGGAGCTCTTGCGGCCTCATATTATTGGTCAGGGGAAAAGCAAAAGGCTGAAGTGACTTATCAGAAGGCTATTGAGATAGCAGAGGGCCAGCGCAAAGTTAATCCAAGTGATGGTGTTCTGCTTTCTGACCTTGCCGACTTCTATAGCATGCTCGGTAATTCCAAAGAGGCGAAGAGACTTGCTGAACAGGCGTTATCTGTTGCACCACGGGATGTACGTGTTCTCGGTCGGGTTGGTATTGTGTATGAACAAATAGGTGAAAGAGAGAATGCTTTGCAATGGCTCGGCAAGTCGTTTGCTCAAGGCTTTTCACCTGATGAAGTCGCTCGTGATCCCTCGATGAAGCAACTGCTCAGCGATCCGGAGTATCAGAAACTGGTAAAGGAAGTCAAGAAGTAACGCTACGACGAACACAAATAACGCCGGCATACGTTATGCCCACCGAACAACAAACCAAACTTACATAAGGAGGAAAGCCATGCGTACACCAAAGTATGAAGCAGAAATTCGGCTTATCAACGGCTTTTGGAGGGCTGATACACTTGTGATTTCAAAAAAAGACGCGAAAGGCAATGGGAAAAAGATTTCATGGAAGCCGGTTGGAACCGATGTAGTCATCTTCTTTCATCCCAAGAGGAATCCCTTAGGAATAGATCCCCTGTTTATTGAGAGTGGAGTCAATTCTAAATCATTTGCAATGAGTGGGGATCCCAGAGAAGGGGAGTATGAGTATTATGTTTATTGCCTTAAAGACGGAGAATTTGCCAAAGGAGAGTCTGGCCCCGAGATGATGATTGAGCCCTGAAAAAACAATTTAGTTTTTGCACCTTAAACGCGCTTAAACCCACGGATGCCGGTTAGAGTGTCTCAGTTTCGTTGACATTCCCAACATGAACTGTTATATTCAAGCGGAATTTTTCTTCAGTTTTGACAGGTAAAAGCCGATAAAAGCGTTGCAAAAGCCGACACGCCCAACTGTCGCCGAGATCGATTTAGGCGCACTTCGTTTCAATTTAAGGGGGGTTCGAAAGAAAGTAGGACAATCCCCCAAGATCATGGCTGTGGTGAAAGCCAACGCCTACGGCCACGGGCTGGTCGAGGTTGCAAAGT
>CAYJSZ010000075.1:0-11111 GCA_964372545.1 uncultured Ignavibacteriaceae bacterium
TCGGTGACTTCTTCCGGCAGGCCTGCCATTTGCGCAACCTGAATACCGTACGAGTGGTCGGCAAACCCCGACATCACCTTGTGCAGGAAGATCACCTTGTCGCCGTACTCGCGCACGTCGACTTTGTAGTTCTTAATGCGGAGATAGAGCTCGGCAAGCTCATTCAGTTCGTGGTAGTGCGTGGCGAAGAGTGTTTTTGCTCCGATGCGCTCGTGCAGATACTCCGTCAACGCCCAGGCGATGCTGATGCCATCGAACGTGCTGGTGCCGCGGCCGACTTCATCGAGCAGGATCAGGCTGCGCTTCGTCGAGGTGTTGACAATATGCGCCGCTTCGTGCATTTCGACCAGGAATGTGCTCTCGCCCGACGCAATATTGTCGCTCGCTCCGACACGGGTGAAAATCTTATCCACCATTCCGATGCGTGCTGCCGAAGCCGGAACGAAGCTACCAATCTGCGCCATCAATGTAATTAACCCAACCTGTCGCAGATAACTGGATTTGCCGCTCATGTTCGGCCCGGTGATGATCAGGATTTGGTCGCTTTCGGTGTCCAGGAAAGTATCGTTGGGCGTATAGCGCTCACCTGGAGGAAGCAGACGTTCAATGACGGGATGCCGGCCTTCCTTGATCTCGATCTTCGTCGAATCATCGACTGCCGGGCAGACATAGCCGTGCTCGACGGCGACGGCGGCGAGGGAGACGAAGCAATCGACCGTTGCAATGGCTTGCGCGTTTTGTTGAATGGCGGCGGCATGGTCGGCGACGGCCATCCGCAGCTCGTTGAACAGCTGTGTTTCCAGCTCGAGAGTTTTTTCCTCCGCGTGAAGGATCTTCTCTTCGTACTCCTTCAACTCCGGTGTGATGTACCGCTCGGCATTCGTCAGCGTCTGCTTGCGGATGTAGTCGGCAGGAACCTTGTCTTTGTGCGCGTTGGTGATTTCGATATAGTAGCCGAAGACGTTGTTGTATCCGACTTTCAGCGAGGAAATTGCTGTTCGCTGCCGCTCCTGCTGCTGGAGTCTCGCAATCCAGTCCTTGCCATGGAAAGCAAGGTTCCGAAGTTCATCAAGCTCCTTGTTATAACCTGCACGAATCACTCCCCCATCCACCAGAGCCAACGGCGGGTCGTCCGCGATCGCCGTGCGAATGTTCGCGACAACTTCCGGCAGCGGATTGAGCTCTTCCCGCAACGCTGCAAGCAACGTTGACTTCGATCGATCGAGGAACGATTTGATGTCGGGGATTTGACCCAGCGTGTCACGGAGGTAGTTCAGCTCTCGAGGGTTTGCCCGACCCGTCGCAATCTTCGCAATCAGTCGCTCGAGATCGCCCATTTTTATCAGCTCGTTTCGAATCTTGTCGCGCGTGGGCTTCTGGTCGACCAGTTCTTTCACTGCATCGAGCCGTTCCTGAATGGGCGCGAGCTTCTTGAGCGGCTGATTGATCCACTTCTTGAGTAATCTTCCACCCATCGGGGTTTGTGTGCGATCGACGACTGAAAAGAGCGTACCGCCGGGTTGGCCGGCAAGCGAGGAGGAGATTTCAAGGTTGCGTTTTGTCGATTCGTCGAGCACAATGAAGTCGAAGATATCGTGCGGCACAAGTTTCTTGATGTGCAGAAGATTCGCCTTCTGCGTCTCCTGCAGATAGTTCATCACCGCGCCGGCA
The DNA here is from genome assembly GCA_964372545.1 of uncultured Ignavibacteriaceae bacterium. Classification (GTDB taxonomy): domain Bacteria; phylum Bacteroidota; class Ignavibacteria; order UBA10030; family UBA10030; genus CAYJSZ01. The sequence continues at coordinate 1,672 of CAYJSZ010000075.1, forward strand.
GCAACGACGCCGATGCGCATTTCCTCTACGCCGAAGCCCTTGAGCGATTGCGTCTTGAAATGATTGACCAACAGCTCGTAGCCGTAGTCTACATTGAACACCCAGTCATCGAGCTTCGAATAGAGTCCGGCAAATCTCTCCTTCAGCAAATTCTGCACCGATTCAAGGTCACGCTTCTGTACAAGAATTTCCGACGGCTGAAGATTGCCGACCTGCTCCGCAAGATTTCGCAACGGAAACTCGCTCACGTTGTATTCACCGGTCGAGACATCGATGAACGCAAAGCCAACTCTGTCGTTCGCCGTTGCCAATGCCGAGGGTAATGCCACCGCGGCGAGATAGTTGTTGTGCTTCTGGTCAAGAACTTTTTCGGAAAATGCAACACCGGGAGTGACGACTTCGATCACATCGCGCTTGACGATGCCTTTGGCAAACTTGGGGTCTTCCAGCTGTTCGCAGACTGCAACACGGTATCCGGCTTTGAGAAGCTTGGGGAGATAGGATTCAAGTGCATGGTATGGAAAACCGGCGAGGGGAACCTCTCCAGCCGAACCGCTTCCGCGCTTCGTCAGTGTAATACCGAGGACTTTCGAGGCAATCGTTGCATCCTCATCGAACGTCTCGTAGAAATCTCCCATGCGAAAGAGCAGTACCGTGCCCGGATACTTCGCTTTCACCTGCTGGTATTGTTTCATTAACGGGGTCGACATGGGATCTCAATGAAAAAAGTCAAGGGAAAGACTCCCGAAGTTTTAGAAACTTCGGGAGTCTCTAAAATTTCACCCTTCGTATTCTGATTCAATTCGTACTGCGCCAGATTCATTATCAACCGCGATCTTGATCACATTCGGGCGGCAGCAGATGGAGCAATCTTCTACAAACTGCTGCTTCTTGCCTGCGGACAAATCAACGAACGCTTCGTTCATCTCACCGCAGCACGCGCAACTATAGGGAAGATACTGCTCGGCGTCGTTCACGGGCACAAGATAAGGAATGTTGGAGTTGAAGACAACCGTGACTTGTTGATTCGTGAGCGGTGACCGGTTGGTCGGAAATCAACCTCTCATTTGTTAGGATGTCCTGATCACCAATTAACCAATTGACCAGTTAACCAGTCGGCGCCGTATTGCTATTGGAACAAAGATTGGGTAGTTTTTCGGCGTTCAAAATCAGAGACACCATGGGACTCTATCCACAACCGAATCAATGGCAGTGCGGGCCGTTTGCGCTGAAGCATGCGCTCGTAACGCTCGGCATTTTCGCGGACGAGAAGAATATCACGAGAATAGCCGGTACGCACTGGTGGGATGGGACGGATGAGATTCAACTCGGCCGCGCTGCGAAACACTACCGGTGCGAGCTGAAGATGTTCCGCCGGCACGACCCCGAACAGGCACGCCGCGAGCTCGTCGGTTATTTGCGGAGAGGCATTCCCTCGCTGCTCTGTATTCGCGAGTGGGAACACTGGACTACCGTGGTCAAAGAAGAGAGCGGCCGATTTATCTCGTTGGACAGCGCCGACAAAGCCGTTCTTACCATCCACACCTGGCCGCAACTGAAAAACATCTGGGTCTACCATGAGCCTGATGAACTGGATAAGAGCTTTATTCGCACGATTTACGACTTCCATCCGATCGTTCCGAAGTTCCGGGTTCGAACTAAAGCAAAGTTCTCTCTTGCACGCGCGAAGTTCTTGCGCAGGCCGGAAAACAGAACGCTCTCACGCCAATGGGATTTGTACGTTGCGGATTTGCTGAACCTCTGCAAGCCGCGCACGCCGCTCAGCGAAAAGGTCATCTCACTCGGAGAATTCTTCCGCCGCCACGAGGAGATGATCGTCGACCAGCTCTCCTACTGGCACGGGGGTGTGAATCCGCGCCAGGTGAGAAAATTGCTTCAACAGTTTCACTTAGTGGCAGATACGTACGGACTGGTCATTCACGAGGAAGATGAGAAGCGTGCGATCGCCGGCATGACAACCTTGCTCACTCTCTGGGCCGCGGGGAAGTATGGAATTCAACCGGTGTACGAAGAGATGGCAGGCAAGAAGCGCTGAACAACATCTTGCCACGAAGACTCAAAGACACGAGAACACTCTTTTCGTCGTTGGGTACCCTCATGAGGATGTTGAGAACATTTTATTCCTTAAGGGAAACTGCCTTGAAGCAGAACTACCATGTTGTTTTCCTGAAAATTTTTCTTCTCAAGCGGCATCGCCCCTCCTCCTCAAAACTACTCACCTCTCATCCAGAGGGCAGGTAGCTTTCAGTCGCCACCACATTCTATTGTGTTGCTTCTCAGATTCGATTTAGGTATTATAGCGCCGTTCCGTTTTTATCCCTTCAACACGTAGAGGTCTGCTATGGAACAACCCTCACGCGGTGCGTGGAGTTCTCGTCTCGGTTTCATCCTCGCTGCATCCGGTTCGGCAATCGGGTTAGGCAACATCTGGCGGTATCCCTATATCGTTGGTCAAAATGGCGGTGCAGCGTTTGTTCTCGTCTATCTTGGTTGTGTGTTGTTCATCGGTGTCTCCGTCCTCATCGCGGAGATTGCTCTTGGGCGACGTACCTCGCTGAACCCGGTGGGCGCATTCAAATCGCTCTCATCCTCTCCCCTCTGGCCCGCCGTTGGCTATCTTGGTGTTATCACGGGAATCTGTATTCTTTCGTTCTACCTCGTTGTCGCTGGATGGACGCTGGGGTACATTGTCAAAGAAGCGATGCATAACGTCGGGTCGTTTGGTGCATTCATTCAAGACCCTTCGGCAGAGATCGGCTATTTCACTGCGTTCCTTCTCCTCACCACATTTGTTGTTTTGGGTGGGGTAGAAAAAGGAATTGAGCGCTGGTCAAAAATACTGATGCCGCTCCTCTTTCTTATTCTCGCCGGGTTGGTGGTTTTTTCTCTCTCGCTCGAAGGTGCCGGAAAAGGGGTCGAATTCTATCTTCAGCCTGATTTCAGCAAGATTCACGGCTCCACCGTCCTCGCTGCATTGGGACAAGCTTTCTTCTCGCTCAGTCTCGGCATGGGGACGATGATCACCTACGGCAGCTATCTCTCGAAGAGCGAAAGCATTCCGTTCAGCGCCACCTCCGTCGCTATTGCAGATACGTTGATTGCGTTCCTTGCCGGCCTCGTCACCTTTCCGGCTCTCTTTTCTGCCGGGATGGATCCGGCTGCCGGACCCGGGTTGGTCTTCAACGTTCTGCCAACGATCTTTGAGAAGATGCCCGCAGGTGCGGCCGTTGGGGTCTTCTTCTTCATCCTCCTCGCCATCGCGGCTCTTACATCGACGGTCTCGTTGCTCGAAGTTCCTGTAGCATTCTTCGTGGACCAAAAGAAATGGTCGCGCAAGAAGGCCGTGTGGGTGGTCACTGCGATTACGTTTGTGCTTGGCTTACCTTCCACCCTCTCGCAAGGTACGGTCGATTTCTTCAGCAACATCTCCTTCCTCGGGAACACCGGCATGTTGGATATTATGAACTTCGTTTTCGGCAGCCTTTCGCTGACCATTGGCGGATTGTTCATCTGTCTGTTCGTCGGATGGGTTTGGGGAACACAGAAAGCTTCCGACGAAGTCAAACTGGGCGCATCGGCTTCCGTCGGCTGGTATGTTAGCCTCTGGCAAATCCTCATCAAATTTGTCTGTCCCGTCATTATTGTCCTCGTACTTCTGAATCTGTTTAACATTGTGTAAGCGGCGTCGCGTAACGGTCTGAGCGTCCACTTTATGAGGAGAGTCGCATGAATGAATTTCTCGACAAGCTACTGGAAATCACCAGCTGGGGTGCGGACAACATCTGGTGGCCGGAAATACCCGGTGTGCCCTTCCTGCCGGGTGTTGTCGTATTGCTCGCGTTTGCCGGACTGTATATGTCGTACAAAACCGGTTTCATCCAAATTCGCCGGCTGGGACTTGCCATCAAGTTCATGATGCGGGGCCGGAATAAATCGGATATGGCAGGACGGACGGGAGACGTGACGCCGTTCCAGGCACTCATGACTGCTCTCGCTGCAACGGTCGGCAATGGAAACATCGCCGGAGTCGCGACGGCGATCGCCAGCGGTGGACCGGGCGCGCCGTTCTGGATGTGGATGACGGCGGTCTTCGGCATGGCGACGAAGTACGCCGAAGGCATGTTGGGATTGAAATTTCGAATCAAGACGGCGGACGGGACCTTCAGCGGCGGAGCGATGTACTACTTACGCGATGGGTTGAAGAATAAGAACCTGGGAAAATTCCTCGCGTTCTGGTTCTCCGTCGCGGTAATTTTTATGGCAACGTTCGGCAGCGGCAACATGGCGCAGTCGAATTCCATCTCTCTCGCGTTGAATAGCGACTTTGGTATTCCCTTTTTCCTGACGGGACTTGGCCTTGCCATTCTCACCGGCATTGTTATCATCGGCGGCATCAAGAGGATCGCTGTGGTCGCCGAGAGTCTCGTTCCCGGCATGATTGCCCTCTATATGGGCGCCGGCATGTACGTCATTTTATCGAACATTGCAAACATTCCGAACATCCTCGGCATCGTCTTCCAGTCGGCGTTGACGAACGAAGCGATCGTCGGCGGTTTCTTGGGCCATACGGTGAAGGAGGGGATTCGCTACGGCGTTGCACGAGGGACGCTCTCGAACGAGTCCGGCATCGGCTCGTGCTCTATTCCGGCCGCTGCCGCGAAAGGCAACGAGGCGGCCGCACAGGGGATGGTCGCGATGATGGGCACCTTCATCGACACGATCATCGTCTGCAGCATGACGACGTTCGTGATCTTAAACTCCAACCTGCATCCGCACACGACGGGACTCACCAGCACGGAACTCACAAAGTCCGCATTCGCCGTCGGTTTGGGTCATGACTTTGGCGGGTGGATCGTGAGCATGAGCAGTTTCCTGTTCGGGTACACGACGTTGATCGGGTGGTCGTATTACGGCGAGCAGGGAGCAAAGTACCTCTGGGGTGTGAGAGCGACGATGCCGTACCGCTACATCTTCTGCATCTTCGTCTTCTTCGGTGCCGTGCTTCAGGGCGAGCATTTACGGATCGTCTGGAACTTAGGCGATATCGGCAATGCTCTGATGGCCATTCCGAACCTGATTGGATTGATCCTCTTAGGCGGCGTCGTCAAGGCCGTCACCGACGACTACCTGAAGCGGTGGGACGCCGGCCAAATCACCAGCCCGTTCGGGGATTAATGAACGTCATAGCAGGTGTGACGCAATTGCGTTTTTTTGCATCCCGCTGATTTTTTAGCGGGACATATTGCGTCACAGCGGCTGTCCAAAATTTAGGGCGACCTGCCCGCCGTCCTTGAGGCTTTGGGGCGGGCGGGTATGCCATTCCGCATTATGAGCGAATCAGCGATTCGCTCTACATGGTACGAATGTAAGGCGACGAGTCTCGTCGCCCTGCTGCTAAGTTCCCCTATCGGGCGATCAGCCTGAACGCCCTACTGCGAACACATCGAATCAGCGATTCGTTCTACCGGAACGCAAAATGACCGTCACCTTTAAGGTTGACGGTCATTTTTGGTTACTCAGGAGATTTGCCCGACGTGTGTAGAGTTGTTCGACGATCGGTCAAACGCAGACTTACTCCTTGTAAATCTGAATCACCATCTTACCTGCAACATCGATGTACCCACGATACATCCCCGACGTGTTGAAGGGCGTAGCGATGTTGCCCTTGTTGTCCATCGCAATCAATCCGCCATCGCCGCCCATCTTGACCAGCTTGTCCATCATGACGAACTCTGCCGCTTCTTTCAGCGACAAGCCTTTGTATTCTATCAGTGCCGAGACATCGTGCGCAACGACTGAGCGGATGAAGTATTCGCCCGTGCCCGTACAAGAGATTCCACATGTCTTGTTGTTCGCATACGTTCCCGCTCCGATGATAGGCGCATCTCCCACGCGACCGAATTTCTTGTTGGTCGTTCCACCGGTGGAGGTACCTGCTGCGATGTTGCCGGCCCTATCGAGCGCCACACAGCCAACTGTGCCAAACTTGCGCTCGTCGGATTCGTCGTTGTTCGGCCCGCCAGGCTTCTTGCTTTGGCTTCCAGGGTCGGACATCTGCTGCTCGCGTTTCTTGGCCTCCTGCAATTGATTCCACCGCTGCTCTGTGCGGAAATAGCTGGGGTCCACCCACTCCATGCCGTTCTGTTTGGCAAACGTTTCCGCTCCTTCTCCCACCATCATGACATGTGGCGACCGTTCCATCACCCATCGTGCCAGAGTAATCGGGTTCTTGATGCGCTTCAGGCTTGCCACTGAGCCGGCCTTGAGCGTTGCACCATCCATAATCGCGGCGTCGAGCTCGTTCGTTCCATCCGCTGTAAAGACCGCTCCTTTACCCGCATTGAACTGCGGCGAGTCTTCCATCACGTTGATCGTTGCGACAACGGCATCGAGACTCGTACCTCCGCTCTTCAAAATGTTATAGCCCGTCGTCAACGCCTCTTGCAGTTTATCACGATAGGCCTTTTCTCTGTCCGGCGTCAGGGTTTCTCGTCTAATCGTTCCCGCGCCGCCGTGAATGACGATTGCAATAGGTTTGTTTTCCTGGCCGGCACTTTCCAACACAAAGCCTGCAAGCGTTAGAGCAGTGAATAGAATTGCTTGTGATATTCTCATACTGCCTCCACCAGAAGAAAGTGTAATCTGATTGTTCTGTTCGTGTTAATACAGAAACATCGGCTTGCCGGGCAAGTGGGCGACTTTCGGTCGATAGCGTTCTGTATCGTACAGCTCTTCCACGTCGACCCGCTTCACACCTTGCGTGAGTGTGTTGATCGGCACCGTCGTGTATTTCCCCTCGCGCAGCGCGACCATCGTGCCGAATTCCTTCTTCAAGGCGAGGTCGGTGGCAAGGTTCGCGAAACTGATCGCCACCATGCGGTCGAGCGCGTCCGGCTCTCCGCTCCGCATCAGGTACGCAACCTGCTGATAGACCGTTTCGACGCCCGTGAGCTTTTTTATCGCCTCTTGCGTGACCGCGCCGATACCACCCAACTTGCGGTGGCCGTACGAATCCTCTTCACCGTACTCGATCACCTGCCCACCAATCAGGTGCGCACCTTCGGAGATCGTCATAATGGCGTAGTTGCTCGGATTCTGTACTTTATCCTCTACCAAGAGTTTCGCAAGCTTCTCGACATCGAACGGCACTTCGGAGATGATAGCCCGGTCAACGCCGGCGAGATATGCAGTAATAAGGGACGTCTCGCCGGAATTCCGCCCAAACAGCTCCACCACCGCAATCCGCTCGTGCGACCCCGCAACAGTCCGCAGAGCAGCAATGAAATCGACGCTTCGTGTGACCGCCGTGGAAAAGCCGATGCAGTAGTCGGTTCCATAGACATCGTTGTCCATTGTCTTCGGAATGGCAATGACCGGCATGCCTTCCTTATGCATCCGGACAGCATAGCTCTGCGTATCATCGCCGCCGATCGTGATGAGCACGTCGATACCGAGGCGTTCGATCACCTTGAGGACGTGCCGCGTAAAGTCGAGCTTCTCATCCTTTCCGAGCTTTTCATGCTCGGCAGTCCTGAGGAACTCAGGAATTTCGCGTTTCTTCACCTTCGCCGGATTGGTCCGCGAAGTATGAAGAACCGTCCCTCCCGAACGGTCGATCGTGCGGGTGTTGAGGCGGTTCAACGCAATGACATGAGCTCCCTCACTCTCCGTGTCCTCAGGATCGTAATTGAGCAGACCGGCCCATCCTCTGCGGATACCGATCACTTCTGCACCCTGCTCCGTTGCACGGTAGACGACGGCCTTGATGCATGGGTTGAGTCCGGGCACATCGCCCCCGCCCGTAAGGATTCCTATACGCATACTGTTTCTCGTGTTCGTCGTTCATCGATCGGTGACGTTGTTGCGATGAAACGGGGGTGATGGAGCATGTCAGAGAAGGCGGTCCAATTTCCATCGTTTCATCACATCCAGCATAGTGTAGTCGGTAAGGTCGTACTGAATCGGTGTAACCGAAATGTATTTGTTCTTCACCGCCCACTGGTCGACGTCTTGTTCGTTGTCGACTTCTTCGAGCGAGCCGGTGAGCCAGTAGTACTCTTTGTTGCCGGGGTCGCGACGCGTCTCAAAGCGGTCATCCCAGACCGATTTTCCCTGCCGCGTAACGATGACGCCGCGTATCTCTTTTTCTTTTAGCGGCGGGATGTTGACATTCAGCAGCGTTCCCGACGGCAAGCCTTTCTGCGCTATCAGGTTCGTGAGTTTGCGAGCGAATTTTGCCGCGTAGGTAAAATCAGGCGGACCGTACGTGGTGAGCGAGAAAGCGATCGACGGGATACCCAGGATCGTCCCCTCCGTTGCGGCAGATACTGTGCCGGAATAGATGATACTGATTGCCGTATTGGAGCCATGGTTGATCCCGGAAACGAGAATATCCGGCTTGGTTTTGAGAAGAGCGTGCACGGCAAGCTTGACGGCATCGGCAGGCGTTCCTTCCACAGCGTGGCCGAAGAAACTGCCGTTCTTGGAGAACTCCTTCACGCGCAGAGGAAAGTTCATGGTGATGGCATGACCGACCGCGCTCTGCTGTTTATCCGGCGCCACGACCGTGACCTTGCCGATTTTTTTCAGCTCCTGCACCAACGCGAGAATCCCCGGCGCGTCGATGCCGTCGTCGTTGGAAACGAGAATGTTGAGCTTCTTTCTAATGTTTTTCTCACTCATGTGCAGCAAAGATAGAGAAAAATTCGAGCGCAAACAAGAAAGCCTCGAACTTCTCGAGGCTGGAGATAGTCTGATAAGCACATTCTGTTTATCTTCGACCGCGCCGGTAAAAAGAGCGCCGCTTCTGATTTGCGACGGCAAGAATGCGCATCGTGTTCAAAGAAACCGAATACAGTCTGCTGAACGGAAAACGTCGAACCATCTTTCGTCGAACTGCCTGGTTGATGAGGGGAGAGGATTCCGGGTATTGACCGATCTGCTGAACTGCACGCTCTACTTCATAAAGAAAGATTCTTCCAAGACCTTCGCTTTCAGACTCGTAGTATTGAGCTGCCTCATCTAACTCGATCTCCGCCAGATCATGGAAAGCGATGCGAAGGCCCATCTTAGTTTTAGCTTCTTTCGGGCATCTCGAAAAACTTCTTCCGCTGGCCTTTCAGTCGAATTTCCAGCATCCAACTCCTCATTACGTCGCAATGCCTCCTCTGCCCAGAGTTTTTCATTTTCCTCATCCGAGAGGAGCTCTAAACTCTGCGGTAGCTTTCCCGCAAGCTTCGCCCTCTCACTAGGGCCAAGTTTAAGCAGCTGTGCTTCGATGTCCTGGAGCATCATATGATTGCCTCCTGTCAATGAGAAAGATAAAGAGGTGTAGTAGAAATATGAACGCCTAATAGCTTTCCGATTTTGAGGGAAACTTCTTTTCTTTCACATCCTTCACATATCCGGAGACAGCGCTT
>CAYJSZ010000076.1:0-10876 GCA_964372545.1 uncultured Ignavibacteriaceae bacterium
CAGACTATCCGTTTCGACAAGAATCTCCTGAACGTTCACACGGTCCGGCCAACGAAACTGGTCGCTGTTCGCCTGGTAGTATGATCGCAGGGCGGAATCGGAGACAGTTACTTTATTCCAGACTTCATCTTGTTCGACCCGGAAGAGCAGGATGCCGTCCTCATACTCCTTCATAAGCTTGGCAAAGCTCTCATACCGCCGTGGAACGTCCTTGGCCGCTTCTTCCATGATGTTGAGCTCCGTAAAGCGCTCCACCATGTTTTCGACGCCGGCGGATGTCAATGTGGTGGCTCGAAACTCCTGGCTCGTGCTCATGAAGTTGACAGCATCATCGACGCGGAAGGTCTTGTCGGCGAACGTGAAAAGAGTACGCGACAACAGATCGACATGAAGCGAGTCTCGCCATCCGGACATGGACGGAGTTTTCGTCGAATCGAACGCGTGGGTAAAGTGATACATCGCCTCGACGTCGTAGCTCAGCTTGAATTTCTTTTTCAGGCTATGAAGGTAATCCTGGTAGTCGGTCTGATAGCGGGTTTCCTGGTACTGGTTCCGCAGTTCCCGTTCCAGGTCTACGAAGGTCGGGACCGGCTTCTGGTCGGTGACTTTGAACAGGTGATAGCCGTAGGGAAAAGCTCTCGGCTCGGTAATGTCTCCAACCGGCGTGCCGTACAAGACCGCACCGAGATCTTCCGGCAGGCGGGCGTGCTCGACGTAACCAATGTCTCCGCTTCTGGCCGCAGTGCCGGGATCCTGGGAATACCGTTTAACCGCTTCGGCAAAATCCAAGCCGCCGCGGATTTCATGATAGATAGCCCAGGCAGTATCGCGCACGGCGGCGCTATCCTCAAGCGTTGGCGCGAAGCGACGGAGAATGTGACTGATGCGGATAGGTCCGGGCGCAGGCCGTCGCCCGGTGACCTTGATAATATGGTAGCCAAACTGCGTCCGGACGGGCAGACGGGTGTACTCGCCGACCGGAAGTCTGTACGCGGCATCTTCAAACTCCCGCACCGTGCGTCCGCCGGAGAAATAGCCGAGGTCGCCTTTGTTGGTGGAAACGCTGGGGTCTTGCGAGTATTTCACGGCCATCGAATCGAAGCCGAGCGTCGGGATCTGCTGGAGAACGTTCATGGCCAGTTCGTACGCGGCCGCGGTATCCTGCGGCGAAGGGTCGGGCCGAAGGCCGATCAGGATGTGGCTGGCGCGCACCTCTTCTTTCTTCCGTCCGAACATCTCCTTGATGTTCGGCTCGACCAGCTCTTTATCCAGCATGTACGACGTGGCGACAGAAATACCGTAGGTTTTCAGTTCTTGCTGGATGGTCGAATCTTGCAACAGGCCTTGCGAGCGGGCTTCCTGGACCTTGAGCTTGAACTTGACGAGCAGGTCGAGGAAGCGCTCGCGTTCCTCAAGACTGGCCGTGGCGCCTTTGTCCCAACCGCCGTTATTCTTCGCGTAGGCGTCTTCGAAGTCCCTGACCGTGATGCGCTCCGAGCCGATACGAGCTAACGTCGCATCAGTACCCGAACTTGCACATCCGACGAAGCCAGCGAGCAGTGAAGCAATCAACAATGGAAAAACGTTTTGTCGCATAAGAAATCTGTTAAACTGTTGAAATACATGTTATTTAGAAGCAAATGAATCTAACCAAAAATGCTCTGGCAAGCAAGGCGAAGAGACTCATGGTGGTGTCCTACTTTCGATCAACAAGGAGGTCACCGACCCCCGCCTGCCACAGCGAGAGCGAGTTCAAGGCGGGCAGGACTCCGTGACCGTTTTCTCCTTTTTCTGTCACGGTATGGACCGTGACAGCCCAGCAAATTAGGACACGACCAGACTCATCGGTTAGACGAAAAAACGGAAGGGATGATCTAAGTGAATAATCAAGAAAAGAAACATCGTATCGGTACAAACCGGTTATGATGATTTCTTGAGCAGATCTATCATCCGTTTGAGAACCTGATTTGCACGCCAGGGCTGGACTTCAAACCACTGCGGTGCTGTGGAGGATTGTACGTAGAACTTGGCAGGTTCCTTCACTTCGTGGAAGCGAATCTGAGTACCGCCGACGGTTATCACGGCGGTCATCTTCGGCAGCGGTGAAGGGATGGAATCGATGAACTCGTCGGCCTCGAATTTCGAGAGAGATGAAAGCAAGCTTTCAACGGTGGAGACATCGGCCGAATCTTTGCCGATCTTCCACGCGCTGTCCTGAAACGCGAGGGTGAACGTCGTGTCGCCGAACTGAAACTCGACACTCTTGATATTCTCCTTCGGCAGAGAGAAGATCGTCCGGTCGCGCCACTCTTTCAGCGGGCGGTTGAAGGTGTAAGAGAATCCTCCGCTCACCAGCGCGACGTCGTTCGATGAAGCAAGCCGCGCATAGCTATCGGAGAATGTCGGCCCGCTCTTCCCGAGAATAAAGCTCGTCTTGTGAGCGCCCTTCTCGTATACCGTCACCATCGTGCCTAATGAGTCCACCTGAAACAGACCGTGCTTCTCCGGGCTGCTCGAAACGATGTTTTTCACGATGAAGCTCTTCGCTTGATGAATCGCGTTGGCGACGTTCGACTGGTCGGCCTTGTACACGAGCGGTTTTTCAACGAACCACTCGACGCCTTTTTTCTCCAGCACGACCCGGGAAGTTGGCGTGCGCAACTCGATCTTGTCGACGGCCAGCGAGTCGATCTGCACGAGGTAATTGCCGCTATCGACAGACAGACTTTGCTCGCCCGGCTTCATCGTGACGAGGTACGCAGCTCCGGCAAGCACGACCAACAGAGCAAGGAGAATGTAGGTGCTTTTCTTCATAACATTTTTGGTAACTGCTCAGCGACATGCATTTACGGCAGCCACTCAGCCCGACATATAAAGTGGGTTGATCCATCTGAAGAACCCCATCGGGGTTCAATGTTTATAGCACTTCCATCGCCCGCTTCAACGCAACTCGCCGCCGCCAGCGGAAGAGCCCGTAACCGACGATCAACAACGGAGGAACGATCAGGTTGCCGTATTTCAAGAGCTTCTTGGTTCCGTCCGAAACCTCTTCTAACGGCGGCTGACTGACATTCTTTGAGCGTATCGTGATCAAGCCGGTATCGTCGGCAAGATAGTCTACGATGTTTGCGAAGAACGGGAGGTTGCCGCCACCACCGAGGAAATCATCCTTCATAAAATCTCCATCGCCCGCGACAAGGATCATCGTATTCGGGCTTTGCTGAACGGCTGCTTGCCCCGTTAACGGGGCCGGCGGTTGCCTTCCGCTGAAGTAGCTCCTGAACGAGCCTTCAACGATTGCTGCCATCGGGATGTCCGCTTCGGGCAGGTCGGCGGGGGTGTATTGCTGGAACGGGTTGATCATCATGAAACCGGTTTGCCGCCCCGCGCGCTTCGAGGAACGAACGAGCACTTCCGACTTCAAACCCTGGGCTGCTGCGAGGCTTGTATCCAGCGAGCTCACGAAGTGAAAAACGAGTGTCTGGAGGTCCTTGACGATCGTGTTGTCCGGGCTGAAGTTCGACGCCACGGGCAGGTACGGGAACGGCAACTGGCTGCGCATCACGAACGGGCCCTGCTGCTGTTGCACCGAAATGTTGGCGCATTGGGCGTCGCGAATCAGGTCGGCGTTGACGCGCACGCCATATTGTGCCAGCAAGCTATCCAGGCCGACGTCGAGCGGCTGCCCCATGCGCGCCTGCAGGTTGGCACTCACGCGGTTGAGGAAAAACGCAAGCTTGCCGCCGTGCATCAGATACTGGTCGATCTGGTACAGCGAGCTGTCGGCAAATTTCTTTTCGGGCGAGATGATGAGCAGCGCGGCGACGTCCGACGGCACAGGTTCGTTCTTGCTCAGGTCGACGGGGACGAGCTCATACTGCGCGCCGATGGTCTGTTCCGCGCGCGTCATGGCGTTCAGCGGCGCTTCGCCCTGGCCGGTCGTGTAGCCGATCTTCTTCTTCGCTTTGTTCGTCAGGCGCTTCAGCGTGCTGCTGATGTCGTATTCCAGCGAGGAAAGATTTTGAACGACGGGAATGACTTCTTTCTTGTCTTCGTACAACATCACCAGTCCGAGGTACCCCCGCTTCACTTCCAACTTATCTTCCTTGACCACCTGCACCTGAACCGGAGCGACGCCTTGTTGTTGCGCTTCCTGTTCTCCCTTTTCGCCTTCCGGATTGATGAACTCGAACTGGAGATTCCCTTTCGCGTAGGCTTTGTACTCGTTGAGGATGTCCAGCACGGCGCGGCGGTTGTTGTTGTACGGCGCGGGGAGGTCTTCGGTAAAGTATGCCTTGACGCTCACCCGGTCGTCTAACGAGCCGACGAGCTTCCTGCTCGCGTCTGCAAGCGTGTAGATGCCCTTCGCCGTCAAATCGAGCCGCGAGAAAACCCGGATCGAAATAAAGTTCACGAGCACGAGTATGCCGACAATCAGCAGCACCCGAATCAACGCCTGTGTTTTTTTGCTATTCATGGTGTTCTAAAATCCCTACTCTCTAATCCCCAGTCCTCTTTCCTCACCACTTCCGCCGTTCCAGCGACAGAACCGAAAGGTAGAGCATGAATCCCAACATGGAGATGAAATACACAACATCCCGCGAGTCAATTACACCACGCGTGACGTTGCCGTAGTGATAGTCCACGCCGAGGAACTCGACCGTGCTTGTCAGCCAGTCGGGAACGTACGGCAGAATCTTATCGAGCATGAAAAAGCCGAAGACCAGCCCGAAACCGATGATGAACGCGATGACCTGATTCTCCGTGAGACTCGATGCAAAAAGCCCGATGGCCACGTACACACCGGCCATGAGCATCAAGCCAAGATAACCCCCGATGATGGGGCCGTTATCGACTTTGCCGAGAAACGCGATGGTGATGTAGTAGATGAGCGTCGGGGCAAGCGTGATCCCGACGAGCGCCCATGCAGCGAGAAATTTTCCGATGACGATTTCAGCATCGTGCAACGGCTTGGTGACGAGCAGCTCGATGGTGCCGGACTTTTTTTCTTCCGACAGCAGCCGCATCGTGATGGCAGGGATGACGAAGAGGAACACGGCCGGCACGACTTCGAACATCAGCCGCAGCGAAGCGACGCTCATCAGGAAGAGATTGCTCGTGTGAAACCAGCCGACGATGCCGAGGAACACCACGATGACCACGTAGGCGACCGCAGAGTTGAAGTACGACCGGAACTCCTTCCGGAAAATCGGTCCGATGTTCTTGTATTCTTTAAGGATATTCATGGTCCTCTGTACTATCCGGGCAACGCTTGGCTGCCCCACTCTTTTTCACCCCAACTCCTCTTGCTCCCCTGCACGTTTTATGTCTCCGCCTTTGTCAGCTTGTGGAAGACCTCTTCAAGGCTTGTCACCCTGCGGGACATCTCTAACAGCACCCATTGTTCTGTCACCGCCCGATTGAATAGCTGCTCACGGATATCGTGCCCCTTTGCGGTGTGAATAAGGAACCGGTGGTGCTGTCCCTCCGAGCTTTGGTGCTCGACCTTCTCGACATTCGCCAGAGACTTGAGCTTTGAGACGATGATCCCGGAAGGAACGTCGTCTGCTTTGAGTTCAAGTGAAACGCTTTCCGAGCCGCGGAATTCCTGCTGCAACTTCTCGGGCGTTCCGTCGGCGACAATCGTTCCCTCGTTGATGATGATGACGCGGTCGCAGGTCGCCTGGACTTCGGAGAGGATGTGCGTCGAGAGAAGGACCGTCTTCTGCGATCCGAGTTGGCGGATGAGCTTGCGGATCTCCACAATCTGGTTCGGGTCGAGGCCGCTGGTGGGTTCGTCGAGGATCAGCATCTCCGGGTCGTGGATCATCGCCTGCGCCAGTCCGACCCGTTGGCGATAGCCTTTGGAGAGCTCGCCGATGTCCTTATGTCGCACGTCGCCCAAGCCGCAGACGTCGACCATCAACTTGAGACGAGGGCCAAACGTGCTACCGTTCATTCCCTGAAGCCGTGCCGCGTACTCGAGGTACTCGACAACATTCATATCCATGTACAGCGGGTTGAGCTCCGGCAGGTAGCCGATTTTCTTCCGCACCTCAAGCGAATGGTCGAAGATGTTGAAGCCGTCCACTTCCACCGTGCCGGCGCTAGGCGGCATGTAGCAGGTGATGATTTTCATGGTCGTGGTCTTGCCAGCGCCGTTGGGGCCAAGGAAGCCGAGAATCTCGCCCCTCTTCACCTCGAACGAGATGTTGTCGATTGCTTTCTCAAGCCCGTAGAGTTTCGTCAGGTTGCGTACAGATATTGCCATGTGAACTTTTTGAATTTATGGCTACGGTTAAAAAACGCGAGCACCATGCATAGAGCAGCGATGCTGCTGTCGAAAGGCGAATAAGTGTACAAAAAAGAGAGAAAAAATTCAAGAAAAGAATTGCTAGTGCCGTTGCAAATAAGTTTTCTTGTATTTTTCTAGGTTGAAGTATGAGCGAGGAAAGAAACCTCCCCCGATCCCGCTTCGCGGGATCGACCCCTCCTTACAAGGAGGGGAAAGTCCAAGAGTTGGGCTTTGTCCCCCTTACCAAGGGGGACGCGACTCGTAGTTTGAGTCGCAGGGGGTCACAAACATCTTGCAGAAAACACAAGATTATTTTCTTGAAATGGCACTAGAACATTTCTAATTGAGAAAAATCTCGGGTGAAAGTCGCTGTCGTGAGATGAATACGCTCTTCCTTGAGGTGATACCGTTTACAGCTTGAGTCGAATAGTTGATGGATGGATTCGGCAAGTTTTCCTTCGCCCGTCATCCGCTTGCCGAAATTGGAGTCTGACATCTTCCCGCCCCGTACACTGCGAATGCGGTTGATGATCTTCGGAGCCTTCTCCGGCAGATGACGCTTGACCCAATCGACGAACAGGTCTTTGAGTGCATAGGAAAGCCGGACAATGGTGTGTCCGGCAAACGTTGCCCCGTGTTCTGAGGCGGCCTTCAGAATGGCTGGGATTTCCACATCGTTCAACCCCGGAATCACCGGCGCGAGATTCACGCCGGCCGGGATACCGTTCTTCGCCAGCACTTCGATCGTTTCAAGCCGCTTGTGCGGCGCAGACGTGCGCGGCTCCATGATTCGTGCCAGGTGATTGTCGAGTGTCGTGATGCTCAGAGTGACGCAAACAAGGTTGAGAGATGCTAGCTCTTTCAGAAGGTCAAGGTCGCGTAGGATGAGGGCATTCTTCGTGATGATCCCAACCGGGTTGCGGTACTTGAGAAACACCTGCACACACTGTCGCGTGATCTCCAGCTCGCGCTCGATAGGCTGGTAGCAGTCGGTGTTGCCGGAGAAGGCGACGACCTGCGGCTCCCACGACGGCTTTTGAAATTCTTCTTCGAGAAGCCTCGCCGCGTGAAGCTTCACAAGAATCTTCGTCTCGAAATCGATGCCGGAGGAGAAGCCGAGATATTCGTGCGACGGACGGGCGTAGCAATAGATGCAGCCGTGCTCACAGCCGCGGTAGGGGTTAATACTAAAGCTGAAACCGAGGTCGGGACTGTCGTTCTTAGAAAGGATCGTTTTCGTGCTGTCGAGGTAGAATTTTGTCGGGACTTTTCGCTCAACATCAGGCTCTTCAAAGTACTGCGCTAAGTCCTCCGGCGGGGGACCGACGTGAAGCTCCTCGAAGCGGTTCGGCGGATTGAAGCCCGCCCCGCGTCCTTTGATCGTCCCTGAATGCATCTTGACACGAATACGAAGATTGTGTATGTTGAGATCGACGATACGACAAATTTGTCTTCTTGTCAAGCGTCTTAACGGCAAAAATTCTTTTAGAGGAGCCATCGATGAGAAGCAAGATTGCCCGACGCATTCGAGAAGCGCGCCTGTCCAAAGGCCTGGACCAGGCGAAGCTTGCTGCGAAGATCGACATTGCTATGCGGACAGTGCAGCGCTGGGAAAGCGGCGAGCAGGTGCCGGACAGCAACTATCTGATGCGCATCGCGAAAGCGACAGGGATCACAGCGCACTGGCTGCTTACCGGTGAAGGAGAGATGTTCGCGAAGGCGAGCGTCATGTCGAAAATCGTTCCGCTGCCGACCAACCGCTACAAACGCGTGGAGCTGGTGACGGTGCCGCTGCTTTCCTCTGTGCCGGGTGGCGCGCCGAATCTGTTCTTCCATCCCGACTACGTCGAGAAATACATTACTGTCGACAATGTCAACGATGCGAACGCTTTTGCGCTGGTCGTGAAAGGCAACAGCATGGCCCCGCGAATCGAAGACAGTGATGTGATCGTGGTGAGCCCCAAGCAAGAAGCGCGCAGCGGCGATATCTGCGTTGTGCGCGTGAACGACGAGGATACGGTGAAGCGGGTGAAGATCGAGCCGGGGTTTCTGCAGCTCATTCCGCTGAACTCTGAATATGAGCCGATGGTGGTGCGGAAAAAAGATATCGCGTTTGTTTGGAAAGTCGTGCGGGTAATTAAGACGCTTTAGTGATCTTTTTTCTAACCGCAGAGTTCGCCGAGTGCCCAGAGAATAATAATAAAGAATGCCCCCGCGTTCTTCGCCTGCCCGCCGCTGCGCTCCAGCCCGCTACCCGCCCGACTGAACAACGAGTCGTTCGGGCGGGTTGGCAGGCGGGCGTTCTCGGCGGTTTTCTTCAGAAACGATTACATCTCCCGATGAACCAGCGTTGTCGAAGCTTGGTTCGTCGCCAGAATGATCATCTCGGCGATTTGCACATGCGGCGGGCGTGTCGCACAATACAGCACAGCGTCGGCAATATCCTCCGGCTTCAGCGTTCGCAAGCCCTGGTAGACCTTCTTTGCCCGCTCCTCATCTCCACGATAACGGACCGAGCTAAATTCCGTTTCCACTAAGCCTGGATCGACCGTGCAGATGCGGATGGGCGTGTCGACAAGATCCATTCGGGTTCCTCTGGTGATTGCATCAACGAAGAACTTCGTGGCGGCGTAGACATTCCCCTTCGGATACACTTCGTGCCCCGCAATCGAGCCGATGTTCACGACCGTGCCGCTCTCGCGCGCAACCATTCCGGGCAGCACAGCGCGTGTCACGTAGAGCAGGCCTTTCACGTTGGTATCGATCATCTCCTCCCAATCGTCGATTGATGCTTCATGGAGTTTATCCAAGCCACGGCTGAGTCCGGCATTATTCACGAGAACGTCGATGTTCTGCCATGCGTCCGGCAGCTTGTTGAAGACCTGCTGAACGGCTTTTCGGTCGCGCACGTCGAGTTCGATGATGTACGACGCCGCCCCGTGTTTCTCTTTAAGATGGGCGGCGAGTTCTTGCAGGCGGTCTTTGCGGCGGGCGATCAACAGAAGCCGCGCCCCGGCTTCGGCAAATGTTTCCGCGCACGCGCGACCGATCCCGGCACTCGCGCCGGTGATGAGGACGATTTTGTCTGAAAGTGAGATCATGGTCATGAGTGGTGATTAGTACCGTAGCGGTAAGATGTTTGCAGAAAAAGCAAAGATTTTTCGTCCATGAAGATTATGAAGGAATAGTAATTGTTTCGTGCTTCTTTGTGTCCTTCGTGGATGATTCCTGTTTCGTTCCGACTTTGCCGCGTTAGGGGTTAACGGAGAAGAATGGCAGGCAAGATACGAAGGCCGCCGCAAATCCGTCCCGCCAAATCCCGCTTGGAAAACAGCGGGACACAGAAAACGTGAAAACGGCGGGATGTCCCGCCGTCTGGGATTCCGCCCGGTAGCGGGATTCTGAAAGGCGGAACACAAAACGCACAATCCTTTTCAGCTTCTCCCCCTCAAAATTCTCCAGCGGTCCACTACTTCTTCGCCTTTGACGACGTGATACTCGTCGAACTGCGCAGCGGTGAGGCAAGAATGATGCTCGAGGATGCGAATTTTTTCTCCTACCCTGAACTTGCCCTCAATACTTGAGAGTGAATCCGCTAACACTTTGCCGTGCTCTTGCGAGATGATTTGCAAGTGGATGTGCGACTGGAGTCGCTTCCGCTCGTAGTCTTCAAAGATCACACCAAGATCCATATCGTTGCTCACGTGGGTGGGTCCGAGATCTTTTGACAGGGCCAACGCACCCGCATCAGTAATGAAATGCGACGCGCCGGGCTGATGGGAAATAACGGACGACAGCACCGTGAGCGCGCAGTCTCCCACGCCACAGCACCCGATGACCGCCCCTGTGTAGTCGTAGAAGGCGTAATTGCCGGGACGGATTTCGGAGATGCCGGCCAGGTTTTCCACCACCGACATCGTCGGCGTAGAGCCGATGCTGATTGCGGGGAGATGATAGCCTTTCGAGCGCATGCGTTCAGCGAACTCGACCATGACCGCGCGCTCCTGTTGTGCCACGGGAATTATTTCTTCGCGTGTACGGGCGTGATACGAATGCCCCGCGTGCGTGAGAATGCCGTCAAACTCCAGAATTCTCGACTCCGACAGCCCGCGCACCAATTCTTCTGCGAGTGACGATTTCGGATTAACGCCCGCGCGGTTGTAGCCACAGTCGACTTTCAACCAGACGTGAAGTTTCTTCCCGCCAACACGTGCAGCTTTGTCCAGATGTCCTTTTGCTTCAAAGCTGTCCACAACAACACGGAAGGTGATCCTGTCGTTGAGTTGGACGGCTTTCGCCGCGTAGACCGGCGGTATCGGAAACGCCCACGTGATGTCGTTGAAGCCGGCTTTGGCAAACTGCTCGGCTTCGTAGAACGTCGAGACGGTGATGCCCTTCGCGCCCAGTTGTTGCTGCTTCTTGCCGATCTCGATGCACTTGTGCGTTTTGATGTGCGGCCGCATCCTGACGCCAAGCTTGTTGGCGCGGTTTTGCATCGCCTGAAGATTGCGTTCGAGAATATCGGCATCCAACAGCAGAGCGGGGGTTGCGAGTTCGTGGATGGTCATGGTAACTATTTTA
>CAYJSZ010000077.1:0-10866 GCA_964372545.1 uncultured Ignavibacteriaceae bacterium
GCCGGTTAATCGAGTCGAGGAGATCTTCGAGCATCTTGCGCATATTCCAGGTGATGAGGATGATGGAGAGGTCGGGCATGAGTTACGCAGGAATTGATTCCGAAGCAAGAACGGTAGAGTGCACAAACTTCTGAAATGCCAGGGCGATGCCGCACATAACCCAGAAATGTGGCTCGAACATTTGATCGAGGGTCAAACTCATCAACAAAAAGCTGGAAAGCGAGAAAAGCATGGCGAGCAGCAAAACACGCGGCTTACGCAGTTCTATCTGCTTCAACGATTTCGCGAGCGTAAGAATCAATGAGCCTGCGAAAATCAGGAACGGGATGAAGCCGATGATACCCGTTTCGGCGAATACTCTGAGAAAAGTATTATGTGCTGAACGCTTGGAACCTGTCGAGAGATATCCTCCTTTATATTCGTCGAATGTTTCTTCAAACGCACCGAAGCCTACACCAGTGAACGGGTTCGCTTTGATAATCTCAAATGTAACACTCGCAATGTTTTGTCGCTGCTGCAAGGACGCGTCTTTCCCGGCTAGAACCGTTTCGACGCGACGCGAAAGTGTAAACAAATTCACAAGTTTTGAACCAACATCAGTAAATAGTACCACCCCAACCAATCCAACAAAGCCCGCAATCAAGAGTAAGCTGATGATTTTCTGTATACCCTTCTGAAAGAAGAGATAGAGACTGTATCCCAGCACTAAGAGTAGCAGTACAGCCATGGCTGATCTGGAAACCGTCGCGATAACAGAAATAGTGATGGCGAGGCTTAACCCGATCAAGAGGAGACGACGAAAGAACTTTTCTTCGATGAGAATCAGCCCGATCGCAACGGCTAGAGCCATCAGGAGATACCCTGCATAATAATTAACATCCTGGAATAAACTGAAATAGGCTCGCCCTGTTGCTGCGGCAAACAGAGAGCCCTCGGCGATGGTCTGATACAAACCGATAACACTGACAACCCCGGCCGTGAAAACGAGGAACCACATTAACCGAATCGTGAATTCAAAATCCTGTTTCCGCTTCATGCAATCGTACACACTGGCCGCCGTCAGAATGCTGATGGCCAACTGCGCAAATGCTTTCAGCGTATCGGTCAGGGCAACTGAACTGGCTGCGCTCGGGACAAAGAATGCCATCATCAACAGAGCAAGCTGAAGTGTTTTCGGAATCTCAATCCGCAGCATGTTCACCAGAACAACGCGGCAGAGAAACAAGAAAATAAACCAGAGGAGATAGAGGTCAAACACACCGAAGCCCCCGAACGCCGTCCACCCAAAGCCGGCATGAGCAAGCGGTAACAGAGCTACGAGGAAATACATCCGAAGGCGTACCGAGAAACTCATCGCTACACCAACCACAGACGCAATGACCAACGCAAGGATCATTTCCTGCGTAAATGCCAGCAGAATGAAACTGAGTCCGGCAACGGCGAGAGGGAGAAACCATACAATGAGCGGAATCTCTAAGTGCGGTAGTTCAATCTGTCTTGTCGCTTCAGGCATTTCCCCTCACAACCTCACGAAGGTGCTCGAACAGTTTCATCCGTCGTTCTAACACGACTACGAGAGGGGCGTAGAACACGCTGTACAGGAGCAGCCGGAAGATGGTCTGTTCCAATGGCATCGCAACGCCCTCCGACGGTTCTATCTTCAGCAATGAGATCAGAATGAATACAAGTACCATACTATACAAGGATGGTGCAAGGATCCTCAACAACTCTTTGAAGAGAAAGCCAACGCTTTTTTCTGCTTGAGAGATTGTTGCGGACAGTAACAAGGAAGCAAAAAGAAAAAATGAAATGCAGGCAGCATAGCAAAGTGCTACAACTCCGCCAACAAGCTTCACCATCACAACATAGGCAATCAGCGTCAGGACGATGGTGACTGCTTGCAGCGTGAGATAGGTACGATTACGCCCGGTGGCCATCAGCATGCCGGATGGCAAGGCAGCCAGACAGAGAAAGTAGACACCGTTTGTGAGGATCGCCATCAGCGGAATCGAATCTGTGTAGGCCGGTAGAAACCAACGAACAAGGAATTCCCCCACAAAATAGACAGATGCAACGAGAAACGGAAGTGCGATGGCAGCGACAGATACTCCTTTCGTATACAACGGCAAGACGCTCCTCACTTTTCCCTCTCTTCCGAAATCTTCGCTAAACGAAGGATACAGCACTTCTTTGACCGCTTGCGCGGCGCTCACAGGAACCTGGGCAAGAAGTGATGCCAGACCAAAAACCCCAAGCTCGGCTTTCGTGAGCAGGGAGGCACCGACAACGCGATCAAGGCTAACGATCAAAACATACATGAGTCCGCTCAAGAAGAGAGCAAACCCAGGGCGGAAGAGATGCCGCAACGTGGCAATGTCGAGGCGTGGAACAATTTCTCGGCGGAACCGAGACAAGAAATAGAGACCGGTGGTCGTTGAGGCAATCCAGAACGCCGCCAACGCTCCTGTCAAATGAAAAAGAATCGCCAATCCGCACACCAACGCAGTGCGGAAGAGTTCGAACCAGGATTCGATTTTGCTGGAGAGGACAAACTCCTTCCTGGTCCTGAGAATCATCAGGAAGAAACGGCTCACCTGATCCGAAACGACGATCAATCCACACACGAGAAGCGCATTACTTAGTGCCGGAGACAAGCCCGCCAACATTGCATAGCCCGACAAGCCGATCAACCCAACGACCGAAAGGACGAGAACACCGGCATAGATCGCACTGGCGAGACGTGAGGCCTGTTGGATGTCGGAGCGTCCGGTATAATACGGGATTTCCTTATCGCCTGCATGGCGGAGTCCAAGATGAATCTGGTCCCCATACGTCAGCACGAGCGTGGCAATGATCCACAGACCGTAATCTTCCGGTCCGAGCACGCGCGCGACGACGAGATTCCGTACGACACTCAAGCCAAGAAGGAGATAGCGGCTCGACGAAAAATACAGTGTATCTCGGATGATCTTCAGTTTCATCGTGTTACGAGACCGGTCGCAACGGAGGTTGAGTTCAAAACGGATTCGTAGACCGCTTCATAGCGTTCGACAATCTTCTCCCACGCGTGGACAACTTCGAATGCCTTGTATGCGCGGTCAGCAAGGGATCGATACCACTCTGGTTGTCGCGAATACGAGCGAATCTCATCCCCCATCGCTTCTTTGCTTGTTACGATACGAGGGATGTCTTGATGGTCGTTCACATTGCCCACATCCGTCGTGATGAACTTCGTCCTCGACACAAACGCTTCATGCATCACCAGCGGTGCACACTCAACTTTCGACTTGGACAACAAATCCGCTTCTTTGATACGCAGATGCCACCCACCGCGATCAAAAGCTCCATTTAATACACTCGCCCATCGTTCTGAAAAAGAGATTGGCCGCATAGCAGAATTATAGATTGCGAAGAAGCGCTTCGTACGCGCTGCAAATCCGGTTCCAGCTATGGTTCTTCCGCCAGACCGTAAACGCCGCGTCCACTAACTGCGCTCGTCGCTCGGGCCGCTCCAAAAGCACGGCAGCGGCTTTTGCCATTTGCAGTGGACTCTCAACGATTTCCAGATAGCCGTGATGGTCGCTCACATTTCCCACATTGCGCGTGATAAACGGCAACTTCGCTGCAAACGCCTCGTACATCACAAGCGGCGCGCACTCCAATTCAGAGCCAAACAAAAACGCATCCGCGCTTTTATACGCACTCACCACTTCATCGCGGGGCAAATCAGTAAATAGTTTGATGCGCGGATTACGCCAACTCTGAAAGCGACAACTCCAGTAACAGCTGTACCAGCTATGCCGTCCGGGCTGGTGTCCAATAATAGCCAGGGTCGCATCATTCCGATCCAACCGGTTAAAGGCGTCGATGACAAACGTGTGGCCTTTGGCAAAATAATGATTAGAAACGGTGATAAAGAGATGCGGCGTGATAATGCCGTGCGATGTTTTGAAGTCCGTAATCGTAGCCAGAAACTCTGTTTCGCTTGCGCCGTTTGGAATAATCACCGCCTTATCGGAAAAGCCTTGCTCATCGCCAAATTTTTTGTCCCGATAATTCGCGGAGGTGTAAACAATTTTGTCGTAGCGAGAAAGCGCCTCGCTATACGGACCGCGGTAATACGATTGATAGCGCCGATCGTTGATTTTGGAAAGTCCGGGCGTGCTCAATATTTTCTTTGTCTCCAGGCTTACTAAGAGCGGAAAAGCCAAGTCCGTAGTCCAGACATTAGCGCCCAAGTTGATGATCGCGTCACCTTGATAGTTTTTGAGAAAATCCGAATAGCGCTCTTTCTCGCCGTCAATCCCCTTTACTAAATTCCCAGAAACGGAAAAAGCTTCCACCCGAACTCCGTTAATCGTTGCGGGGCGATCTCCCGTCATACTGGTGGCAACCGTCACTTCGTGGCCACGCTTAACGAGACCTTCCGCAATCTGTCGCGCCTGCTCGGCAATTCCCCCGCCGCCCAGCGCATAATAGAATTCGGAAGTGATTAGAACCCTGCGTCTTTCATCCATACGTTAAGGAGGTGTTCGTTTTCGCGCCCGACAAGATACTGCGAGAGAATTTCTTGAGTAGCAGCGCGCTCATCAATGGTGTGATCACCTTTAATCGCTCGCACTTCGATGTTGGGAAGAGTATGGCCCCCATACTTTTCGAAAAATCGGCGCGGGACAAGATTACCGGCAATATTCAAGATAAATCGAAACTGTCTGAAGCGCTGGCTGATGACGTTTTGGAAACGGCGAATGCTAATCCTTGTAAAGCCAAATCGCGAGAGCACATAGCGGAACTTTCCAGCATACCAAAAGTCCAAGTGGTCGGCCCACTTCGCCTCCTGTGAACCGAAGATATGCCGGCCGAGTTCAAACTGGCTTTTTTGTCCGGCCCTCAAGAATTTCGAAGCGGACGCTTCAAAATCAGGCGTTTCAATAAAGAGCACGCCATCGGTCTTTAGCCACCTGCGCCAGCGCGCCAGAATTTTCAGCGCTTCGGCCCGGTTAAAATGCTCAAACACGTGGTGACTCCGGATCTCGTCCACCGAATTATCCGGATAGCTCAAGGTTCGCAGATCCACATACCGGTCGGCTTTGACGTGCATCACTGTATGCTGATCTGCCGGGTAATCAATATTGATATATCCCGAAAGGTACTTCTCGCCGCAGCCAAGATGCAGCTTTACTTTTTCATCCACCATAATTGTATGTATTATTGTATCCGATTATTTGCTCTCACGGTAGAGAGGAATACGGTCCGACAACCCGCTACCTTGCCAGCTATAACATCCTTGTCGCTATCGCCGACAAACAGTGACTGCTTGAGATCGAGCTCGCGGGCGGCTTGCGGGAGCATATACAGGTTCGGCTTGCGGCAGTCGCACTTGTGTTCGTTCTAGTGCGGGCAGACGTAGACCCAATCGAACAAGCTGCGAAGGAACGACTGCATGAAGCGTTGGATCTCGTCGCTCAGAAAGCTGGCGAACAACCTCCTGCGCTCCACCCTTTGATGGATCGTAAAATTCAACTGTGTGCAGGATGCGCACGGTTAGACCTCAAACCCCATGGTACGAAAAATATCCCGAAATCTTTTCTCAAATGTGTGGTCGCGCATTGTCCGTTCGTATCCCGCACGGCGAATCGCTTCGCGTTCATCGTCGTGCTGCAGATAGAAACGAATCTTTTCCACGAGGTCGCTCTCGCCATCGAACACGGCGATTTCTTTTCCTGGCACGTAGTACTCCTCAAGTCGGTCAGCCGTTGACGTAAGTAGAAATCCGCCTGAGCCGGGGATTTCAAAGTTTCTCGCTTTGATCTGTGGACGCGGTCGACTTAACAACGTCCGAAGGCTTCCCCTCATTTCTCTCCACGTGTTGAGCCGAAGAGATCCGTCTGCCCGCCGCTTCAACACCACTTTGGTAAGCGGCTTCCACTGCCATTGGGCAGAACTCTCCGTGAAATTCAAATTGATCTTGCTGCGCGAGTAGAGCCGCATCATTTCTTCTTGACCCAGGCGGCCATGTTCCCATCCACGCCCCCAACATTGCACGTCGATACCCGCGTCGCGAATACCCCGAATATATTTTCTGCGTGAGGAATGCACTTGGCCGATGAATGACACATCGATATCCTGCGCAACGTTCGACGGCTTGTACAGGAAATGATTGCACGCCCACTGTGAAAGAATCACCCGTTCACACCCAATAGCACGGTATTTTTCTACCGCGCTTGCATCGGTCGTGACAACCCAGTGAAACAGCGAAGCCCAGTATCGCGAAAAGCTCTCGAAGCGCCAGTGGTCGTCGCTGAACCAATTGAAGGTGACCGTACCTACACGGGCTGTAATTGTACGAATAGTTTCCTGTCTGATCTCATCGGTGAAGAGGGCGAAGAAACAGACGTCGGGCTCGACCTCGTTGACCGCGTCTATCAACCTCCGGTTCATTTCTTCACGACCGGCGGCTCGCATCACGTCGTCAAAATGAAAGGAGTGTAGCTGAATTCCTCTCATACACGAGAGCGTATGCCAGAAATTCGTCTGCTCGAAGCTCGGCCCTCGCGCAGGAAAACCGTAATCGTACTTCAAGCCAATGTAGAGTACCTTCATCTGACGAGGTTGCGCCGGTCGTTGGATGGATGACGCTCGTATTGGTTCCGGACGGCTCTCACGGAATTGCTACGGTCGCTTGCGGAAAGGCGAGCGGACGAGATCTCTCCAGCCTCTCCGCAGTCGCTCGTACTCTCCGGCGTTGGATGCCTTCATCTGCTCGAGGTTGTCCATCCACCAGGCAAGACCGACGCTGACCATCAACGAAAGAAGAAAAAAGACCGCCACGATAATTCGTTTCTTCGGTTTCGAAGCTTTTTCCGGCACCACTGCGTCGTCAAGCACCACCAGCGTGGGCGTATTCCGAATTTCCTCGATCTTTGCTTGTTCGAGTAACGGCAGGAGCGTTTCGTACAATCGTTGCTGAATAACGAATTCACGATACAGGCGGAGATACGAGATGCCTTGATCGGGCATACCCTTGAGTTTGGCGTCTAACCCCTTCAGCTCAAGCTTGGTAACGAGAAGGACGGGATTATCCGGAGCGACAATCTGCTCGAGCATTCCCACTTCCAACGCTTTTTTCTCCCTCGTCACATATAGCTCAGCGACCGCAGAGATGGAGCCCTGGACTTGCTCGGAGACTGCAAGCATTCCGTTCTTTTGCTGAAACTCCTTCAAATGTTCTTCCGCCGATTTCAGATCCGCCAGGTTGCGGTCAATCCGCTGCTCGATGAAGGCACGATGGCTTCGCGCTTCGCGAACATTAAGCTCACGGTTGAACTCATCCAGCGTCTTGGCAAAAAAGTCCGCCATTCGCGCTGCGCGTTGCGGATCCTTGTCCTGCACTTCGATCACGAGTGTTCCTTCTTCATTCACTTTGAAATCGACGTTCGTACCGAGCTCTTCGACCGCCTTTTCCATGGAATGATCGGACACATCGTAGATGGCGATGAGATCGAATTCCTTCACCACACGTTCCAGAAGCGTACGGCTTTTTAAGATCGCGATGTACGAATAAAGGTCTGGAGTGCCGGGAGCGGAGCCAAGTGCGCGGAGCGACCCGAGTTGCCGGGCCAACGACGCCGTCGACCCGCCCACTCCACCGATGAGGCCGCCCAGGCCGCTCAGTCCGGTGTTCTTCGGCGGCAGGACGGAAACCGACGACTGGTACCATCGAGGGAGGAGGAAGCTAACCGCCGCGGCAAGCAGCGTAATCATGACGACATTTGTCAGGATAAACTTTCTCCATCGAGAAAGGGTCTCCAGTATTTTTGTCAATTCAGATCGCGCGTAAGAATTTTTTTCTTGGGGCATGAATCAATGCACCTTTAGTTGGAAAAAGTCACGATAGTATTGTTGCGTTGAACCATTCGGTGAGCTACCAAAAAGAGTACTCACTGAATAATTCGTATTGTTATGAAAATTGTCGTCGCAATTGCAGCCACAATCGAAGCAACGTCACTGACTATTCTAAAATAGTACTCAAATTCATGTCTCGGTGTTTTGGGCACCCAAATCCTATCGCCGGGATCGATGGTTGTCTTATCCGGATCTACCCAATCCATCGAGCCTCGTTTAATCACTTTTATGTCACCGGTTTCAGCCTGTTCCGAAAACCCGCCAGCTCGTTTGACATAATATTCATACCGCGCTCCGGGCACATAAGCCACATAGCCGGGATTCACCACCTGCCCCTGAACCAGCACCGTCTGGTCGTTTGAGGCGATGTGCAGAATGTCCCCGTCCCGCAAGTCAACGTCCTGCGTCGTATCACGCTCGATGAACAATCTTACGAAGTCCACGACCACGGGATAGCGCCCAAGTTCAAAATCCCTATAGTAGTACGTGCTGTCCGCCGGGCCTAGATTGCTCGCGCGAACGATCTGCGTAAGGTTGAAGCGCGGGTCGACGATACCCTCCATTCTTTCATCCTTGCGAAGGAGTACCGAGCCAGTGAGCAGGGCATCGTTCGTCAAGCCCCCGGCGTCCCGGACTATTTTCGAGAGCTTCGTACTGCTTCGGCTGATCGGATACATCCCGGGCACGCGAACCTCTCCGCTGAGAATAACCCGGTAATTCCTGCGCTCATCCGGTCGGGCCTTCACAGTAATACGGTCGCCTCGCTGGAGCAACGGGCTTGAGGCTTCTTTTCTCAGGATTGCACCGACGTCGACGAGAATTTCTTCCTGGATCTCTCCGCGCTCGTCCTGTCGGGCGATGACGACGCTGCTCGTGTCCGCACCGATTGTGAAGCCTCCGGCAATCGACAGAATCGTCAGCAGATCGTCCCCTTCGACAAACTCGTAACGCCCGGGGGAATTCACTGCGCCATCGACGGTCACAAAATTGCGAGAGAGGTTTCTCTGAGGAACGCTGATGAGATCTCCGTCGAGCAACGGTGGATTGTACCGATCCTCACCGGTGGCGTAATACTTCAAGATGTCGACGCGTAGGGTGTCACGAGATTTTCTAAATAGGCGGATGTTCCGGAGGGAGGCTTTATCATCGATCGCAGAAGGAAGTCTATACGTCGGAATTGCACCCTGTTTTTCCGCAAACGGATCGGTTGTCGGCTGCGCGTTATAGGGAATATTCATTGCAGGTCGAGGGGCCTCTACCGACGCGCCGAGGACCAATACTTTTTCGACTCGGTCCACGGCGGAAACAACATACTTGCCCTCCCGCAACACGGCCCCTCGTAGCGTCACTACAAAATCACGCGGACTAAGCAACGTCAACGTGACCTGCCCTATCTTATATTTCTTCCTGACCTCCTGGTTCACAAGCTCTTTCGCCTTATTCAACGTCGCACCCGCCACAGGGATCTCTCCAACGGTGGGAATGACCAACGTACCCTCCGGAGAGACCTGCAGCGTTTGCGTGATAGTGATGGGTCCTGAGAGCATGAAGTACATCAAGTCCGACGGGCCGACCACATACGTTGCGGGGTCGATCGGACCTTCCATCGGGTTGACCTTTGATCGTTCGAGGGCCGCTTCCTTTCCGGTGAGCGTTGGACTCAAAAGACGGTCAGTGGGGAACTCCGTGCTCGGTTGTTTCTGTGTTTGGCGAGCGAAGGCAAGCAGAGCGATGTGAACAATCAGAGCGAGAACGATGAGAACATGTCGAACATTCACAGAACCATCTCCTTAGGTTTGCAGTTGTTGTCGAATAATCGTTGCGATCCGTTCAGCGGTTCTTCCATCCCAGAATTCCGGTACGCTTCCCCTCTTCGCCTTGCCTTCGAACACTTCCAGACTCTTCTCGACGACGGTAGAGACGTCGGAGCCGCACAATCGATTCGTTCCAACCTCTATCGTGATGGGGCGTTCGGTATTTTCTCGCATCGTCAGACACGGGATACCGAGGTAGGTTGTCTCTTCCTGAATGCCGCCGGAATCCGTCAACACCAACTGCGCGTGTTCCATGAGATTCAAAAAATCGAGATAGCCAAGCGGCTCGAGCATTGTGAGCTTTTGAAGAGCTGCCGCGCGCTGCTCCAATCCAAACTGTCCGAGCATCTTCTTTGTCCGCGGGTGCACGGGAAAAACTATCGTGGTCCACCGGCTTAACCGTTCGAAGATCTCCAAGACCTTCTCCAGACCCTCCTTCGTATCCACATTGCTCGGCCTGTGCAACGTCACGAGTGTAAACATCCGCGGAGACAGTCCGAGCTTCTTCATGATTGCCGAGCGCTTCGCCTTCTCGCGGTAGCCGGAGAGCGAGTCGATCATGATGTTGCCGACGAGGAAGATCTTCTTTCCGTCCACGCCTTCGCGTTTGAGGTTTGTCACCCCGCTCGGCTCGCTGACAAACAGAAACTCCGCAATCGCATCGGTCAACAGGCGGTTGATCTCCTCCGGCATGGTTCGGTCGAAACTCCGCAAACCCGCTTCGACGTGAGCGACCGGAATCCCCATCTTCACGCTCACCAGGCTGCACGCGACGGTCGAATTCACATCGCCAACGACAATCACCAGGTCCGGTCGCTGTTGCTCCAGCACTTTTTCAAACTCGACCATGATCTTTGCGGTTTGCTGCGCGTGCGATCCGGACCCCACTCCCAAATAACAATCCGGCTGCGGTAACTCTAAATCCTCAAAGAACACTTTCGACATCGCTTCATCATAGTGTTGGCCAGTGTGGACTATACGATGTCGAATGGCATCAGAATATTTTGTGAACTCTCTGTGGAGCGGAGCCACCTTCATGAAGTTCGGCCTCGCCCCCACAACACTCAGAATGGTCTTCAATAGCTTGGCGATTGGTTTACCCCGTGAGATATCCTCAAACTAACACTTTCGGAACTTTGTAAATTAC
>CAYJSZ010000078.1:0-373 GCA_964372545.1 uncultured Ignavibacteriaceae bacterium
ACGGTTACACTGGAGCGCGAGAAAACGATTTTCGCCGAGCCGAAGCTGCCGGAATCCTAGAGAATCGTTTCCAAAATCATCCCCTCGCCAAGACGCAAAGACGGTAGAGAAAACCAGGACAATTCCTTGTGTCTTCGCGGCTCCTCTCGAATGGACCGAGTTTGTGTAAAAAGTGTCATTTGGGGTTTTTACACAGTCTCGATCCCATTGGGATTTGCGTGACATGAATGGTATCGATGGAACTTCCAAAAGACATACAAGCAAGAATTGCAGCCATCGCGGCGGATAACACACATGGCGCCTTCGAGTTGACGAAACAGGCAGCGGAGGTCGTTCTGCAACTGGCGAAGCATGAATCTTCCGGAGCGGTTGT
>CAYJSZ010000078.1:383-10766 GCA_964372545.1 uncultured Ignavibacteriaceae bacterium
CCAGCCAGCAGAGTACCACCAGCAGCCCGACCGTCCACACCACCGTGGGGGTGAAGCCGCCGGTGGCGAGGAGGATGAGCGCCGCGGCGACGGCGGGGAGCCCTCCCACGAGGGCCGTGACGAGGACGCGACGGTCGTGTATCAGAGCCCGTACTGCTGGAGGCGGCGGTAGAGCGCGCCGAGCGGTTGTTGCGGAACAAGTCAGGGCTGCCGTCCGAGCACTCGTTAATGCTCAACCGATGATGGCTTCCCTCGTGACTCTTGCAAGCGAAGTGCTGCACTCGATCGACGGAATCTCTCAGCCAGAAGAAACTGTCGGCGCTCTTCAAGCATCAGCCGAACGATTCAGAGAACGATTGAAGGAAAACGTCTCTCTCGCAGCGAACAACGCCTCGCAACTGATCCGCAACGGCTGGACGGTTCTGACGCATTCTTCCAGCTCGAGCGTCTATCAGGCGTTTGAATCCGCCCAGCACGAAGGGAAGAATTTTCGCGTAACCTGCACCGAATCCAGGCCGATGGGAGAGGGCGTTGTGCTCGCTCAGAGGCTTGGCGCGTTAGGCATTCCGACACGTCTTCTCGTTGATTCAGCGGCGTTCACGGTGTTGCATGAAGTGCAATTGATTCTCGTCGGCGGTGATGCTGTAACACCCGAGGGTCTTGTGAACAAGATCGGCACGTACGGGTTGGCAATTGCGGCAAGAGAGTTCACAATACCGCTCTACGCTGTCTGTGACACTACGAAATTTCTCCCCGCGGATTACTCACTCCCCGAGGAGCGCGAGCGGAATCCCAACGAAGTCCTGGCCACGCCGTTGCAGGGAATCTCGGCCATGAATTATTACTTCGATCAAACTCCCTTGCACTACCTTACGGGCATCGTTACAGAAAAAGGCATTCTTTCCATCGAACAAACAAAAGAACGCTTCGCAAACCTCCATGTTCATCCAGCGTTGACGTCGTCTCACTGATCAGTTACTCATTCCCCGGAGGGCATTATGAAACGCATTCTTGTCCTGTTGTTCTCGTTCTGTCTCGTCGCTGTTGCTCAGCAGAAATCCCAACCCGACCGACCTGCCCTGTTAACGGGGCAGGCGGGCGCTCTCGCCGAGAAAACCGTGGGCATGGAAAAATTCACCGGCTACTTCACCTTCTACTGGGATGCCAAAGGCGGAAAAATCTGGCTGGAAATTGATAAGTGGGACGCGGAATTCCTGTACGTGAATTCCCTTCCTGCCGGGATCGGCTCCAATGACATCGGACTCGACCGCGGGCAGCTTGGACAGGATCGCGTCGTGAAATTCCTACGGAGCGGACCGCGCGTGCTGCTGATTCAGCCGAACTACGGTTATCGCGCCGTCACGGACAACCCGGACGAACGCCGCGCGGTGGAAGACGCGTTCGCACAATCGGTGCTGTGGGGATTCGATGTCGCAGCGGAAGAAGGAAATCGAGTACTCGTCGATGCGAGCGCGTTCTACCTCCGCGATGCGCACGACGTGGTCGGGGCGTTGAGGAGGGCAAATCAAGGCAGTTTCCGCCTTGAAGCTTCGCGCTGCGCGTTCTATCTTCCGCGCACCAAGAACTTTCCACAGAACTCCGAAGTTGAAGTCACGCTCACCTTTGTCGGCGACGACCCCGGCGGATGGGTGCGACAGGTCGTTCCCACGCCGCAAGCGATCACCGTGCGCCAGCATCACTCGTTCATCCAGCTCCCCGACAACAATTACAGGATGCGCGCCTTCGACCCGCGAGCGGGATTCTTCGGCATCGACTACATGGATTACTCAACGCCCATCAGCGAGCCGATCGTGAAGCGGTTCATCGCCCGCCACCGCTTGCAGAGGAAAGATCCAAGCGCGGCAGTGAGCGAGCCGGTGAAGCCGATCGTCTACTATCTCGACCGCGGGACACCGGAGCCGATTCGCTCCGCTCTCCTCGACGGTGCGCGCTGGTGGAACCAAGCCTTCGAAGCAGCGGGCTACAAGGATGCATTCCGTGTGGAGGTGATGCCCGAAGGCGCGGACATGATGGATGTGCGCTACAACGTGATCCAGTGGGTGCACCGTTCGACACGCGGCTGGTCGTACGGCTCGACGGTCGCCGACCCGCGCACGGGCGAGATCATCAAAGGCCATGTCTCGCTCGGCTCGCTCCGCGTGCGGCAGGATTTTCTGATCGCGGAAGGCATGCTCGCCCCCTACGAAGAAGGCAAGCCGATGAATCCTGACATGGAAAGAATGGCGCTTGCTCGACTGCGTCAGCTTTCGGCGCATGAGGTCGGGCACACGCTTGGCCTTGCCCACAATTACATCGCCAGCACTGCCAACCGCGCATCGGTGATGGACTACCCGCATCCGCTCATCAAGATCAACGATGATGGATCACTCGATTTGTCCGACGCGTACGCGACCGGCATCGGCGAGTGGGACAAAGTCGCCATCGCCTACGGTTACCAGGATTTTCCGCGAGGAACCGACGAGAAAGCGGCGCTCGCCAGGACTCTTACGGATGCGATGAAACGCGGGCTCGTTTTCCTGACCGACCAGGACGCGCGACCTCCCGGCAGCGCACACCCGACGACGCATCTGTGGGACAACGGAGCCAACGCCGTCGACGAGCTGAACCGTTTCATGAGAGTCCGCTCCATTGCATTGAGCCGGTTCGGCGAGAACAATATCCGTCCCGGCGCACCAATGGCAACGCTCGAAGAGGCGCTCGTGCCGCTGTATTTAGGACACCGCTATCAAGTCGAAGCCGCGTCGAAAGTCCTTGGCGGCATGACGTACAGCTTTGCCCTACGCGGAGATGGTCAAACGGTTACAGCAATTGTATCGCCGGAAGAACAGCGTCGAGCGTTAACCTCACTCCTCAATACACTCTCGCCGGATGCGCTGATGCTGCCGGAGCGAATCGTCAAACTCATTCCCCCGCGCGCGTACGGCTATAACCGGCACCGAGAGCTTTTCCGATCGCGCACGGGCCTGACCTTCGACCCGCTCTCACCCGTAGAGGCTGCAGCGAATCATACCCTTAGCCTGATTCTCCATCCCGATCGAGCCGCGCGGCTGGTGGAATACAATTCGATGGACAGCAAATACCCCGGCTTCGGTGAAGTGATTGACAATGTACTGAACGCAACATGGAAATCACCGCACGGCTCCGGTTACCGCGGTGAGATGCAGCGGGTCGTCGATAATGTTACTCTCTACCATCTGATGGGCGTCGCAGCAAACGAAGGAGCGCTGACGCAGGTTCGCGCCATCGCCTCAGCGAAGCTCGATGAGTTGAAGAGTTGGCTGAACCGGCAGTTGAAAACGGCCAGGGATTCGAACCGGCGCGCTCATCTCGCCTTCGCTGTTTCGCAGGTCGCTTTGTTTCAGCAAGACCCGAAGAAAATCGTTCTCACTCGTCCGGCCGAGCCGCCGCCCGGCCAGCCGATTGGGATGGAAGGAAATTGGGGCTGGTGTGATTGGGAGTAAGGGAAATTGACTTTGGCTTCCTCTTTCTCTACATTTTCGCCATCGCTTCTGCACCGTTCTGTTCACTCATTTCTACAGGGAGGGCCTCGCCATGTCCTACGCCGGATTCTGGAAGCGCTTCGCCGCTGTGCTCATCGACGGCATCATCCTCTGGGTCGTCGATCTCTTCTTACTCGTACCATTCCTCGGCATGCTCGGGTTGGGATTTCTCGACGCAGCGATGAACGACGGCGACCCGTCCGCGGGGATGATCATGTCGATCATCGGCGCGTACCTCGGGTCGCTCATGATGATCTTTCTCGCGGGCTGGCTTTACTACGCCATCATGGAATCATCCAACAAGCAGGCGACGCTCGGCAAGATGGCGCTCGGCATCATCGTCACCGACATGAACGGCAACCGCATTTCGTTCGGGCGGGCGACGGGACGGTACTTCGGCAAATTTCTTTCGGCGCTCATCCTGTACGTCGGCTACATGATGGCAGGGTTCACCGAGAAAAAGCAAGGGCTGCACGATATTCTTGCCGGATGCCTTGTGGTGAATAAGTAGAAAATTGCTCCGCGAACAATGCCCGTGCCCTGCAAATTCTGACGGATCGTCTTTTCACCATCCTCTATGAGGTTTTACACCATGAAGAATTCTGAACGCATCCCAACAACATCCTTCGCCTTTCTCGTCTTTCTGACGTTGTCCTCCATGCCCATCCAAGCGCAGATCACGTTGCAGGGCGGAGTCGGTATCGGCATGGCGGTACCGGCAGGAGAGTACGGCGGCTCAACCATCGATTTCTACCAGGGGAAACAGTACGGCCTCTCGACCGGCTTGAACCTGCACGGGAAGGTGCGTATCGGGGCCCTCGGCGCACGCGTGACGGGCGAGGCGAGTTATTCCCGTGTGAGCAACAGCGGCAACTCGGAACCGGGCCAAGGGAATGTGGAGGTGTCGCAGAAAATCCTTTCGGTGAAATTGGGACCCGAATACAGCTTCTCCCTTCCGTTTGCACCCATCACGCCGTATCTCGGCGGTCACGCCGCCATTCATATCATAAACGGCGAAGTGAAGTTTCAGGGCGTGTCGAAGGTGCAGAGCGGAACGTTCAAGCTGCAATCCGGAACGCGCATCGGACTCGGCGGAACGTTCGGTGTCGTTGTAGGCATGGGACCGCTCATGAGCCTCGACCTTGCCGCGCACTACGACGCCATGAACCTGTTAGGCAGGGTGTGGGAAGATCTGAACATCATCGACGACCAGCGGCTCGACTCCTATCTCGCCATCAACGACGAGCCGGACCCGCTGTACATTCCCGGCAACGACCGGCACTTCATCAACAGCAGCCGGACGATGAGCGCATTTCATTTTACGGTGACGGTGATGTTCGGGTTGTGAGCATCCTTCTCACGCCCCACCACAGGGCCTCGTGACCGGCAACGGCGCGGGGCTTTTTTGTTTTTTGCGGCGGGAGATGCGAGAGTTGTTCGTGCGAAGTGTAGGACGGGATGCCGTCCCGTCTACCCAGGATTTGGTCAGGTCGGCGATCCGACCTACATTTCCGCTGACTTTTTCAGTAAGAACTAACTATATTGCAGCGACGAAATTCTCCACTCATGCTTCGACCACGCGTAAAGATCTGTTGTATCCAGAACCTTGCTGAAGCGCAGACGGCAATTCAGTACGGTGCATCCGCGGTGGGCCTGGTATCGGCCATGCCCAGCGGCCCGGGTCCGATCGACGAAGAGCGTATTGCGGAGATCGCGCGGGCAATCCCGCCCGGCGTCGCTTCCTTCCTGCTCACCAGCAAGCAGGACGCGGATTCGATCATCGCCCAGCAGCATCGCACGCGGGTCAACACGCTGCAGATAGTAGACGCCGTCTCCGCCGAGACACTCACGACCCTGCGCAGGGAGCTTCCGGGTATCGCGCTCGTTCAGGTCATTCATGTGCAAGGCCCGGAATCCGTGGACGAGGCATTGTCCATTGCACCCTATGTTGATGCGCTGCTGCTCGACTCAGGCAACCCCTCGCTTGCCGTGAAAGTGTTGGGCGGAACGGGCAAGATGCACGATTGGGACCTCAGCCGTGAAATCCGCGAGCGCTCTCCTGTGCCGCTCTTTCTCGCCGGCGGATTGAAGCCGGAGAACGTACGCGAGGCAATCGACCGCGTGCAGCCGTTCGGGCTCGACGTCTGCACGGGCGTTCGAACCAATGGCTCGCTCGACGAATCGAAGCTCGCTGCGTTCTTCAATCGTATACACTATCTAGCAGGGTGTTGAAAAACACCTTTCTTGTCATCCACGAAGGACACGAATATACACAAAGTGAAACTTTTGGCTCGAATTGAATGCAACTTCGTATAATTCGTGGACCATCTTTTCCTTTTTCAACAGCCTGCTAGTGTTGCGTCTCAGAAATACGTTGAATATGTCCCAAGACAAGATTACCCACGAATCGACACGAATCTGCACGAACGACTGTTCGCAGTGGCGTGTCTCAATCATTCTTCGTGAGGATTCGCGGAGATTCGCGGGTAGACTTATTCAGCGTTTTTTCGGGACGCGATACTAGACGCTAACCGGAGCTTATGACGGAAAAAGATTCTAATGAGATGAAGCAAAATACCCTCTCCTCTTCCCCTAAGAGGGGAAGGGGTTAGGGCTACAATTCACATAGGAGGTCTTATGAAACGTTTCGTTTTTTTGCTGATAGCAGTGCTTCTTTGTATTTTCTCAATCCACGCACAACCGAGCTTCCCCACCTATTACTCGCAGGACTTCCAGCTCACCTCTCCCGGTGCGATGAAGTTCGGGCTCTACGGCTACGACAATCCCGCCGCCATCAACTATCTCCATCAACCAGACCTCTACTTCACCTTCTCCGATGTCAGGGGGAAGTGGAGTGATTTCAACCGCTGGGGCGCGTTTCTGGCTGCCAATCCGGTGGGATTCGGCTTCATTCACCAAAAACTTCCCGATGGCTACGTGACCGACTACCGACTGTCGTTTGCTGGTGGAACGCGTAGCCTTAGCACGGGATTCTCATTGGGGTGGTCACGCGGTGAAACGCGTCTCGTGAATCGCTCAACCCATGTTTCTTTGGGAATCTTGTCGCGTCCCAACCCCATTCTGTCTGTCGGGCTTGTCGGAACGACCAACCTCGGACGCGGCGGAAGCGAGGGAGTTGTCGATGTCGCCGTTCGACCGCTCGGCACGGAAGTACTCGCTCTCTTCGCGGACTACGCGATTCGCAGCGGCCAGGCACTGAGCGACGGAGGCTGGAGTGTCGGCGCCGCCACGGAGCTGCTGCCGGGTATCCGTGCAACCGGCCGCTACTTCGACACGAAAGCGTTCACCATCGGGTTCCAGCTTAACCTCGGCAACCTCGGCATCGGCACGCAAGCCCATTACGACAAGAACTCCAACTACAGCTACAATACGTACGCCGTCCGGATCGGCGCGTACGACCGCACGGTGCTGAGAAGGCTGAGTCAGAAAAAGAACTATCTCGAGCTCAACATGCTCGGCCCGGTGAAGTACCGGCGCTTCATGTTCTTCGACAACTCGAAGACCCTGATCGACATGCTGGAGACGATCGATGCGGCCAAGAACGACCCGGCCGTTGCCGGCATCGCGATCAACACGTCCGGTATGAGCGTCGACAAAGAGATCCTGTGGGAGCTGCGGGAGAAGTTGAAGGACTTCAAATCGACGGGCAAACATGTCGTCATGTTCGTCGACCGTCCGAACATCAACGTCTACCATTTTACTTCGGTGGCGGATAAGATCGTGATGGATTCGCAGGGCATGATCATGCTCGAGGGCTTTGTCACGGGCAGGACATTCCTGAAGGGGACATTCGAGAAGCTCGGCATCGGGTACGACGAGTGGCGGTTCTTTAAATATAAATCCGCAGTCGAAAATTTCTCCCGCGACAAGATGTCCGACGCCGACCGCGAGCAGCGCCAAAAGCTCGTGAACGATTACTACAGGCTTGCCAAAGACGACATCTCTGCTGCGCGCGGCTTTTCGTCGGAGCAATTCGACAACATGGTCGATAACGAGGTGGTTTTCTTGCCGGAGGATGCGCTTGCGAAAGGTCTGGTGGACACGCTCGGACGATGGGAGACGGTCAAAGATGTTATCAAGAAATTGGAGGGAGAAGAAAAGCGCTACACGGGCAGAAACTCGCTGGCACGGTTCAACCTGCCGACCGACAACTTTTGGGGAGAGCGTCCTCGCATCGCCGTGATTTATGCGCTCGGTGTGTGCGCGATGGATGAGGGGATTCGCGCACGTTCGCTCGTGCATGATGTAGAAGCGGCGGTCAACGATCGCACCGTCAGGGCAATCGTTCTGCGCGTCGATTCTCCCGGCGGCGATGGAATGGCTTCTGATTATATCGCCGAAGCGTTGAAGAAAGCAAAGGGCAAAAAGCCGGTCATCGTTTCGCAAGGCGCCGTCGCTGCATCCGGAGGCTACTGGCTCTCGATGTACGCGGACACGATCGTTGCCGCGCCCAACACGATCACCGGTTCCATCGGCGTGATCGGCGGATGGATGTACGATAAGGGGCTGAAAGAGAAACTCGGTTTTTCCACCGACCTGGTGAAAGCCGGCGAGCACGCGGACCTCGGGTTTGGCTTCGTGCTGCCGCTCATCGGCCTGCCGGGTTTCCCCGACCGAAACCTGACGGACCTGGAGCGTGCAAAGATGGAAACGACCATCAGATCGCTCTACAAAGATTTCGTCGGCAAAGTGGCAAGCGGACGCGAGATGAAAGCTGAAGAGATCGACGCGATTGGGCAGGGACGGGTCTGGTCAGGATACGACGGAAAACAGAATGGCCTGGTCGATTTGTTGGGGGGACTGGAGACGGCGATCAACGTTGCGAAAGACCGCGCCGGCCTTGCTCGCGATCGCGAGGTGACGATCGTGGAATTGCCGCGACCCGGGCTGTTCGATTTTGGCAGCCTCATGCCGCGTTTCTTCGGCGTCCAGGTGGCCCGACCTGACCCGATGATCGAGCACCTGAAATTCCGTCTCAAGAACAATGGCGTCCCGATGCCGATTCTACCGTTTGAGGAGATCGACCTCACTCGCGAACAATAGGTGCTGCCTTCATTCAAAAGCCATCAACGCAAAGCAGCAGAGAACGCGGAAAGACGCCATGGATGGAACCTTCTTCGAAGCCGCGACGTCTATGAAACAAAAACTCCAGACAGTGAACGACTTCCGCCGAATGCTTGGCTTCTGGTTCATGACCTCCTCGTCCCGCCTCGCGGCGGGACACTCCCCCTACAAAAGGGGGAAAAATCTTCCATGTCTGTAAAGAAAATGACTCGTACGCCCATTGTCTTGTTCCTTGCGCTGTGCAGTCAACTACTTCTCGCGCAACCGAAGCTTTCTTACGAAGACCAGATCCGTTTGCGAGAGGTCTTCCGGCTCGCAGAACAAACGCAAGACGCCGTCTGGAGTAGCTGGAGTAAG
Organism: uncultured Ignavibacteriaceae bacterium; assembly: GCA_964372545.1. Lineage (GTDB taxonomy): Bacteria > Bacteroidota > Ignavibacteria > UBA10030 > UBA10030 > CAYJSZ01. The sequence goes on from CAYJSZ010000078.1 coordinate 9,347, forward strand.
GCGCCGTTCGCGGTCATGCTCGTGAGGCCGGACTTTGAATTCCTTGTCCGGCACCCCAAGGCAACGCAAAATTTTGACACGCTGGGCTACGAGAAAGACTTCGGGTCGCTTCTCCTGTACCGGAAACGACTTTTTGCACAGAATCTTCTGGCTACATTTCCTGCCATCAACGGCTACCTCACCATCGTCGTCGGCCAGCCGCAAAACACGGAGCTGCCAAACTCGACGTCGTGGATCCTGACCGTGCTGCACGAGCACTTCCACCAGCTCCAAATGTCGCAGCCGAATTATTTCGCCGACACCGAAGCTCTCGGCCTCTCTCGCGGCGACCAGACGGGAATGTGGATGCTGAACTATCCGTTCCCGTACGATTCGTCCGTTGTGCAGGAAAAGTTTTCTGCTCTCTGTCGCGCTCTGTCGGAGGCTCTCGCGACTCCGAACGATCAGTTCTCTTCAAAGCTCTCCGCCTATCGTGCAGCGCGGAAAGCTTTCCAGCAATCGTTCTCAGCGGACGACTACAAGTACTTCTCGTTCCAGCTCTGGCAGGAAGGTGTGGCTCGTTACACGGAATGGCGCGTGGCGAAGTTTGCTGCCGAGCATTATAGCCCGACTAAGGAGGTACAGGCACTCAAAGATTTCAAATCGTTTGCCTCGACTGCAGATTCGTTGCAGGCGCGGATCCTCCGCCGACTTCCACAGCTTTCGCTTGCTCGAGAGCAGCGCGCGGCATTCTATCCGTTCGGGGCTGCCGAGGCAATGCTCCTTGACCGTGTGAACCCCCGTTGGCAGGAATTCTATTTCACAAAAAAATTCTTTCTCGAAGCATATTATCCGTAGTTGCGACCCGATGGACTCCATCGTGAGGATGGAGTCCACCCTCTCTCATGCTCATCGACCAATTCCTTCCCCGCCACGACTTCCACGAAATCCATTCCATTGACATCGACGCCTCTGCAGAGAAAATCTACAGGAGGCTTCAGAAACTCGACCTCACCAGTTCATTCGCAACACGAGTATTGTTCTTGCTCCGCGGTATGCCGTCGTCCTGTCTGACGCTTGAAGGCCTCTTGAAGAGGGGATTTGTCGTCCTTGCAGAGGAGTCACTATACGAGCTTGTCCTTGGGGTAATCGGGAAATTCTGGAGTCCAAGAGGCGGTCTGGTGGAGTTCGAGCCCTCGTCGTTCACGTCATTCCAAACTCCCGGCTATGCAAAAGCCGCGTGGAACTTCTCGCTCGCGGAACTCAGTCCCTCCTCTACTTGCGTGACGACACAAACGAGAATTGTTTGCACGGATGAACAGAGTCGGCGAAACTTTCGAGCCTACTGGCTGGTTGTGCATCCGTTCAGCAGCATTATTCGGAAGGAAATACTAAAAACCCTGAAGCGTCAGGTGGAGCAGTCTCAAGAATAGCCTCCTTC
>CAYJSZ010000079.1:0-10717 GCA_964372545.1 uncultured Ignavibacteriaceae bacterium
CAGCATACTGCGTCCTGCTGAAACCACCGACAGAACGCAGTCTCATTTCGTTTAGAGCGCATCCTCACCGGATTCTTCGGTTCGAACGCGAATGACATCTTCGACCGGGTAGACGAAAATCTTCCCGTCGCCCACGTCGCCTGTCTTCGCCGCCTTGATGATTGTCGTTACGATGCTTTCTACCATCTGCTCCTTCGCAATGATTTCAATCTTGATCTTCGGCAGGAAATCGATCTTGTACTCGGCGCCACGATACGTTTCTGTATGTCCCTTTTGCCGTCCATATCCCTTCACTTCGGTGAGCGTCATCCCTCGAACGCCGATTTCTGACAGCGCTTCCCGAACATCGTCGAGCTTAAACGGTCGTATGATCGCTTCAATTTTCTTCACGCAATCCTCTCAATACAGTTTTCGTCAATCCGCAATCCGAAATTCTCAAACTGCTCCATGACAGTTCTTGTACTTCTTGCCGCTTCCGCAGGGGCACGGGTCGTTGCGGCCGATTTTTTCGCCCACGCGAATGGGCTGCTGTTTGGGGGGACGCTGACCCGCCTGCATCGGTTGGCCTGCCGAAGCGGGAATCGGTTCTCGATTTGCCTGAAAACCCGCTCCCAAGGCAGATTCGTGGGTCATCACAATCTCCTCGCGACGCAACGGGTGGCGCTGACGCGGGGACGGCAATTGCTCCGGCCGCTCGGGGAAGTACGTAAAGACAATCCTGACAACCTCGTCCGCGATCATCTCCATCAACTCCATGAACATCTTGAACGCCTCGGTCTTGTACTCCACCAGCGGGTCTTTTTGGCCGTACCCTCGAAGATGAATACCTTCCTTCAAATCGTCCATCTCGCGCAAATGGTCGCGCCACCTCGCATCGATCACCTGAAGCATTGCCATCTTTTCGAGCATCCCCATCATTTCGTGCCCAAGCTGCTCTTCTTTGCGACGATAGAACTCTTCCGCCGCCTTGACAATAGCCTCCGCAACTCCTTCCTGACCGAGCTTCTGGAATTGTTCCGGCGTCATTTGCAGATCGGCAAGGAATCGAGAGCGTACTTCATTGCGCAATCCTTCGAGATCGCCATCCGGGTAGAATCGTTCGACAATGTTCGTCGACATATCCCGAACCATGTCGATGATATCGTCCCGCAGTCTCTCACCCAACAATGCATGGCGACGGCGAGAGTAAATTACTTCGCGCTGCTGGTTCATCACGTTGTCGTATTCCAGCAAGCGCTTGCGGATGCCGAAGTTATTCTCTTCCACTTTTTTCTGGGCTCGCTCAACGGACCGCGTGATCATCGGATGCTGAATGACCTCGCCCTCTTGCAGGCCCATTCGCTCCATGACGCGGGCGATGCGTTCGCTGCCGAAGAGCCGCATCAGGTCGTCCTCGAGAGCGAGGAAAAACCGCGACGAGCCCGGATCGCCCTGGCGTCCTGCACGACCGCGTAACTGACGGTCAATGCGGCGTGCCTCATGCCGCTCGGTACCGATGATGTGCAGCCCGCCGGCTTCCGCAATTCCAGCACCAAGTTTGATGTCCGTACCGCGGCCGGCCATGTTCGTTGCGATCGTCACGGCTCCGGGAAGTCCCGCATGCGCCACAATCTCCGCCTCCCGTTGATGCTGCTTTGCGTTCAGCACATTGTGTGGAATCCCCTTCCGCTTCAACATGCGGCTGATTGTTTCCGAGACCTCGACGCTCGTCGTCCCGACAAGCACCGGGCGGTTGATCTTCCGCATCTCTTCAATCTCTTGAATGAGCGAATTGTATTTCTCGCGCGTGGTCTTATATACCTGATCATCGTGGTCCACGCGGATCATCTTCTTGTTGGTGGGGATCACCACGACATCCAGCTTGTAGATTTCAAAAAACTCCGCTGCCTCGGTCTCGGCTGTTCCCGTCATCCCGGCGAGCTTCTTATAGAGACGAAAATAATTTTGTAACGTCACGGTCGCCAGCGTCTGGGTGTCGCGTTCGACTTTGACACCTTCCTTCGCTTCAATCGCCTGATGCAACCCTTCAGAGTAACGCCGGCCCGGGAGTAATCGACCGGTGAATTCATCAACAATCATCACCTTGCCATCGTCACTCACAACGTACTCGTCGTCCTTTTCATAGAGGCAGTATGCCTTGAGAAGCTGGAGGATGGTGTGGATGCGGTCGCTGCGCTCAGCGAAGAGCTTGTTCACCCGGTCTTTCTGGTGCTGCTTTTGTTCGGGCGTGTAGACGGTGTCGTTTTCGATACGACTGTATTCCGTGCCGATATCCAGAATGACGAAAAGCTCTTTGTCCTGACCGGGGTAAGACTGCGCAAGGCTCTCCCTCCCTTTTTCGGTCAGATCGATCGCGTGTGATTTTTCATCGATGCTGAAATAGAGCACATCATCGATCTCGTGCATCCGGTTTTCCTGATCGCGGAGATAAATCTTCTCCGTATTCTGCACGAGTGTCTTGTTCGCCGGCTCGGAGAGTAGTTTCAACAGCTTGTTACTCTTCGGCAAGCCGCGCTGCGCACGGAGCAGCAACACGCCGGCGTCCTCTGTCTTTCCTTGCTGCAGGAGTTGCTCGGCATCGGCGAGAATCTTGGCGACGAGATTCTTCTGGGCATTCATCAGGCGCTCGACATGCGGCTTCATCTCATTGAACTTATGGTCTTCCACCGCCACCGGACCGCTGATGATGAGCGGCGTCCGCGCCTCGTCGATCAGCACCGAGTCCACTTCGTCGACTATCGCATAGTTATGACCCCGCTGCACCATTTCTTCGGGACTGGTAACCATGTTGTCGCGGAGATAATCGAAGCCGAATTCGTTGTTCGTTCCATAGGTAATATCCGCGGCGTACTGGGCCCGACGCTGGGCAGAATCCATCTGCTGCAAAATACAGGCGACTTTCAGGCCGAGGAATTCGTAGACTCTCCCCATCCACTGGCTATCACGCATCGCCAAATAGTCGTTGACTGTGACGATGCAAACACCGCGACCCGGAAGGGCGTTCAGATAGGCAGGCAATGTCGCAACGAGCGTTTTCCCTTCGCCGGTCGCCATCTCCGCTATTTTCCCCTGATGCAGAACGATGCCCCCCATGAGCTGAACATCAAACGGAACCATGTCCCACGTGACCTTATTGCCGGCGATCTCCCATGCTGTGCCAACAAGCCGTCGGCATGCTTCTTTCACGACGGCATACGCTTCCGGAAGAATTTCCTTGAGAGCTGCTTCGATGCCGGCGTCGAGCTCTTTTTCGAGCGCATCAATCTGCGCATAGAGGGTTTCACGCTTTTCGTAGGATTGTGCCTGTTTCACCTCTTCTTTTGCGGACGCGATATCGTCCTCAATTTCCTTCGTCGCCTCTTTGATGCGAGCCCGAAATTCATCCGTCTTCGCGCGGAGCTGCTCGTCCGTCAGATTGTGGAGCCGCTCGCACTGGTTATTGATCTCTTCGACCAGAGGAAGCAAGGCACGGACATCGCGTTCGTGCTTGGAACCGAATAATTTTTTCAAGAATTGGAGCATAATGATCTTTCTCTTCCGTACAACGTGTAAAAATATACCTTTTTTTCATAGCGGATGCAAGAAAACCATCGATACCGACCAGCGGGATTCTTGCATTTTAGCTCTTTTCCATTCACATTCGTTGCACTTGATTTAACCACGAACCATTCGGTTTACGTTCATGATGAGAACATTATTTGCCGGAACGTGTGCACTCCTGATCCTGAGCGGTTGTTCGGGATTTCTTCCTCCCGGTATTCCACGCGATCCGGTTGATCGACTCCGTCACGATGTCGACCGCGTTCTCGACGATTCAATTTTCGTTGAGGCACGCGCGGGCATCAAGATCGTTTCGCTTGAGACGGACGAAGTCTTGTACGAACGCAACGCTACGATGTTGATGCATCCAGCATCCAACATGAAGTTGTTGACCTCAGCCACCGCGATCGACTTCCTCGGAAAGGATTTTCAATTCAAGACGGCTGTGCTTGCGGATACGACAATGGTTGCCGATACGGTCGCCGGGAATCTCTACTTCAAAGGATATGGAAATCCCGATCTGAAAAGCTCCGACCTCGACACCCTTATTGCCCAGATACGGTCTTCCGGAATTTCATCCGTACAAGGAGATATCCTCGCTGATGTGAGTTATTTCGACGATCTGTACTGGGGCGAAGGCTGGATGTGGGATGATGAACCCTATCAATTCGAGGCTTTTCTTACGCCTTTGTCGATGAACGACAACTGCGTGAAGGTAACCGTTGCACCGGGCGAACAGACAGGCGACACCGTACTCGTATCAATCGAACCGAAGACAACGTATGTTGATCTTATCAACCACGCCGTGACGGTGCCAGATTCGGCCGTCGTTCCCCTGAATGTGACGCGCCTGTTCAAAGAACGGCTGAATACGATCACCGTGGACGGGCACATCCGCGCGGCATCACCACCTCGAGAATATCTCGTCAGCGTTTGGAAGCCCGAACTCTATGCTGCTCAACTCCTCAAAGAAGCTCTTGAACGAAGCGGGATCCCCGTCGGCGGAAAACCGGAGACCGGACTTACACCCGCCGGCGCGAAACAACTCGCCGTCCATACGTCGCGATTTGATTCGGTGCTGGTCAACCTGAACAAGGTCAGCGATAATCTCTCCGCCGAGAATGTGCTGAAAACCGTCGGGGCCATCGCGCGGGGAGTCCCGGGCACGGCCCGCAACGGCATTCAGGAGACGAAACGCTTCCTGTCGCAGTTCGGCGTCGACACGACAAAGTTTCTGATGGTTGATGGGTCGGGCGTTTCACACTACAACTTGCTCTCTGCAGAAATGCTGGTTCAATTGCTCCGTGGAATGGCTCGCAGGGACGATCTTTTTCCTCTCTTTTATGGGTCGCTGCCGATAGCGGGTGTAGATGGAACCTTGAGTGGCCGGATGAACGGTACGCCTGCCGAACGAAATCTTCGCGCAAAAACCGGCTCGATCAGCGGCGTCAGCTCGTTGTCCGGTTACGTTCAGACGCGGGACGGCGAAACGTTGGCATTCTCGATGTTGATGCAGAATTTCATCGGCAGCAATCGGCCGTACAGAGACGCACAAGATCGGATCGCCGCTCTCCTTGCAGGATTTAGTCGGAAGCGCAATCCTCCGCTGCCTTCTCTGTAGTTGCATCTCCTGACTCTTTTCTCTAAGTTGACGTCGTCTCCCGATGAAAAAAAAACATCCTCTTTCCTTCCTTCTGGTGGCGATTCTACTTTCGTGCAATAATCGTCAGCAGCAGGGTAATCCGCAACCTGCCCCGAAAATAGGGCAGGCGCCGATCTCCGTTCCCCGGTTCGACGCACAACAGTCGTTCAAATTCTTGACGGCGCAGACGGATTTCGGTCCACGTAGCCCCGGCTCAAAGGGCCATGCCGCGTGCCTGGAATACTTGCAGGACCAGATGACAACGTATGCCGACGCTGTGACAGTTCAGAATTTTACGGGGAGAGACCATAAAGGCACGGAGCATCGACTCACCAACGTTGTCTCATCTTTCAACCTGCAGGCGACCGACCGCATCATGTTGTCGGCACATTGGGACTCGCGGCCATGGGCTGACGAGGACACAAATCCGGCCAACCGCAACAAGCCGATCCTCGGAGCGAACGACGGCGCGAGCGGCATTGCGGTCTTACTGGAAATCGCGCGACTGCTCAAACAGGATCCACCACCACTCGGCGTTGACATTGTCTTCTTCGACGGCGAGGACCTGGGCAAGTCCGGCAGCACGGATTCCTATTGCTTAGGCTCGAAACATTTTGCACGCAACAAAGCGACAGGTTTTCAGCCGCGCTTTGCGATCAACCTCGATATGATCGGCGACAAGAATCTGACGATCCCGCGAGAGTCGTACTCGGAAGAGTACGCGCCCGACGTGGTCAGCCTCATTTTCTCCACCGCTCGCGCACTGAAGATTCCGGCGTTTGTGGACCGGGCAGGCAGAGCGACGTACGACGACCATATTCCGCTGAACGAAGTGAAGATCCGTGCCGTCGACCTCATCGATTTCGATTATCCGGACGAATCCAACCGCTACTGGCATACCACGGAAGATACACCGGATAAATGCAGCCCTGAGAGTCTTGAGGCTGTTGGCACCGTGCTGCTCCATATCATCTACTCAAAGGCAACAGCTCAGTAAAATCCTATGAACCAACCAGCCGGTACTTCGTTCGGCCTCTATGAATTTCTGAGAGTTTTTGTGCCCGGGTTTTATTTCTCCACGCTCACGTTCTTTTTCTATCGCTCATTTCTGATTCGGTTCCTGCCATCGTCTCTGTCCTTCGCCACGCTTCTGTTGCTTTTCGTTTTTCTTTCGATGGTCGCGGGCCTGACGCTCTACGCAAAAGAGACTGCCAAGCGGCGCAAGGCGTTTTTGGAGAACCAGCCGAGCCGTTATCTGAGCGACAAAGCAAGAACAATGAAAAATATGCCGCTGTTAGATGAAGACACCGCCCGTAAACTCTATTTCCACCTGCTGAATGACCAGATGCCGGCAGCGTTCCACGAAAAAATCTTCTTCTTCGGTACAGTCTACCACATCATGATTAGCATCCGACGCACGTCCTTCTGGTTTGCGGTGGTCGCGACCATCGCCGTTGCCATCGAAATCTCCCGCAACACATTGATCGCCGAAGTGCAGGGTCTTCTGCTGTTTTCCGTTGGCGTGTGGCTTGTGTATCTTTTCAACGTCCGCTACAACAAAGCCGACCGCAAGATGCAGGAAAATTATCAGGACCAGATTTTCTGGCTGCGGATGAACAACGATCTTGTGGAGACGGCTCTCCGTAAATTCCGCGACACTACCACTCCCGAGCGATGAAGCCGAAGCAATGGACAAAGGTCGCACTGTCCGTCCCTTCAGAGTATCAAGAATTGCTCATTGGCCCGCTCGTGCCATTAGGTTTCAGCGGATTCCTCCAGGAAGATAGTCGCCTGGTCTGTTTTCTTGGCAAACACCAATGGACGAAACAGACCGAAGCAGCTCTTCAACAAACCTTACGACGCTTCCACAGAAAGTATCCGCTCATCGGAGCGACGTATGTTCGACAGACGGTGAAAGAGCGAAACTGGAACGCGACATGGGAACGCAGCATCGGCACCATTGAGGCAACAGACCGCATTATCATCAAGCCATCGTGGAAGAAACGTCGCGCAAAAGACCGCGGCAAAGTCGTTCTCACAATCGACCCGAAGATGTCGTTCGGCACCGGCCACCATGAAAGCACCCGGCTCTGTCTCATCCTTCTGGAACGCTATCTGAAACCACACTTCGATGTGTTGGATGTCGGGACGGGCACGGGTGTTCTGGCGATTGCGGCTGCAAAACTCGGTGCCCGGCGGATCGTCGCCATCGACAACGATGAATGGTCGGTGGCCAACACAAAAGAAAACTTGGTGAAGAATCGCGTTGCTCGGAACGTACGTGTGGTACGACAAAGCGCAGACAGAATCCCCAAACAGAAGTTCCACCTCGTCCTTGCCAACATCGACTACCCGACTATTGCACGTGACCTCAAGAAGCTGTTGACCCCGGTGCGTCGCAAAGGAATTCTCATTCTGTCGGGCCTGGTGACCGCCGACCTCAACCCACTGCTCGGCTTGCTGAAACACCGTTCGGCGATTCCACTTGAAGTCATTGAAGAGAACGAGTGGGTTGCACTCGCCTTGCTGAACTCCGATGCGCGTTAGTGCGATCGACATCGGCACAAACACGATTCTCCTGCTCATCGCAGATATCGACCGCGATGGGACTATCCGCGTTGTGCGCGATGAACAAGTGATCGCGCGCCTGGGCAAAGGCGTCGATGCAGATCGGAACATTATGCCGGAGACATTCGAGCGGGCCTTCGTTTTTCTCCGCGACTACATGAGCATTATCGGCGAAGCTCGCGTCGATCGTGTCATCGCGTGCGGCTCAAGCTTTTTGCGGGATGCCACCAACCGACAGGAGTTCGTCGATTTCCTGAAGAGCCGCCTTGGTCTGGATGTTCGAGTGCTGAGTGGAGAGGAAGAGGCTTCCCTGACTTATTTCGGGACGGTTTCCGGGTTTCGGAAGCTGCGGGTCAAGGAAGGTTTTGCGGTTCTCGACATCGGGGGCGGAAGCACGGAATTAACGGTGGGGACAGAATCGGAGATATCTCGAAGAACAAGTCTCGACATTGGTAGCGTGAGGTTAACCGAGCGCTTTCTCAAACGTTCTCCTCCAACGCACACAGATCTCGCCTTCGCTTCAGACTACATTCGACAGCAATTGCAGCAAGTGCCGCCTCTTCCACGCGCGAGCCAACTCATCGGTGTTGCGGGTACGCTGACGACACTGGCAGCGCTTGACCTCGGCATTGCCACGTATGATCGGTCGAAAGTCACCGGCCACATCCTGAAGAGATCGACGGTCGAGTCTCTCTTCAACGAACTCGAGACAAAAGATTTCGAGGCGATCAAATCATATCCGCAGATTCTCCCCGGAAGAGCGGACATCATCCTCGCGGGAATTCTGATTCTACGGGAGACGCTCAGAATGTTTGACCGGGATGGAGTAACGGTCAGCGACAGGGGGGTGCGCTACGGGATAGCCCTTGAGGCTGCGCAAAGGGAAACGAGATTCTGAGTGAAGCGTTACGCGACGTTGGCCTGTTTCATCTGCCGCACGACCTCCCGCAGGGCATCAACGGCGTAGTGGATTTCATCTTCGCTCGTACTTCGCCCGATGGAAAACCGGACAGTTGCGCGCGCGGTCTTCTCGTCTCGCCCCATCGCCAGCAACACATGAGAAGGCTCCAGACTGCCGGACGTGCAAGCAGAGCCGCTCGTGACCGCCACGCCCCGCAGATCCATGCCGATGATGAGCGCTTCCCCGTCGATGTGCCGGACGGATGAGTCGAAGGAGACGCTCAGAATATTCGGCAAGCATTGTGCGGGATGCCCGTTAATAACGACGCCGGTGAACTCCGACACGATCCTCGACTTCAGCAGCTTTATTAGTGCGGCAAACCGGATCGAATCGCCCGTCATGCGCTCTGCACAGATTTCGACGGCTTTGGCGAATCCCACCGCCAGCGGCACATTCTGAGTCCCAGCCCGCCGGTTGCTCTCCTGTCCGCCGCCTTTGAGGAGCGATTCGATCTTCGTTCCACGCCGGATATACAAAGCTCCGATGCCTTTCGGACCGTATATCTTGTGCCCCGAGACGGAAACTACGTCGACGTTCAAAGCGTCCACGTTCACCGGGATCTTTCCGAGCGATTGCACTGCATCGGTATGGAAGGTAATTCCGCTCTCCTTCGCGATGCGACCGATCTCTTGAATGGGCTCAATCGTTCCGACTTCATTGTTGGCGTGCATGATGGAGATGAGACAGGTCTTGGGAGTGACCGCCTTACGAACATCATCGGGGTTCACCATGCCCGAAGAGTCGACCGGGAGTACATCGACAACAAAACCCAGCCTGCGTAACGATTCGGCAGGATGGAGAACGGCATGATGCTCGACAGCACTTGTTACGATGTGATTCTTTCCATGCTGAACCGCTGCTTCCGCAACTCCACGGATGGCGTGGTTATTCGATTCCGTTCCGCCGCTGGTGAAATAGATCTCTTCGTAGCGGGCACCGAGAAACTGTGCAACGCTCTCACGGCTCTCTTCGAGGAGTTTCCGCGCCTCGCGTCCGAACGAGTGAATCGAGGATGCGTTGCCGTACACCGACAAAAAGACGTTCTGCATCGCTTCGAACACACGGGGATCGAGGGGCGTTGTGGCAGTATGGTCTAAATAGACTGGTTTCATACGTTGACAAGATAGTGACAAACCGTAGAGGAAGCAACGAACGAGCTGCCGACAAAAAAAAACCGATGCAGTGTGCATCGGCTTTCGGGTACGTCGGTTGATATTTTCAAGTTGACCCCGTGAGATAAGCTTTACCACGTGGGATAGTGAAGCTTATCCCACAGGGTGAACTATCTCACGGGGTTGGCCGCCGTAGGCCATCCGATAAATCGCCAGCCGTCCCGACATGTCGGGATCTGGTGGGGACGTCCTACAATGTTCTTCGGAAACCCCGCCAAGCGAGGTTTGGTAACACAGAAGCCGCCGACTTCAGTCGATGGCAAGAGCGGATCGAGCCAATAATATCAGCCTCTTTACAGACCGGTCAACTTGAGGTTCATCAATAGCGTTGCCATTGTTTTTCATAATGATGACATCATGAAATCGAGCTGCAAAAAATATGTTCAATTGGCACGGGTTCATGAAGTGTGAACGTGTCATCCCGCTCTGCGGGATTCTGCCGGTTTTTTTTGCCGGTTTATAAACATTTCACCCCTAACGGGGTTAATACAGCCACTGGCCAGCCCGTCCCGATTACGTCGGGACTGGCGGGCAGATGTGTTCCGAGAGTCGATTCGGCGATGAAACGAATTCTGGGCCGAAATAATCACCACTCCGTTAGGAGTGGTATGTTTATAGATCGAATTCAAAAAGAAAAACAAAACTCCGTCAGGAGTGACATGTATCCCTTGCTGACGGCGATCGGACATGGTACAGGCAATTCTGGGTGCAGAATTTATAAATGATGTCATTAGCAGGTCGCCGTTTACGCCGAAAGAGCGGCGTAGCTCTTGATGCAAATGAACTGTGTGCTTTGGTTTGCACAACGAAAGAAACTCCGTAGGAGTGGAATGT
>CAYJSZ010000080.1:0-5248 GCA_964372545.1 uncultured Ignavibacteriaceae bacterium
ATTAGATTTATTGCCACGAGCTTTAGCTCGATCAAGAACGCAAGGAGCTTTTCAGTGAGCAGAACTAGTTGAAATTGAGGAGAAAACAAAAAATCCCGCTGAACAAGGCGAGATTTTTTGTTTATATGAAAAGTCCGACTTCTTCAAAGGTTATTCCCCGGAAAGAAGTCGGACTTTTTTTTCTTTAGAACGCCGCAGTCATGGTAACCAGCGCACGGCGGCCGAGCAACGACCCGCCGAAAATCTGATAGTGTTCGAGGTCGAGGAGGTTCGAAACGTTGAGATTTGCAGAGTATGCTTCCGAGAAAACATACGTTCCGGAGAGATTCACTAACGTGTATGCTTTGATCGGACCGCGGTAAATGCCCGCAGCCCAGTCGAAATCTGGGACATACTTGAGGCTAATGTTGACGTCATGCCCTTTGGGATGAGAGTAGGTCAGTCCGACATTGACCTTGAAGTCCGGAGAATTCGGCAGCAGAATATCGTTCTGGTGTTTCTCGATCACTTCAAAACTAAAAAGGGAATAATTCGCATCGATGTGCCAGCTATCCGAAAGATAGTAATTTGCTGCAATCTCAAAGCCCGCCTCGTTCACTTTCCCCGCATTGGTATAGGACCAGATATTCCGGGGCGCGGTTTCGCCCGGGAGAATAATCGTTGCAGGATAGTTTGGGTTGAGGCCTGGGCCGAGGTCGGTAATGAAATCTTTCAGTTGGTTGAAATAGGCGTCGACGGTGAGAAACAACTTGTTTTCGATAACCCCCTTGTAGCCGAGTTCATAGCCGGTGATTTTTTCGACTCGCAGACTTGCGTTGCCGAAATAGGCAAGAGCACTCGTCGGATGCTTCACGTAGAGGTAAAGCTCTGAGTAGTTCGGCGACTGAAATGCTTTGTTGAAGGTTGCGCGAATCGTATGACCGTTGACCGGCGTCCAGACAACCGCCGCTTTGGGCGAGAGGAAGCTTTCGGTCAGCGTCGACCGATCCCACCGTGCAGCAACGACTCCTTTGAGACTCTCGGTGAATTTGTACTCCGCTTGTCCGAAGATTCCGCTGGTATTGTCGGTTCTGGGTTGTTGCATCAGTGAGCCCTTTGTATCGATGTCGAGAATGCGGTGGGAAGCCCCCGTGACAATAGACAGATGGTCGACCGGTGAAAAGCTGTATTGGACTTCGCCATGGCTGATAACAGCATCCTGGGTGAGGTCGAGTCCGGTGGAAAGCGACTTTTCGGGTAGCTTGTTATTGCGTCCGCTCGTCCAGAGCATGACGTTCAAGCCGTGTCCGGAATAGGTGACGCGTCCCCACGGTCGGTGAGCGCGTTGCACTTGCACACGGCCGATGCCCGTTACAATCACTTCGTGCTCGACCTGTGAGAATCCGGCCTCCACCGTTGAAGCCCCGCCGTGCGGATACTCATAGTCCAATCGCACCTGGCCGTACGCATTGCGAACAGGGTCAAGGTTCAAGTCCACAAGTTCGTTGTTCAGGAACGGGTTCAGGCCGGCGTATTCGAATTGGCGATTGGTTCGGATCTTGCTGAAGGTTTTTCCTGTCATAATACCGGCATTGAAGCGATAACTCCACGAACCGGAAGCTCCGGCGTGCCGTACATCTCCCCGGTACGCACTGAGCTCACCGGCACCGAAAATCACTCGTGTTCCAAGACTTGCTTTTGGAGGCAGGGAGGTGATGTTGAGTACGCCATTGTAGGCGTTGGCTCCGTAGAGCGCCGACCCCGGACCGCGGACCAGCTCGATGCGTCCTAATTCTTCCAACGGTAGTGTCATCGCATTCCACTCTGTAGACGAAAGAAACGCCGTTCCCAAATCTCTTCCATCCAGCAAAATAAGCAAACGACGATTGAGCGAGCTGTTAAACCCACGCGTATTCACGTTGAAATCGAACAGCCCGCTTTGCGCCATGTCGACGCCCGGCTCCGATTCGAGCAATTTTGGAAGCTGGCCATGTGTGCCGCCACGCGCAATATCTTTCGCGTTAATTACAGAGACTGCCGCCGGAGCTTCTGTAATCCGCTCCTTCCGCAGGGACGCCCCGTACACAAGCACTTCACCGACCTGAATGGTCGAAGGCCTCAGTTCGAAGTCCCTGCGCGTGGTCTCTCCCACACGAACTTGTACGGCAGCCTCGAAGGATTCATATCCCACGGACGTAACGAGTACAGTATACGACCCCGGCGGGACGTTGGCAATCGTGTATTTGCCGTTGACGTCGCTCGCAGAACCAATCGGTGTATCTTTCAGCCGAACGTTCACGTTCGGAATGGTCTCCTTCGTGTCGGCGTCTCGAACGGTACCGCTAATGCTCCCCGTGGTTTGGGCGTGGACTGACAAGAGTGAAGCGGAGAGTGTGCATCCGATAAGGACAGACCTCAGAGAACGAACAAAAGTTTTCACGTTGTAATCTCCTCGCATAGTGAAGTCGCTTACAAGAAGTAGAAACCCCGACCAAAACCTGATCGGGGTTTTTGAAAGAAACTCATAGCATGCACGGATGAAAAAAAGACCGTACGATTACTGGAAGTTCCTGCTCTTGTATTCTCGGAAGAACCCGAGCGACGTACCATCCGCATTGAAGATAAATTTCACAATGCCCACATTCGGTTGCAGCCAGATTGTCGCCGTAGGCTGTTGCACGCTGGGGGTCGATGAACCACCAAGATAAATTTTCCGGATCGCTGTGATCTTGTACGGATTGAACGATTGACCGGCAAGAGTTAGTGCTTCCCGGCCTTCTACTTTACCAACGACTTGTAATCGGACCACTCCAGTTGCCCCCGTCCAGCTACTATCGAACGCCGTCCACTCAACGCCAACTCCAAGATCCTGTCGTACTAACAAAACCCAGCGCAACGAGTCAGCTCTGTTGATTCCAAACGTCCTGTAAAAATTGGCAATGTTGGTAAGGAAGTTGAAGTTGCCTGTTCCAGTGGCCGGATTGCGCTGGACGTAGAAGGACCCGAGAACCCATATTGTCGGCGGGTTCGCCAGTCCGGTGGGGACGCGTTGTGAATCAGAGATCACGTGCGCAGTTCCGAACGGCGTCGTGGCATTGACTGCAACGACGGTCATTCGCGCCTCGTAAACCGCGCCGGTGGCGTCAATGTTCAAATCTGTGGTCTTGTCACGCAAGAACCCGCTGAAAACGAATTGGCGCCCGAGTATGAGCGGAAACAGATCTTCACTAATGGCCACAACAGCTGGCTCGGTCGAGTCTTCCTTCTTACAGCCCGATGTGGTCAACGCGAGGGCGAGCACAAACATCGCCAATCCAACAACAAGTAACAATTTCGTATTCTTCATAGCACCTCCGTGGGTTGATGATAAACCGCTGATGGTTGAGATGGGGATAATATTAGGAAAAGGAAAAGTGAGAATCAAGTTCCCCGCCTGCCTAAATTTTGAATCGCTTGGGCGGGCAGGCAAAATCGCTCCCGCAGTTTTGTTGCGGGACTGGAATTTTGAGAATCCCGACGTTGTTTGTCCGGATCAGCCCAAAATTCCCCGCGAGCGCTTTTTGTCCCGCTTCCTGCCTGCCCGCCACACACATGCTCTTACATTGGCAGGCAGGGATTCCGCTCTCACAAGCGGGATTCTGGTCCCGCCCGACTTTGTCGAGGTCTCGTCTCGACAGGTAGTCGAAACGGACTGTACGGAATGCCGCCTTAGCGGTACATAAAAAGTTGTGGCGACAAAAACGGAACGAGTGGCTGGAATTTCGTCCGAAGAACCCCTTTGGGGAGAATCCCGCTGTCCTATTAGCGGGATCCCCTCAATAAAGCACCGACGATCCCCCGCTAAACTCTCTCTTGATGTAACGTTGAATATTGTTACAGGTTCAACTTCGCAATACTCGCTTTTACATCGGCGGCGGATTTGTTTAACGCCTCTTGCTCTTCGGCAGTCAGCTTAATCTGGATGATTTCTTCCAGCCCGTTTTTCCCGAGTTTCACCGGCACTCCCACAAACACATCGCTAACGTTATACTCACCCTTCAGCCAAACTGAGCAGGGGAGTATACGTTTTTTATCGCGGACAATCGATTCGATCATCTCGACTGCTGACGAGGAAGGCGCGTAATAAGCGCTGCCGGTCTTGAGGAAATTAACGATCTCGATTCCACCGTCCCGCGTTCGCTTTACTAAACGGTCGATAGTGGCTTTGTCCATCAAGTCCGGTAGAGGAATGCCCGCAACGGTCGAATAGCGCGGCAGCGGGACCATCGAGTCGCCGTGCCCGCCGAGGACGAACGCGCTGACATCTTGCACGGAAACGTTCATCTCCATCGCAATGAACGTGCGAAAGCGTGCCGAGTCAAGGACCCCGGCCATCCCGATGACGCGGTGGCGTTCGAAGCCGCTGACCTTCATCGCAACGTACGTCATGACATCGAGCGGATTGGAGACGACAATGATGATTGCTTGTGGAGATTTTGCCACGGCCTGTTCCGTGCAGGTCTTCACGATGTTGGCGTTCGTTGCCTGCAAATCATCGCGGCTCATTCCTGGCTTGCGGGCGATGCCTGCCGTAATCAGAATAATATCAGAGTTCGCAGTCGGGTCGTACGAGTTTGTTCCTATGACTTTTGAATCAAAGCCCTCGATGGGAGCGGACTCGTACATGTCGAGGCCTTTCCCCTGGGGCAATCCTTCAATGACGTCGACGAGGATGACTTCGTTGGCCAGTTCCTTCTCGGCGATACGTTGTGCTGCGGTGGCGCCGACATTGCCTGCGCCGACGACAGTGATCTTCATAGTGGACTCCGGATTGTTCGGTGTGCGGATGAATCTGAGGTTGAAAAGAAAAAGTCCGCCCGAAGGCGGACCGTGTAGAAGAGAGCTCAGGAAGCTGAATAGACGCTGATGCGCTGCTTGCTCTTGCCGAGGCGTTCGAACTTCACGACGCCGTCGATCAGCGCAAAGAGCGTGTCGTCCTTGCCCATCCCGACGTTCGTGCCGGGATGAAACTTCGTCCCACGCTGGCGCACCAGAATGTTTCCGGCCAAGACCATCTGACCGCCGAACCGCTTCACGCCGAGCCGTTGGGCATTGCTATCACGACCATTCTTAGAACTTCCGCCTGCTTTTTTATGAGCCATAATCTATTCTCCCAAAACCGATTGTTCGTAAAACTCTTGTCAGCAAAAAGTTTATGGATAACCTAATACGCCTTCCTCTTTTGATGCCGTTCATCGAGCTTAACCCACAAGGTAAGGAGGCCGCTTAC
>CAYJSZ010000080.1:5348-10712 GCA_964372545.1 uncultured Ignavibacteriaceae bacterium
AACAAGGAGAGTTGGAATCGACCACGTTTGATCCACGTATTGCTTTACTACGCTCGCAGCAAAGAACAGCTTGCTCCTATCGGATAAATACTTCGCAATGAACTCGCGACGCTTTGCAGTAAACACTGTATTTATGAAAGGTTAATAATCTCAACCTGTGTGTACTGCTGCCGGTGACCCCGACGCACTTTGTATCCCTTCCGCTTCTTCTTTTTAAAGACGGTCACCTTATCGTCCTTCACATGCTGGAGCACTTTCCCCTCCACCTGAGCGCCCTTCACATAGGGCTGCCCGATGGTTGTTTTTTTCTCGTCACCAACCAACAGGACTGATTCGAATTTTACTTTACTGCCGATCTCCCCCTCCAGCCTTGGAACGACGATCTTTTCCGACGGGCTGACTTTGTATTGCTGACCGGCGATTTCAACGATAGCGTACATGCAAAACCCCAACTTTTCGTAGTAATTCAGTTCAAAAGCGCATACAATCTACCGAAATACCGGTACAAAGTCAACGACAAATTGGGGAAATTTTTTGACGGAAGACGGTTGGCTTACCGATTTCGGAGCAGTCGGAACGAGTTGAGGATGACAACGAGCGTTGCGCCGTCATCCGCAAGGACGGCGAGCCACAGGCTCGTTAGCCCGAAGATGCCGAGAGCGAGAAATACGGCTTTCGTCGTGAGGGCGATGAAAATGTTCTGCTTGATGATGGAGAGCGTTTTTTTGCCGAGAGAGATGGCGAACGGGATTTTTGCGAGGTCATCGGACATGAGGACGACGTCGGCTGTTTCCAACGATGTATCCGAGCCCGCGCCACCCATCGCGATACCGACATTTGCTGACGCCAGGGCCGGCGCATCATTCACGCCATCGCCCACCATGGCAATTCGTTCGTACTGGTCCTTCAGTCGTTCAACCGTCTGAAGTTTCTGTTCAGGGAGCAGCCCCGCCCGATGCTCGACGATATTGAGTCGGTTCGAAATGGATTGTGCGGTGGTTGGGCTGTCTCCCGTCAGCATCACGATCTGCTGCAGCCCTAAGTCTTTGAGCGCCGAGATACTCTTCCTGCTTTCTTCGCGAAGAGTGTCCGCAACCGCGAGAACACCGAGGACTTGCGTCCCGTCTGTGAGCAGCACGGTAGTCTTTCCATCGGCTTCGAGTTCCGCAATGCGCCGCTCGATATCCGGCGAGCAGACACCGAGCTCCTCCATGAGCTGATGGCTGCCAACGGTAAACGGCTTCCCGTCCACCACGGCGCGAACCCCTTTTCCCGGGGTGGATTCGAAATTCTCCACGCGAAGAGTATCCAGCGGAATGCCCTGTTGTGTCGCTCGCTGCAGGAACGCATCGGCAAGGTGGTGCTCGGATTTCAATTCGAGCGCAGTGACGATCTGGAGAATCTCCCGCTCGGACAACGAGTTGAGGCTCACGATATCGGTGAGCGACGGTTTTCCTTCGGTTAAGGTCCCGGTTTTGTCGAAGGCGATCGCACGGATTCGGGCGAGTTCTTCGAGATATTTTCCGCCTTTGATCAGAACGCCGTTCCGTGCCGCATTCGTCATGGCACTTACGATGGAGACCGGTGTCGATATGACCAGCGCACACGGACAGGCAATTACTAGAAGTACCAGAGCCCTGTAGAACCAATCCACAAATTCCTGATGAAAGAAGAGCGGGGGAATGGCAGCAACGAGTAGGGCAAGCCCAAACACGGCAGGCGTATAAAAGCGAGCGAACCGCTCAACGAACGCCTGGCTCGGCGCTTTCTTGCTTTGAGCCTCTTCGATCAGATGAAGAATGCGTGCCAGCGTCGTATCGCCGACGAGCTTTGTGACGCGAACCTCCAGCGCGCCCCGTTGATTGAATGTCCCCGCAAAAACGGTATCGCCGGTTGTCTTGGGAACCGGCATGGACTCTCCTGTAATCGTTGATTGGTCCACCGAGGAGAGGCCGGTGGTGACTTCGCCGTCCAGCGGAATTCGTTCCCCCGGCCGGATGATCATGATGTCGTTGATGCTTACCTGCTCGACCGGAAGCACCACTTCGCCCGTTCCCCGCTTCACGGTCGCCGTCGATGGAGCAAGCTTCATGAGCGATTGAATCGCTCGCCGGCTGCGGTCGATGCTGAGAGATTCGAGGAGCAATGAGAGGGCGAAGAGAAAAACGACCGCCGCCCCTTCCGCATACTCGCCGAGAGCCATCGCCCCAAGCGCCGCAATCGACATCAGAAAGTTCATGTCGAGCGAGAGATTCTTGACCGCCGTGAAACCTCTTAACGCGAACTGCCATCCGCCTGTGACCATTGAAATGACGAATGAGAGGGTAGCGAGCGATTCCGGAAGATCCAGCGCATTGCAGAGACCTCCGAGCAGGAGAAAAGAGCCTGAAAGAATCGTCGTGACGAGCTGGCGTCGTGGGGTCTTGCGTTCGACCGGCGTGCGCCGATCCTTCTTAACCGTCGCGGGCATGCCAATTTCTTTCAGTGAATGCAGAATCGCAGCATCGTCGCTGCTGTGCCTGACGGTGAGCGCGTGGGAAATGACATTAAACTGGAGGTCGTGAATTCCCGGCTGAGTCTCGAGCTTCCTCCGAATGAGCTGCTCCTCAGTGGCGCAGCAGAGGCCGCTTACAAGAAATGTGGTTTGTTTGATGTCAGACACCATGGCCATTACGGTTCGGAAACATGCCGTGTCGCGATCCTGATCAGGTCCTCGATATGCTCGTCGTCGAGGGAATAGAAAACCATCTTGCCGTTCTTGCGGTACTTGACGAGCCGAAGCGTTTTGAGCAGCCGCAGTTGATGCGAAACCGCCGATTCGGAAACTCCGAGCAGCTCCGCGATGTCGAAGACGCAGAGCTCTTCTTTGCCGAGCGCGAGCACAACTTTCAGTCTCGTCGGGTCGCTCAAGACTTTGAACGTCTCGCTCAGCGAGATGACCTGCTCGTGGTCGCCTACAGCTTTGCGAGCGGAGCGTATGGCCTGCTGATGGTTGTGCTGTTCGGATTTGGTCATTGTGTGATTGACCACCTCTTGCATTTCCTGACGGAAAGGCTGAAGCTCCTCCCCTCTGAGGGGAGGATTGACTTGTCCGCCATCTTTTGGCGGAGGTGGGGTCATTCCTCAACGATTGAGCAGTTGTTCAGATGTTAATTTAAGGAAAATGAGAGGAAAGTCAAGAGAAGAATAAAACAGGTGGCGTTCTCGTTTGCCGGCAGGGTGTATTTGTCGGGATGTTACGGGTCTCGCGCAGAAGCGCTTTGCAGGAGAGGGCAAAGCGAAGGATGCTGCTCGATCCCGCTTACCCCGAAGAATTCGGGGCGTGGGAACGTAAGAACTACTCTGTGGTGAAACACGAACGCAGAGCGTTCAGGTCGAACGTTCCGACGCCCGCCTGTAGTCGGGCAGGGAGACCGTCGGAACGAGATAATGCCTGTCGTTCTCCCGCGCCCCGTACACGGCGGCCCAGCGTGCAGTGTCCGAGATGTTTCGAAGCGAGGGGTCTGTTTCGCTCATAGGAAGAGCACGTGTTCGTATGTATCTCAATTTGGGTGAGGGCGTTTTTTGCCCCAACCGTTTTTGCTGCTGTCAGGCGAAAAAGGTTTGCCACCCTTCTTTCTCAGGCGACCAAAGTCGTTAGAGCCCAAATACTAATCAGGCGAATAACTTCTTCAGCGCTTTTGATGGAACATCTCGAATAATCCGGACATCCTCGCTTGCGCAGTAGTAGATCTGCCGACCTTCACGATGATGCGGATGAATAATTCCCTTGTTAAGGAAGATGATGTAATACCTATCTCTATTACATAGTATTACATCCGCGGGCGCCTGCTCGCTCTTCCGGCTCGACGAGTCGGTAACATTTGAACGAGCTTAGAGTCGCTTATGTTTTTCGATTTGCAGCTTTTGAATCCACGACCTAAGGAATCGGTCAAGGATGACAAATGAGCCGTTGTCGTGATCTATAATATCGCGTTCGAGGAGCGATTCAACGACCCGTTGAGCACTTGAGGCAGGGCCCAACTTATATCGACGAAGAAAGTTGCTGGAAAATGGCTTGGTGCCGGGGGGCTCGTTCGTTAGACCGACCAAGAAACGTTGTTGATTCTTCGTGAGAGATTCCCATAAGACTGTGTACGCATAGCTTTCTCGAACAAAGACTGTTGCCATCGCCTCCGCAATGATTTCGTTTTCCACTGATTTTTTCGTTTCGTACATTTCCCACAGAACGTGACACAGCTGTTGCGTATAGAAAGGGTGGCCCTGAGTCAGTTCATAGATCATTCCGATTTGTTCGGTGCTAATCTCCTTTCCTGAATTTCGAAAATGGCCTTGAATGAATGGTAGCCAATCTTTCCGATCTATAGGTGGCAGTGTGAGATGCGCTGCAGCACGATAGAGCGGGCGTGACTTATCAAGAAACATTTGATGGACCAAGTGCTTCCGACTACCAAGGAAAATATAGCCGACGTTTTTGTGGTGCTGGATGACGCTTCTAAGCTTGCGTTCAACCAGGTCGCTGTCATATTCAAGGATTCTCTGTATTTCATCAAAAACCACAACAACTCTCTTCTTCTGCTTTTTTGCTACCATTGCGGGCGCATCGAGAACTTCTTCAAGTTCCTGCTCGAAGGAAGTCTGCTTGGTTACTCCAAATGCAAGCATCGGTTTACCGTCGTCGTCAACTGTCAGACTGGGAGTGAGCCGTTGAAAGACGGTCTTGGCGAACAGGAGGGCTTTATCGGCGCGCGTATCGAACGACTTGGCAACTGCCTTTGCCATCTCTTCAATGAACGATATCTCGCCGTCAGTGGGCCAGACATCAACATACACAGAGGCGTATTCTCTCTTCTTGAGTTTCTTCAATGCCAATTGAACAAGGGAAGTCTTGCCGAAACGACGCTCCGAATAAAGGAACGCTCGCCCGCTGTTTTCCATGACCCTTAGTACTTCTGCAAGTTCCTTTTTGCGGTTGCAAAAGCTTTCTTCCGTCACGACACCGCCATATTGAAACGGATTGATCATCGTACGCGCTCCGCGTAACGCAACGTGCGTAATTTCATCGCCAACGTCGCCGTTGCCGAAATTGCCGCCGTGGTCATTGTATTCATCTGTTTCCCTCCACTCGACGAATCGAGTCTTCGACAATCCCAATCTCATCCGGCGTGAGGTCGTAGAGCTTGTAAACCAGTTGGTCAATCTGTCGTTCCAACGACGTCGTGTCCGCTTTGGGATCCAGCCGCTCGTTCTCCCGCGCCCCGTACACGTCGAGCCCAGCGTGCCGTGTCCGAGATGTTTCGAATCAAGGGTTCTGGTTGGTTCATGTCTTCAGCTTCGTGTCTCCACAGCGAAGATTTTGTTCAG
>CAYJSZ010000081.1:0-7180 GCA_964372545.1 uncultured Ignavibacteriaceae bacterium
CAACTCCATTCATCTTGGAGACAGAATTTTCACCATCTGCGTAACATCAGTTAGTAACTGGTCTTACGCAAGAACGAGAATTGTCGGGTTTTCACCGAGAACACACGCACCGCTCTGCTCCCCTCTCACACCCCACAAGTCCCGCTTTTCAGGATTCCGCCTCCAGAGCGGGATTCAAAAAGCGGAACCAACGCTCGAGAGGGGACGTCTGAAGCGAGGATCACAACGCCCGCATCCCGCAAAGCGGGACGCGTAATCAGTCCCCTCTGCAGCGAGAGAGTTGTGTGTAGGGGAGAGGGGATTTAGGTGTGTGTGTTTTTTCCATGATAGTTTTTCTGATTTCGACTCCTACAAGAGCAGCTGCGTAACGTCAGTTAGTAACGAAGAAATCATGTTATCCTTGCGCTCTCTGCCGTAACAACACGATGGTTCTTTCATTGGCATTAGGAGAGAATATCGCGTCGAGTAAAAATCAACCACGCTCCACCTGCTAAAGCTGCGATATACGCTCCCAACACCGTGATGCTTTCTTGGATATCTGGCCACGGTACCGGATCCTGAAACACCTTTTGCCACACATTCACATGGCTCGTAAAGAGTCCGGGGCGAATGCTATCGAACAGCTCCAGTGGCAGCACCGTCAGGATCATCGACACGATCAGCAAACCCATGGTCCCCACGATAGGCCCGATCGCATTCTCGACGAACGAGGAAAAGAAAAAGGCGATCGAAGCGATCGTCAGCATCGACCAGGCGGCAAAAATATACGCCAGTAGAAATCGCCACGCAACATCCGATTGCGGGAGGATCAGAATACCGCGGTCGAGCACTATCATATCGCCGCCACCCAGAAGGAGCTGGGCAAGGCCGACGCTCAGAATGCCCAGGAACGAAACAAACAGGACGGTGTAGATCCCCGTCGTCCAGAGTTTCGCCAGAAACATCCGTGTTCGCGAAACGGGCCGAATAAGGATCAGGCGGTAGGTCCCGGCTGTTGCCTCGCCCGCCAACTGGTCGCCTGCCACAAACGAAATCAAGATCGGAATGTGTACCCAGAGGCTGTTCATGATCTGATAGGAAACAAACCAGCCGTTGAACAAGTTGCCGACAAAAAAGAAATCCTCCTGCAATCTCCGAAGGGCCACCTGGAGAAACCGCCCCCCCTCGACCTTCATCCCTACTTCAACCAGCGGCACCAGGACGGCGACGATCAAGAAGCCGAGATAGGTGCGCTTCTTCAGGAATGTTTTGAGCAGCTCGTAGTAGACTAGCCGGGCCATAGAGACTCAACGGTCGCTTGTTTGATATTCGGTGATCGAAAGAAAATAATCCTCCAACGAGCGACGGGGGACCAGCGCCTCGACCTTCACACCACCCCGCACGAGAGACCGGTTGAGCAAAGGGACGTCGTTGAATTTCATCGTGATTTCAAACGCTCCATTCCGCTCCTGGAATTTTTGCACGATTTTTTTCTGTGCTTTGAGGACTCGTCTCACGGCGGGCAGAGGCGACCCTTTGACCACGACGTAGTTCTCGCCTTTCGAAAGCAATGTTCCGACATCCCCTTGAACAACTAATTCACCGTGGTTGATGACGGCCATGCGAGTCGCAACCATCTCTATTTCATTGAGCAGGTGCGACGAAAGAAAAATGGTCTTCTGTTGATCGCGCGATAGGTGCAGAATCAGTTCGCGTACCTCCCGCATGCCCTGAGGGTCAAGCCCGCTCGTCGGCTCGTCGAGAATGACCAACTCAGGGTCTGAGAGCAACGCCTGGGCGATGCCGAGTCGTTGTTTCATCCCGTGTGAGTAGGTCTTGACCTTATCCAGCGCACGCTCCTTCAGGCCAACGAGCTCCAATACCTCGCTGATGCGAGTCCGGGTAGTACCACCATTCAGCGCTCCGACAATCTCGAGGTTTTTTAGCGCGGTGAGATAGAGATAGAAGTCCGGCTTTTCCACGATGCCACCGACGGAGCGAAGTGCCCGTTCCCGGTGCTTGCTGAGTTGATGGCCGAAGAGCTCAATATCGCCGGTCGTCGGCTTGACCAACGACAAGAGCATGCGGATGGTCGTGCTCTTGCCGGCTCCGTTCGGACCCAGGAAACCGAAGACGTCGCCGCGCTGTACTTCGAGGTTGAGGTTGCGGACGGCCCACCGGCGTTTGTACTGTTTGCTGAGGTTCTTCGTCTGAAGGATGATATCGCCGGTCAAGGGAGGGAACGAAAATAGTCGATGGATGCTTGTCAGTTGTGGACGAAAAGGTAGAGCAAAATCGAGGGAATAGCAAGTCTACGACAAGCAGTGGGTAGACGATAAAAAAACAACGCCGGACGCAAGGCCCGGCGTTTGAAGAAGCATTGAGCTCAGTACACTCTCAGCGGCGATTCTGCACTTTCCGAATTCTCTCGATGGCGGACTTCACTGTCGCCTGCTGTTGTGCCGGCAGTTGATCTTTCTGCAAACCGGAATACTCTGCGAGCGCTTCGTTGGCCAGCTTCATTTTCTCGAACGCACTCGCCATCCGAATCCGCGAGTCGATGTTCGACTGCAGGTCCGGATAAAGACGATACGTCTCTTTCGTTTTGAGGACAGACGTGGCATAGTAAGCGTTGTCGTACAGCAGCTTGGCGCCCTTGAGTTGCATGACACCGGCATCGACTTTCGTCACGCTGCCGGCTGATTCTTTTCCTGCTTCAGCGCCGTGAAGAACGGTTGTTCTGGGGATGGTCATGGTGCCGTTGTCCCGTGGAGGGACGGCGAGGATATTCTCCATGGCCAGCTTCAGGAGGAATTCTGCCTGAGTCATTTGCCGGAAGTCGGAAATATCGACCATCGTCTGCTCGGGAACGGCCAATTGCTTTCCGTCTACCGCAATGGCGGCGCTGGATTTCTTCCCGGTCCGCATCGTGTCTTCTGGGCGAAGGACATCACCCACCTGCACCGTCTTCCACTCCTCTGCAACTCCCCTCCGCACTTCGACCGTACCTTTGACCGCTTTCACCACGTAGCTATTTGCCAGAAGCGGCAGCACGACGACGAGACACATCGTAAACACCTTCGAAGCCAGTTTCATACGTTTCTCCTTACTTTGTATTCTTTCGATTGGTGAAACAATTTCGTGTTACATGCTCGGAATAACATCAACAATGCGCACCCAGCCTCGAATCAATCCCAACCCCATCTCAACGTCTTCGTAGTACTCGTTCGCACCTACTTCCCAGGCTTTCTGGAAACCGGAGGTGATGGCCGTGGTCTCGACCGGAATCCAGACCGTCTCCTGACCATTTTCATTCTTCCGTAGAACATATCGCTTTGGGTTTGTGCTCACACGATCCGCCTTTGCCGCCGGCACACCAGTGTCGAACAGCATATACAGATGTCCTTCATCAGGCCTGTTCGGCGGTATGACATCCACAAAAGCCGTTGCAACGCCGATACTGGTAAGCATCGTTGCGAAGCTCACCGTCAAGTCGTCGCAATCACCACCGCGCAAGCTCAACGTTTCAGAGGGATACTGCACGCGATCTTTGCTGGCGCGCGGGTCGTTGACATAGACGAGCCGCCCCGCAAACTCATTGAACAGCCACCTGGCCGATTGCAGGTGTTCTAGCTCTTTCGGCACGACCGCCAGCGAATCTTTGTAGTTGGACAACACCGTCCGCGTATACTTCAAGATATCCGGGTCATCCGGCGTCACGAAGGCGCGCAAGGAGATCACGTTGCCATCCCAGTCATTGCGCCCGCGAATGATGAGGCTTGTTTGTACTTTGTCGTCATAATCTTCCGCCGGTGCAGCCTTTACAAAGACATCGCCCGCCTGCAGGATCATCGTTGATACCGTTCGGATCGCGTCGTTAAAGACAGCCGTGAACGGAACTTCCACGGAAGAATTTGGTCCTATCAAATAGGCTTGCGTCAACGTCGGTGAATCCATAAAGCGGCTGGCGTAGAACCCAATGCGCGCCTGGATGGGGGATTTCGAGATGTTCCGAACAACGGCTTTTCCCAACGGTCGCCACGCGTGCACGTAGTAGGACGAAGGGTACACATCATCGAGTATCTCGACATGATCGATGCGTGCCAACATTTCGCGAGTCCTCCCCAGTGGAACACTCACGGAGAGCGTTAGCTGGCTCGGGGTGAACTGGTTGAATCCGATGTCTTTAACACCATCCGAGACAAAATCTTCGTACCGGATGCTCGACCGATTTTCTTGATTCGAAAAATGAATGTAGCTCAGGTCGAATCGTGCCGACTGGTACGCCCAGCCGAGGCCCGCCGAGAGCGCCTGAACGAACGGACCGCCCGACTTTCCAAAGTAAGTTCCCTGTCGAAGGAACATATTCTCGGCAATATTCCATTCAAACCCTGCGACGGCCTGATTCCCTGTGTCAAAATCGAACGACAGCCAGAGCGGTCTGCTGGGCGAATAGCTCACGCCTGCACGCATGGTCTTGGTGCCGCGGAGAGCGAAGGAACGGATGTTCTGCGGAAATTCACTTTCCCGAATCTTGAAGAGATTCTTTACCACAAGTCCTACTTTCCATGCCGGCTCCGGCTCCCACAGTACACCGAAGTCCAGATTCCAGGAGTCGGCGCTGTAATCAATCGTGCGGATGCGTGCCACAGTATCTTGGAGAAAGAACGGCTCCGTGTCGATCACTTGTTCCTGCAAATAGCGAGCGCTCACGCCGAAGCTCACTGTGGGCGACGTTCGGTAGGCATACCCCAGGGCGTAGCGCTCATTGTACTGAATACGTTTGTCGAACGTGACGCTCTGTCCGGATCCGTTGAGTGTGAACGTGCTGGGCACAACAAACTCCATTGAGATTGCCGGCGCGTACCGCATCGCCACGCTGTGCTGTCCCATGAAATGTTTCGTCACTCCTGTGGACTGAAACACTAAACCATTCGATCCGCTCAAAGGCCCCAACCACAAATAGTTCGTGCCTGTGATTTCCCAATCTCTGATATGCACAAGACCCGCCGGGTTCCAATCCAGGGCCGAAAGGTCATTGACAAGCGATGTGTATGCGCCCATCCCGATCCCACGAGCAGAAGAGAGATGCTGGGCAACCAATGACGTTGCCGGGACTGCAACCAACAACGCTATGACGCTGAGTTTTCCTTTGGCCATCGGGAGCGCAGCTTGTTGTGAGGCGTCGTTACAAAAAATCGTTATGCGAACTAACCTGTGATACTCACTCTACCGCAGTGTAAATGCAACATTGTGAATCGAAGAAGACTGGACTAACACGTTACCGGAATATCCCGTAATCCTCTCTTCAGATCTGTTGGCCGAAACAAAGGTCAACACGTATCGACTAGTTGACGTCTTTGGAATAAGCTTCAAGAGTCTTGCAGGAATCAACAAAGCATTTCCCTTCGTCGATGATTTCAAGAGCATGAGCGCCTTCCCGGGCAGCTTCAACTCCTCATTATACAAACTAATCAGAACGCTCACCTGCCGGCCGGATCTGCCCTCCCATCGGAGGGTTAAGTCCTCATCACGCAGAGCCAGCGCATAGGGTTTCGGTTCAAGGAGCGTCACCTCGTCCGGGCTGCTGATGTGCTCGACAAACGGAGGGATATTCCCCTTGCCTTCAGCATCGATCCTGTAGCTCGTATTTGGGCGAAACACAAATGGATTCGCTCGCTCATTCCCTTGATTGACAAGCTTATAAAAGACGCCCGCACGGACAGGGATGAGCGTCAAGCTCCGGATTTGTATGATAGCCTCAGCTCGCTCTAAGACCGTGCTATTGACTTTCACAATCCCGACGTCGAGACGAGGGTATTCATCCAATCGCCCCCAACGGCCGGTGATTTGAAACGGAGAGTCTTTATCACGAAGGATAACGCGTGAGTAGGAAGAGACTACTTGGCTCCCGTCGAGGTCGGACTTCACGCCGTTGACCAACATAGTCGCCGGGTAGCGTTCCTCTTCGTCGTTGAGCAAACCGGTCAAATCAAAAGCCGACTCGGAAACAACGAGGGTATCGCTTTCTTTTCCCACGAGAAGGGTCACTTCTGCCGGCTCTCGGGCTTCCTCTCGGAAAACTTCGATTGGGCCGGGCCTCTCACAGCTTGTGAGGCCGATGAGCGCAATCATCATCACAAGATATATTTGCCTGCTCATAGCTCTGCTCGTCTTCGTATACAAGTAAACGGATTTGAATTCGAAAGTCAACTACCGAATTCACACTAAAAACTATTGAATTGTCAGTGGGAATACCCAGAAACTCGTGCCGACTGGTGCACCCGTGTCGTAGAGTGAAGAACGCAAGATTGCTTCCACGACGACTTGCTGAACACCAGACTCGTTTGTGGCAGCGAACTTCCCCGCATAGGTCTGGCAGTACTCATGATCTTCACGAACATCCGATATGTACTGAAACTGAGTTCGGACGCTGCTCTTCTCGTCGTTCGCGAACGATCGAACAACGACCATATTCTGCTCCATCTCTTTGGATCGGACCTTTAATTCGAGGTCGATATTCTTCTGGATGATCTGCTCTGTCGATGCCATTCCGTTGCCATTCACATTGATCAGGAATTTGAAGGGAGAAAGAATCTCCTCGTCCTCCCGTTCCTGCCGGGCCACTTTCAGTGATTCGATTTTCACATCGGCTCCTTCCGTGCCTCCCTTCCCCGCCGAGATAGCAACGAGCTTCCATGCTTTTGTCGGGTCTGAGGAATTACTGACGCGACCAAAAAAAACTTTCCTCATGCAGCTTTCTCGAAACGGCTTGAACAGCACTGCGTGATGTTTTCTTCTGCTGAGATGGTATGGCCCTGAAATCTTGAGAGCGCCTTCCAACGTTGTCACGATTGAAGCTTCGACGGCATTGCGTTCGACGAACGCGAAACTGATATTCCTCGAGATGTTCCGAATAACGCGTCCCCACTGGATCTGGGAAGAGTTGGGATGATGTTCCGCGGAACCGCCGCTGTAATCGACTGGGAAGGCATCGCCGTCGATCAGCATGCCGAGGTCGTCTTGCAGGCGTGGTTCGTTTTCGATGGTGTACTCAAAATAGAGCCGTTCTTTCTCGGTGAGAGTCCCTGTTCCTCTCGACTGAGATTTCACTACGGGCTCATCGAGACCGAATTTTTTTATGACACTGTTGCCTGGCGGCACAACGTTTCTCATTCTTTTCCCCTGGCTTTTCCCCTGG
>CAYJSZ010000081.1:7280-10671 GCA_964372545.1 uncultured Ignavibacteriaceae bacterium
CTTTTCCCCTGGCTTTTCCCCTGGTCTGGTTTACTTCCGATCTGCACATCCATGTTCTCCTCACTTCTTCCATGAACTCATTTGATTCCCTTACTTCACTCTCTCTAAATGAGGGCGGCTGCCTGCTTCCTCGTTCAGACAGCCGCTCAACATTGGTTAGGTTCGGCTTTGATCATTCGCCCGCTCGACAGCCGCAGTGCGATGCGATGGCCAGGCACGCAATACAACATGTCGAAACCTTCTTCAGCACCGATTTTTTTTCAATGCTGGGCGAACATCGATCGCCTTGTTTGTGGACTGTTGTGCCCTCCTTCCATTGGTGCAACATGAGTGAGTTATCGTTGCGATGTACTTTGCGAAGCTTCTCCGTTAACCCAAAACCGAGCCCTTGAGACCTCAGGATGCCGCTTTCTAATCCAATCTCTGTGCCAGAGGAAAAAAAGAAATCCCGGCCAGGTGGCGTGTACAACCTGTTGAATACAAAGGGGTTGGATTCAACTTCAATAAGTTAGAATTACTGAGAGATGATGGTACTGCGGGAATTTGAGGAAGAAATGCGGGAAAGCCCAGGATCCGGCATTTCTTACCGGGAAAGGTCGGGTTCAGTCAAACCAACAATTCAGACCGATTGCGGTGTCTTCTTGTCCTTCGCGCCGAGCACCCATTTGCCGTGGACGAAGGCTCGAACTACTTCCTCGAGCACGGGATGGTAACGTTGGGGAAGGTTTTTGTATTTCGGTTTCAACTTCGGCTGAAGCTCTTCAAATGGCTGATCGGCCTGTAGCCCATCAACGAGGTTGCCAAGATATTCGATGAGCTTCTTCCGGACTCGAGTGCGCGTTTCAGGATCGGATGCTTGGGAAAGCTGCTGCACGGTACTGTCGACATCCCAGGAATTCTCGAGGAAGTATTTGAAACACGTTCCTCGAAAATATTCTGCAACCGTGCCGCGGTTGAGACCGCCAAGCTCTTGTGCTGCTTCCGAAATTGAACTGCGCGAGAACTGCCTCTCACGAAGAATCGCCAGAATTTGATCTTCAAGGTCCCTGCGCTCGTCAAGCGTTGAGGCTATTTCTTCAGAGAGATCTTTCAGGCGAATGAGTGTCCTCCCGTCCGCTTTCGCCAGAATGGCCGCGCGTTTCACGGTGCTTTCCAGTTCCCGCACGTTTCCCTGCCAGGGGTACTGTAAAAATGCGTCGACGACGGTTGACGAGACCGATAACTCCGGACCCTCTTTCCCGACAAAGTAATTCGTCAGCAGCGGAATGTCCCCTTTCCGGTCCCGCAGCAACGGGAGTTGTACAGTGAACACATTGAGACGGTAATACAGATCCTCGCGGAATCTCTTTTCTTTCAACAGTGCCCTGACGTCTTTGTTCGTTGCTGCGAGGACACGCACATTGACTTTTCGAGTAACGCTGGAGCCGACGCGCTCGAATTCTCCATACTGAACGACTCGGAGTAACTTCACCTGAAACGCCTCGCTCGTTTCCGCGACCTCATCGAGAAATATTGTCCCTCCGTCCGCATATTCAAAGCGACCGACTTTCTCCCGCACAGCACCGGTGAACGCGCCTTTCTCGTGACCGAAGAGCTCGCTCTCCAACAGTGTTTCAGGAATCGCTCCGCAATTGATGACGACAAACGGTTTCACGCGGCGCGTACTTCTGTTGTGAATCGCTCGAGCAACCAACTCTTTTCCTGTTCCACTTTCTCCCAGAATAAGTACATTGGCATCACTCGCAGCGATCTTCTCGATTAACTCAATCACCTCGGCCATCGCGCCGGACCGTTCAAACGTAATGCCTTCAAACTCAGCAACCCCTTCTCCTGCCTGGCTTTCTACGGGCTCAAACTGGACAAGATCGGTTACTTTTGCCGTCAGGGCTCGAATCTCAGATTTGTAGCGGCGAATTTCTTCGGCGAGCTTCGTATCCCGTTGGTTGTCGCTTCTACCACCGTCGCGCCGCAACTCACGCTCCAGCGTTTGGAGCTTCAGTTCCCGGGCTCGAAGCTCGGCCTCCACGAGCGCCTTTTCGGATTCCAACGCGACGATCGTTCCCTTCATTTTCCGATGTTCGTACACAACGGTGAAAACAAGGCTCGCCAGAACGACGAAGAATGGCTGAACAATTGGCATCGTACTGCTCCAGGATACGAAAACCAACTGTACAAGAACGAGATAGAGGAGCCAGAGTACCGCTGCTGCAAGAATACCTTTCGATTCGCCGTAACGGAGTACTGCATACACTGCCGCTAATGCCAAGAGTAAAGAAAGCAACGCGCCGAGCGGTAAGCCGGTTTCTGTCAAAAAGCGGTGGTTCAGGGCGTTATCGATTGCCGTGGCGTGCAGTGCAACGGCGGGGAACGAGGCAGTATAGGGAGAGTGAACGAATGTGCTCCTGCCCTCACCGATGACGCCGATGAGGACAATCTTGTTTTTCAGCGACGAGAGATTCAGGCTTGCGTTGAATCCCGCACGCTGCAGTTCGAACGACCGCAAAACCTCGACACTCCGATGCGCGCGAAACGACGTGAAGGGTCCCAGAAAGTTCAGAAGTGCTTTTCCCTCCCTGTCGAATGGTATGTGCAGACGATTCGGTGTCATGCCCAGTTCCAACCCTGCGTCATTCACATGAACATCCCCATGCGCCGCACGGTAGTAGAGCCGCAATAGTTCGACGGAGAAAGCAGCCACGGCAGAACCGTTGACGCGAACAAACAGCGGCAGGTCTCCGGAGGACTCTTCAAGAAAATTCGTGTGGCCGATTCCCGCCGCCTGCTGAACGAAATCAATCGACGGAGCCTGAAACTGATCTCCGCGTATCCCCCGTTCGCCAACATCGTAGTAGAACCGTTCAGGAAGTGCATGGCTCTGCAGTGGCAACGCAGGCGAATTGATCTGTCGAAAGTAGGACGTAAACACCACGTTGCCCGCTCGACCGACGGTCGCTGCCAACAACGCATCGTTTTCCGCGTATTCAAGATGTCGCTCTCCAAAGAAAACATCAATCCCAATAGCCGCAACGCCTACCTGACTGAGTCTGTCGATCATGAGCGCGTAAAAATTGCGCTTCAATGGCCAACCACCCAGCGCTGCGATGTCATCATTGTCAAAATAAAGAATAACAACATTGGAGTCTGCCTGTAACGGGCCACGCAGCGAGTACTGCAAATTCAACGCCTGTCGCTCAAGTGGGACGAGCACCGGCCTCAAAAGAAGAGATGCCACAAGGATAGCTCCGGCAGCCAAGAACGGGACAGAATTTTTTTTCAGCATGAAAACGGTTTGAGGTTGTATGTACTAACTTACCTTACGCAAGGATTGAATTTTTGCCACGAAGTCACCAAGTCCCGCCTTCACGGTTCCGCTTCTTGGAATCTTCCGTCC
>CAYJSZ010000082.1:0-10465 GCA_964372545.1 uncultured Ignavibacteriaceae bacterium
GCAAATCTTTTCTGCGGGGGAGCGTGACAGCCCAGCAAATTAGGACACTACCAAAACCTGGGTAATGGTACGTCTTGGTTCTATATGTAGGGCGAGACGCTGTCTCGCCCAGGCGAATCAGCGATTCGCCCTACAATTAATTTGAAAACGTACCACTACCAAAGCCTGCGGAGTCTTGAAAATCCCCTCAAATTTCGCTATCTTCTCTTCGCAGAGGGATGTGATTTTCCCTTGGCGGGACCGGCCCGAAAACTGGTCTGGCCTGCCCGACTACTGTCGGTCAGGCGGGCGGGCGTGTAGCTCAGGGGTAGAGCATCTGCCTTTTAAGCAGAGGGTCGATGGTTCGAATCCATCCACGCTCACGAAATCAATGCAGAAGTCAACATGAAGAAGTGAAAAGTTCGCTTTCTCGCTTTCATCTTGAATGTTTCCTTTTGCATTGACTATGCCCGGATGGTGGAACTGGCAGACACACCGTCTTGAGGGGGCGGCGCCCGTAAGGGCATGCGAGTTCAAGTCTCGCTCCGGGCACCAAGATCTTTCAACCTATTCTAGGAGGCCTCAGGAATGCGCTCATTCTTTCTTGTTGTTCTGGTTGCAATTGCAACATCGCTTGCGTTGGCACAAAGCTCTTCATCGTCAGCTCCGGATCAGCAAAAGAACGATGCGGATAAATTGTATAACGAGGGGAACTCTCTCTTTCGGGCGGGAAACTATTCCGGTGCGATTGAAAAATATAGGGCGGCGTTAGCAGTGGCAAAGGATTTCAAGTATTATTATCAGCTTGGCCTTTCGTACAAGAATAGCCGTCAGATGGATCAAGCGATTGCATCCCTGGAGGAAGCGGTAAAAGCAAAGAATGATTTTGCGATCGGTTATAACGCTTTGGGTGGCACGTACCTCACGAGTGGAGTGTACGACAAATCTCTCGACGCGTTCAAACAAGCGTTAAAACATAATCCTTCACTGGATCAGTCTAAGAAGGGAATCGAAGAAGCGTACGCGGGGAAAATTCAGGAACTCTCTGATGCAGGAAAATTCTCGGAGGCAGGCAACATGTCCGACGAGGCACTAACGACATATAAAGATAATCCGAAGCTCTATCTCTTAGCCGCGCGCGTCTATAACAGACTTGAACAACCTGAGAAGGCCATAGAAGCTGCGGAAAAGGCTATTAGTGTAAAGAAGAAAGGCGGCAAAGGGGCGGAGTATTTCGAGATCGGCATTGCATACAAAAGAATGAAAGAATTTGCAAAGGCGAGGGATGCATTCAACGAGGCAAAGAAAGATCCGCAGTACGGCCGCAATGCCCAGTATGAGCTGGATGGATTGAAGGGGAGATAGAAGAACCATACAGTGAAACATGGAAAGGGACGAATTGTTCGTCCCTTTTTTGTTATCACCATGACGAAGGAATCAGAAGGACAACGCATCAACAAACGCGAAGAATTCTGCGTGCAGATTGCCGCTCTCTATGCCTTGGGGAAAAGGAGGGAAGCCTTTGTATTGTTAGAGAGATTTCCAAGCCAGCCTCGAACTGCAGGCGTTCTCTCTGTCGAACTTTTTTTTCATCTTTCACTTCTTCTGGGATTTCCTGCGATGGTGGACGGGTTGGAAAAACTCGCTTTTCTCCGGGCTGTTCCACGACGAAAGCGTCCCGTCAAATCGAACTTGAAAAGTACTGGCTTACGGATTCTGGGGAAGGTGTACGGCAATCAAGCTGCGCGACTCCTGGATTCGTTACGACGAATCCACCCGGACCTTCCGTCAATGATTGTCGAGAATGTGTACGGCCAGGTATTCAGTCGCCCCGGGATGTCTCTGAGAGAGCGTGAGCTTGTTAACGTTACAGTTCTTACGATACAAGGCCTGGAACGACAACTGTACTCGCATATTCGCGGAGCGTTAAGGGTTGGTGTGAACGGTGAAGAGTTGCGGTCGCTGTTCACTTTCCTGCGAACCAACTATCGAGTGCGGGTTGAGAGAGCGAGGCGGTTTCTCCAGGAGCTTGAACGCGCGTATCGATGAATTGACTTTCAATCACAGAACTCGTAATTTTCTGCAACTTGTATGGACGTCGGTGCACGGGTTGTCGTTCGAGGTTTGGTACAGGGGGTAGGATTTCGCTATTTTGTGCTGCGACACGCATCTCGACTGGGATTGAACGGTTATGTCCAGAATCTGTATAACGGTGATGTCGAAATCGAAGTCGAAGGAAACCGCTCAATCGTCGAGGAGTTTATTCAAGAAGTAAAAGTCGGGCCTCGCTCAGCACACGTTGCGGATCTTCAGATAGAGTGGAAAAACCCCGACCGGAGCTTTCACGGGTTTGAAATTCGTTGATGAAGTATTGCCTTCCGATTTCCTTCCATTGAGTGTGGTTCCCTAAAGGAATTCAGTGAAAAAACAAGAAATCGTCGTGAGAGTAGGATTTGGGTACGACATCCATAAGTTTTCTCCGCAGCGAACGTTCATGCTTGGCGGTGTCCGGATTCGCTACCACCTGGGATTGCTCGGCCACTCCGATGCAGATGTAGTGTTGCATTCCATTTGCGATGCGCTCCTGGGCGCAGCTGGACTTGGCGATATCGGCAAGCACTTTCCGGACACAAGCAAACGGTTCAAGAATATTTCGAGTCTCAAGCTCCTTGAGCGCGTTCGGACAAAGATTGAGGCCGCGGGATACCAGCTCGTCAACGTCGATTCAACAGTTGTTCTTCAGTGGCCGAAAATTGCGCCGTATGTTCCTAGAATGGTGCGGACGATAGCAAGAGCGCTGAGAATCTCAAAGAATCAAGTTTCCGTGAAGGCTACAACGAATGAGGGATTGGGATTTCTCGGTCGGGGTGCTGCATGTGCCGCCTATACTGTGGCGTCGATCCGAATGAAGGATGCACAATAGGAAAACTGCCATGGAGCAATTCGTTCAGGAGCTGACGAAGTTGAATCCGATCTGGGTGTATCTCGCGGTTCTCGGGATTGCCTATATTGAAAACATCTTCCCGCCGTTTCCGAGCGACGTGATTGTGGTTGCGGCAGGCTCGCTTGTCGCGATTGGAACGGTCGATTTCAGCGTCGCGCTGCTTCTTGCCGCGGCCGGAAGTACTCTCGGGTTTATGACGATGTACAAGATTGGCGAATGGACGGGGCACAAGATTCTCGAGACAGGCCGAATAAAGTTTATCCCCGTGGAAAACGTCCGAAAAGTGGAGGAGTGGTTCCGGAGGTACGGATATGGGTTAATTGTCGCGAACAGGTTTTTAGCCGGGACGAGAGCGGTCGTATCGTTTTTTGCCGGCCTCTCGGAACTGGCGTTTGCAAAGACAGTGATGCTCTCGTTCGCGAGCGCTCTTGCGTGGAATTTCATTCTTCTCTATGCCGGAAAGATGCTGGGAGAGAACTGGCGAGAAATAGGATCGTACCTCGCAACGTATAGCAAGGTCGTCACTGTTGTCATTAGCCTAATTATTCTTGTCGTGCTGCTCCGATGGTTCTATCGCCAGCGTTCCGTCGCAAAGTCATCATCCAACAATTCTTAAGAGATGCTGATTGGCTGATTTCCTCTTCTCTCTCGACCTGTCGATATTCTACTTCATTAATCATTCGCTGCAGAATGTGCTCTTTGATGCGGCGATGCCGTTCATTACCGACCTGAACAAAAAGCCCGGTGTCCTCGCCGCGGTGGGTGTGCTCTGGACTTTGCTGTTGTTGAAAGGCGGTAAAAAGGGAAAAGTTGCGGCTCTTTTGTTGATTCCGACCATCGTCTTCAGCGATCAGTTCAATAGTTCCTTTGTGAAATCCCTTTTCGAGCGCCTCCGTCCCTGCCACGCATTGACGGACGTTCATTTGCTCGTTCCGTGCGGGAGCGGGTATTCCTTTCCCTCCTCGCACGCCGTCAATAATGTTGCGGGGGCCGTTGTCCTTTCGTTCTTCCTGCCGAAGTGGAACTGGGCATTTTATCTCTTTGCTTCGGTTGTTGCATTTTCTCGCGTCTACGTCGGTGTCCATTACCCTTCGGACGTTCTGGGTGGGGCTGTGGTAGGAGTGGGGTCCGGAGCGCTTGTGGTTTTTCTCTATGTCAAGGCTGAGGTATGGTGGATCGATTGGAGGCGACGAAGAAGCGAAGGCAGGAATAGCCAGACAGGATAAAACAACAGAATGACACGCTGGTCAAAATTAGGTCTTGCATCTCTGTCGGGATTGATGCTGGGTATCGCTTTTCCGCCGTCGCCGTTGTACTCCACGGCCTACGTCGCGCTCGTTCCATTCTTGTTCTTAGTTGAGCGACTCGAGAAGTACGGACAGGTGCTGTTCTATACCTATGTGATGTCGTTCATCTTTCATGCTCTTACACTGTATTGGATAGGTGGATTCACTCATGGCAAAGATCCCTACTTGATGGCTTCAGGTGCGGCGGTTGCCTTATTTCACCCGACCTTCTACTGGGTTATCACGGTTCCCTATTTTTTTATCCGCAAGCATGGCGGTGTGAGAGCCGGACTTCTCGCGTTCCCGTTCCTCTGGGTTTCATTCGACTACCTACACTCCCTCTCGGAATTCTCCTTCCCCTGGATTTCGTTGGGGAACAGTCAAGCGTACGATCTTTACCGCATTCAAATAGCGGAATACAGCTCGGTCCACGGTCCTGCGTTGATCGTTCTCTTCTTCAATGTTCTTGCCTTTGTCCTTATCGTTCAGCTTGCGTGGAAATCCTGGACATTTTCATCCCGGCCAACGATAACCGTTATCGGGGTGTTATTGTTTCTCTATCTTCTGCCGTTGTTCTATGGAAGAACGGTGATGAAGAATCGGGAAGTGGCAGCGCCGGCGAAGAGCGTGCGCGTTGGGATCGTTCAGCCGAATATTGACCCGTGGGAAAAGTGGGGACGGGGGAGGAGCTCGAAGTGGGAATCGTACCAAGGGCAACTTCGACTGTTGGTTGATGAAAGCAAGAATCTCTCGGCGGAGGGTGCCGAATTCATCGTCTGGCCGGAGACGGCAATTCCGTTTGAGATACTCTCGCCGCGTTATTACGACAACTGGCTGAATCTCAAACGCCAGCTTGATTCCATTGGCGTTCCTGTGTTCACGGGTCTGCCGGTTGCGGAGTACTTTGATTCCACACATGCCCCGGTCACGGCTGTGCGTATTCAAAACACCAACATGTATGTCGATTACTACAACGCCGCAACGCTCATAAGCCCCGGGCAAGGAGAAGGGTTGATTTATAAAAAGATAGTGCTCGTACCATTCGCAGAGCGGGTGCCGTACGCGGAAACGTTCTCGTTCCTCATCGAGCCTCTGAAATGGAGCGTTGGCATTAGCGGATGGGGTAGAGGCGACGATCAGATTGTCTACCGCTTGCAGACTTCAGCCGGGGAAGAGTTGCGCGTTTCCGGTATGGTTTGTTACGAATCCGTTTATCCGAATTTCGTACGGGAGTTCGTCAATCGTGGAGCGCAACTGCTGCTGGTCATTACGAACGATAGCTGGTGGGGAAACACCTCCGGCACGTACCAGCATGCAGCGTTTGCGTCATTCCGGGCAATCGAGAATCGGCGGTGGGTGGTGCAATGTGCGAACGGCGGTATTTCGGCCGTTGTTGACCCGTCGGGAGTCACACGAGTCTCGACGGAGATGTATACTCCGGCCCGTGTGGTGAGCGAGATCGTTCCCTCAAATGAGATGACCTTCTACACGAAACATGGCGACGTTGTTGCACAGGTGTGTTTGTTTTGCTCCGCACTATTCCTTATCATAGCGGTACGTAAGAAGTTTCTGATTAAAGCCCATGAGTGACCATTCTTTTATCGATCTTCGCAGCGATACCGTGACCAAACCGACGCCGGGCATGCGAAAGGCGATGGCCGAAGCAGAAGTCGGCGATGATGTCTTCGGCGAGGATCCTACAGTCAATCTTCTCCAAGAGAGGGTTGCGTTGCTCTTAGGAAAGGAAGCGGCTCTGTTTGTTCCGACTGGCGTCATGGCGAACCAGCTTGCCATCAAAGTCCACACCCAGCCGGGGGATGAAATTATTGTGGAGAGCGGCGCTCATATTTTTCAGTATGAAACTGCTGCGCCCTCGTTCATCTCGCATGTGCAGGTTCATACGATCCAGGGGAAACGCGGTGTCATGCGGGTTGAAGACATTATTCCCTCAATTCGATCTTCAGCATACTACATGCCGCGCACATCGCTGATCTGTTTGGAGAATACTCACAACAAGGCAGGAGGAACGATTTACCCTTACGATGAGATTCAGCGGATCAGTTCGTTGGCACGTGAGCGACGTCTGGCACTCCATCTGGATGGAGCGAGGATTTGGAATGCCTCGGTTGCCACAGGAATAAGTCCCAAAGAGTACGCGCAATGCTTTGATACCGTGTCGGTCTGTTTTTCGAAGGGGTTGGGCGCTCCCGTGGGCTCGGCGCTCGCCGGGCCGAAGGAGCTTGTCGAGAAGGCCCGCAAGTTCCGCAAAGTGTTGGGAGGAGGGATGCGACAGGCCGGCATTATCGCCGCAGGAGCTTTCTATGCAGTGGAACACCATGTTGACCGGCTCAAGGACGATCACGAGAAGGCAAGAATTCTTGCAGGGGAACTTGCTCAGATACCCGGTTTTGAAATCGATCTGGAGGGAGTTCAAACGAATATAGTGATCATTGAAATAGAAAAGACCCGAAAGACACCGGCGCAGATTCTTGAAATCCTCAGGACGAAACGCGTGTTGTTGACGGAAATGAGCCATTCAGCCATCAGGGCCGTTACGCACATGGATGTTTCGATGGAGGATGTTCATCAAGCGGCGAACACCATCAAGTCGACGTTATCATGATGGAGAGGTCGAAATTCGAGTTCAAGACGCAAGTTCGCGTTCGTAACTACGAGGTGGATTGGCAGGGTATTGTCCACAACGCCAATTACTTGCTGTACTGCGAGCTCGGTCGCATCGAGTATCTCAAGCAGCTCGGCGCCAGAGTCGACATGAACACCATCCGTGGAGACTCAAAGGTCGTTGTCGTGCGCAACGAAATCGATTACAAGTCACCTGCGATCTTCGATGAGGAGCTAAACGTTTACACGCGCACCTCCTCGATCAACAACAGCAGTTTTGTCATGGAGGGGATGGTGGAGAAGGCAAGCTCGGGAGAGATTGTGGCTGAAAACATCGCGTATCACGTTTGGCTCGACCCTTCCACCGACCGTCCGAAGCCTGTGCCGGATGAGTTTCGCAAACTCGTCCAGGCTTTTGAAGGAGCGCACTGCGAAATATTCTGGCCCAAGGTGGAAGTGTAGTTGATCCTGTTCCGTCATGACATCCTTTGAAGAGTTCAAAAAGTTAAGTTCTTCCGGGAACGTCGTCCCCATTTACGAGACGCTGCTGGCGGATACCGAGACTCCGGTGTCCGTCTATCTCAAGATCAAGGACGAGAGCCCGTATTCGTTTTTGTTCGAGAGTGTCGAGGGAGGAGAAAAATTAGGCCGCTACTCCTTCATCGGTTTCAATCCGTTCATGAATTTTACCATACATGGCAACAGGTTCTCAATCCAAACGTTTCATGATGATGTAAAGGTTTTGCCTTCTCTCGTCCATCCGTCAGACCATCCGCTTGATGCTCTGAAGAAGGTATTCGCGCACATACGATCGGTTCGCATTCCCGGTTTGCCGAGGTTTTCATGCGGTGCAGTGGGATATGTCGGCTATGAAACCGTCCAGCTTGTCGAAAGTATTCCTCTCGTGGCGAACGATGAACTGAATATCCCGGACGCTCTTCTGATGTTTTTCGATGTTGTACTTGTTTTCGACAACGTGAAGCATGAGTTGTTCCTTGTTTCCAACGCCTATCTCGCTGACCAACATCTTTCAGATTCAGACCTGCGTAAAGAATACGAAAAAGCCGCCAACGAGATTGAGAGAATGAAGAGATTTCTTCAACAGGCGCGTCCCCTGAGACTCTCTGATGCAAGGGTTAACGGGCATGTAGAATATGGCATGACGAAGAACGACTTCTGTCGAAAGGTTGACAGCGCAAAACACTACATAGTCGAGGGAGACATTTTTCAAGTCGTTCTCTCGCAGCGGTT
The DNA here is from genome assembly GCA_964372545.1 of uncultured Ignavibacteriaceae bacterium. Taxonomy (GTDB): domain Bacteria; phylum Bacteroidota; class Ignavibacteria; order UBA10030; family UBA10030; genus CAYJSZ01. The sequence goes on from CAYJSZ010000082.1 coordinate 8,083, forward strand.
GCAGCAAAAGGCGAAGGTACAGGCATTCGACCTTTATCGCTCGTTACGGACCGTGAATCCATCGCCATACATGTATTTTTTGAGTCTCAAGGATTTTACGGTCATCGGTTCCTCACCGGAAATGTTGGTGCGTGTTGAAGAGGGGCTGGTGGAGACGCGGCCAATCGCCGGAACGCGAAGACGTGGCACGACGCCGGAAGAAGACGAAAGGCTGGAAAAAGAACTTCTGCGCGATGAGAAAGAACTTGCAGAACATCTCATGCTGGTCGACCTTGGCCGTAACGACCTTGGTCGCATCAGCGACTTTGGGTCGGTCCGCGTCTCTCAGTGGATGGCGGTCGAAAAATACTCTCACGTCATGCACATTGTGTCCAGCATTCAGGGCCGACTGCGAAAAGACCTGACGGCACTTGACGCGCTGTTCTCCTGCTTTCCGGCGGGGACACTCACCGGTGCGCCCAAAATTCGAGCGATGCAGATTATTTCAGAGCTCGAGCCCGTCAAGCGCGGAGTCTACGGTGGCGCCATCGCGTATCTCGATTTTTCAGGCAACATGGATTCGTGCATAGCGATCCGAACGATCGTGGCAAAAGGTGACACGTTGTATTTTCAGGCGGGAGCGGGGATTGTGTACGACTCGATTCCTGAGCGAGAGTATCAAGAAACACTGGAGAAGCTGGCCGCGAACTTACAAGCCGTAGAACTGCTAAAATCCGTGTCGGCGTAGGACATCATGATTCTTGTTATCGACAATTACGACTCGTTTACGTATAACCTTGTGCAATACTTAGGCGAGTGTGGCGTTGAACAAACCGTTGTTCGCAATGACCAGATAACTATCGATCAGATCATGGACATGAAGCCGGCCGCGATCGTGATTTCTCCCGGTCCCTGCACACCAAAGGAGGCAGGAATTTCTGTGGAGGTCGTCCGTAAGCTTCATAAAGGTGTGCCGATCCTCGGTGTGTGCTTGGGTCATCAAGCGATTGCAGAAGCATTTGGTGGGACCATTGTCAAAGCTGCGACGGTCGTGCATGGGAAAACGTCTCCCATCATTCATCGGGAAGAAGGAATCTTCAAGAACGTTGAGTCGCCATTCCAGGCAACACGTTATCATTCTCTTGTTGTCGAGCGGAATTCGTTACCACCATCATTAAAAGTGACTGCTTGGACAGAAGATGGGACCGTGATGGGAGTGAAGCACATTGAGCATCCGACATTCGGCGTTCAGTTTCATCCAGAATCTATTGCCACACAACACGGTAAGAAGATTCTCAAAAATTTTCTTTCCGTGCGATTCTCACGTTAAATTCAGTCGATTATTTGCTTGCTTCTCTAACCACGAATCCCTATATTACAATCGTCTCAGTTAATAGCCCGCCGTTACGGGCTATTTTTTTTAAGAAAAAGTGTGATGCACGAAATACAGCAGAACATTGAGGGATTGGTCGGGCCGGTGTTGAAAAGGCAAGAAGCCTTCATGGTCGATCTACAGGTTCGGAATGAGCGAGGTGGCAAATTGATTCAGGTATTTGTCGATACTGACAGGGGTATTACGATCGAACAGTGTGCCGAGATTAGCCGTGACCTTTCTCGGGAATTTGATGCTCAGCGGATCTTTGAAGGAAACATTCAGTTGGAGGTGTCGTCGCCGGGCATAGATCGTCCGCTTCGTTTGTTGCGCCAATACCACAAGAACATCGGCCGCCGTTTCACAGTGAAGTATGCGAGCAATGGAGAACAGAAGACGATCTCAGCGATGCTGGTGTCGGTGGTGGATGATCAGTTGACGTTTCAACCTAAAGAAGGAGAGTCGCTGATGCTTTCCTTCAGCCAAATCATCGAATCAAAGGAAGAGCTGCCGTGGTAGCGTAGGAATGAACTTCCCGCTCTGCGGTAGGCTGGGGCAGAGAGAGAAAAAAGTTTCTTGTTGGAGGAATGAGATGAATCATGAAATTGTCGAATCATTCGCACAAATGGTTCGCGAAAAAGGAATCGATAAGGATATCCTTGTTGGAATCGTCGAGGATATTTTCGGCATGATGGTGCGAAAAAAATACGGACCGCAGGTGAAGTTTGATGTCGTTGTCAACATGGACAAAGGCGACATTGAAATCTATCTTGAAAAGGAAGTTGTCGAAGAAGTGGTCGACTCCGTCACCCAAATAGACGCCAAGGATGCGCAACGCCGAACGGGCGAAGAGATGGAAGTAGGGGAAGAGTATGTTGAAATCGTCCCCATGTCGGAGTTTGGGAGACGCCTGGTGGTCAGCGCGAAGCAGAACCTCAACCAGCGGATCAAGGAGATCGAGCGCGAATCGGTTTACAATGAGTACAGCAGTTCATTGGGAGAGATCGTCGTGGGCGAGATTTACCAGATTCG
>CAYJSZ010000083.1:0-10361 GCA_964372545.1 uncultured Ignavibacteriaceae bacterium
GCAATCTTCCGGCCAATTGCCTCGGCAATGATCTTCACTTCTTTCATCATCTGCGCGAACTGATCGGGAAACAACGACTGCGCGCCGTCGGACTTCGCGTGGTCGGGGTCGTGGTGGACTTCCACCATAATGCCGTCGGCGCCGGCGGCAACACACGCTCGTGCCATGGGGATCACTTTATCGCGAATGCCGATGGCGTGCGAAGGGTCGGCGATGATGGGGAGATGACTCTTCTTTTTGATGACGGGAATGGCCCCGATATCGAGCGTGTTGCGAGTGGCCGTCTCGAACGTGCGGATACCCCGCTCGCACAACATGACATGTTGGTTGCCGCCGGCGAGGATGTACTCTGCCGACATCAGCCACTCTTCGATCGTCGCTGCAAGTCCACGCTTCAGCATCACGGGCTTGGACGCTTTTCCTAACTCTTTCAGGAAGGTAAAATTTTGCATATTGCGCGCGCCGACTTGCAGTATATCTGCATACTTCTCCACCAGGTCGATCTGGCTTTTATCCATCACCTCCGTTATCACGAGCAGCCGGTACTCATCAGCCGCCGCGCGGAGAAGTTTCAGGCCTTCTTCACCGAGTCCTTGAAACGAATAAGGCGACGTGCGAGGCTTAAAGGCGCCGCCACGCAGGATTCTTGCCCCAGAGGCAGAGACAGACTTCGCCACGGTGAAAATCTGTTCTTCATCCTCGACCGCACAGGGTCCGGCCATGACGACCACATCATTGCCTCCAACCTTGATTCCGCCGATGTCGAGGACCGTTCCATCGCGCTTGAATGTCCTGCTTGCCAGCTTATACGGCTCTGTAATGCGAACAACTTCCGCAACGCCCGAGAGCAGCTCGATCTGCCGATGGTCAAAATCCGGTCTGACGCCGATGGCGCCCAGGACGGTATGCTGTACGCCGGTTGAGCGGTGAACATCGAAGCCATGTTCGTGCAGCACTCTGATGATATCTTCGATCTGTTTTTCTGTTGCTCCAACTTCAGTGACGACTACCATAGGGTGGTGATTGGTTAATTGTGCGTTTTTTGTTCCGCTTCTCAGAATCCCGCTGACAAGCGGAATCCCGGAAGGCGGGACATCCCGCTGTTGTTTAGCGGGAGTTAATTGGGAATTCGTTAATAAGAAACTTCTCCTCCTCTACTTAACTACTTTCTACTCAACTACTCGCATTAATCATAGCGATCCAACTTAAACTTTTCGCCTAAGTACAGTTTCCGAGCTTCGGGGTCGTTGGCAAGGAAGTGCGCTGTGCCGGATTTCAAAATCTTGCCTTCGAACAGCAAATACGAACGGTCAGTGATGGAGAGCGTCTCGTGCACATTGTGGTCCGTGATCAGAACGCCGATGTTCTTCTTCTTGAGCTGGCCTACGATACGCATGATATCTTCGACGGCAATCGGGTCGATGCCCGCGAATGGCTCGTCGAGCAACATGAACTTTGGGTCCAAGGCCAATGCACGGGCGATTTCCGTCCTTCGTCGCTCTCCCCCGGAGAGCATGTAGCCCTTACTGCTAACCACTTTGGTTAATCCGAGATCTTCCAGCAGGCGGGCGCATTTTTCTCCCTGCTCCTTGCGTGTCAGTCCGCTTAGCTCCAACACTGCCATGAGATTATTCTTCACCGTCAGTCTGCGGAACACGGACGCTTCCTGCGGCAAATACCCGATACCTAATCGGGCACGCTTGTACATCGGCATGGCGGTAATTTCCTGTTGATCGAAAAAGACGTTTCCACCATCCGGGCGAACCATTCCCACGATCATGTAGAACGTTGTGGTTTTCCCCGCCCCGTTCGGACCGAGCAGTCCCACGATCTCTCCCTGCCTCAACTCTACACCCACCATGTTCACGACCGCGCGTTTCTTGTAGCGCTTGACGAGGCTTTCCGTGCGCAGAACACTTGCGCCGTTCTTCGAGAGTTCGGCTTGCTCAACAACGGACGTTTTCTGTGTTCGTTGCATCTCGTTATAGTTCAATCTCGAGCAGTCGTCGCCTCGGCCGCTGCTCAATCCACCGAAAACCTTCGAGGTTGTAGTTCTGTTCACGATTGAAGATCATATTTTCCGGATAGTACTGCCCTTCGACACCGCCGACAATCGTAATATTGTTCACCTTTCCATCGTCGAAGTCGATACGAATGCGATCCCCGCTCGCTTTGTTGGCACCGTTCGGTCGACTGTCATCGAACAAATAGTAGAGGCTGATGGCGTTCCGTTGCGCTTCGATCCGTTCCATCTCTTTCTCGCCGAAAAACATCGTCAATTCTCGGCCCACGAGCTGATCAAAACGAGCACGATAAAGCGAGTCTGACCTGGAAATCGCCATGGCCCTCCCGCGTACATACACGCTCTGGAGTTTGCGATCCTTCAGCGTTACCGTCATGGAGTCGCCCGTGACCTGGTTCTGTCCGTACCAGACGATCGGTTGCTGCTCCAGGATGATCTGGTCTTCCTTCGTGAAGAACGTTGCCCGACGACACCGTGCGGCGAGGCCCGTCCGCACCATCACCACGCTATCCGTGGCGATAAAACGATCTGCCGGATCGCGATACGCCTCCATCACTTTGCTGATGACGACGAGCGTGTCGATCGTGCCGTCGGATGTGGTATCGATCTGCACCAGACGGGGATTTTTCGGGACGAGCGTGTATCTGATCTTGTCGAAGCGCAGAAGCGAATCGCCATACACGGTGACGGAGTTTTCAGTGCTTGTGACCCGAACGCGTCCTACGGCAATCGAACGCTCGTCGTTTTCAAAATAGGTTAAACGGTCGCACACAGTGGAGGACGTTGAATCCGCTGCCACCACATCCCCCACAAAGTACGCCCGTTTTTCATCGGAGAAATATTGGCCGGAACGCGACGTCAGGATCATCGACCCGCGACGCAGCGTGACCCCCTTCCGCATTTCTGCACGGCGGTCGTCGCCAAAATATGTTCCCTCTGGAGCACGGATCAAAACGCTGTCCCGAATCAATTGCACATTGCCAAAGAGCTCGACTTTATTCTGCTTCATGTACCGCAAGGCACGGTCGCACCAGACTTTGATGACCTCGCCCGTCGACGACGTTTGCACAAAACGAACATTCCCGATCAGCTCGCGAACCTCTTCTTCGCCAACATATCGACCCACCAACGAATCCGCCTGCTTCAGTTCAATCATCTTACTTTGCGCTGTAGCTTCCGCAAGGCCAACAATGAGGAAACTCACGGATATCCACACCGTCGCTAAGAATGTTCTCATGGGCATGAGCTATTCGGAAATCGTTTCTCCGCTCACCCGGAAGATGCGATAATGCCGCAGGTGCTGGTCGGATTCGAACCCATAGCCCTGCAGCCGTTCTTTCGGAGAATTGATCCGCACGAATTCCGAAGTGTGAATAAGCTGCTTGCGGTTATCCCAGTACAGCTTCTGAGTTCTCAGTTTCGTGCTGTCGGAAGCTATGACGAGAACATTCCCGTAGGCCTCCAAGTTCTTGGTTGCATCGTCCACGCGTCCTTCCGCCGCGGTCAAGACAGAAGATTCTTTGCCATCGGTTTCGTAAAAGTGCACGACGATGCCTTCGCTCAACAATGTTTGCGCGGGAGATTGATAGGCACGCAGATAGCCCGCGTAGATGACCGCCTTCACCCGTCCGGAATCCGAAAGCACGGTCTTGCTGTTCCAGCTCTCCTGCTGGGGAAGCGATTGACTATCGATGCCGGGAAGTACCGAAGGTTTGATCTTCTCTTCACACGCCAACAGTGCGAGAAGTGCACACCCCACGGCAATCGCACGCAGACTACTCATCCGGCCGACTCTCCTCCGATGCCCGCCTTGACCAGATCGTGCAGATGGATCATGCCGACGGGACGATTCTCTTCGTCCACCACCGGAAGCTGAGTGATGTTGAACTGCTCCATTTCTTCGAGTGCAGCGACGGCTAACAAACCTTTTCGAATCCTCTTGGGGTTTGTCGTCATCACCTGAACGGTAGCGACGTTGGAGACATCTTTGGTGCGTTGAAGAAGACGGCGGAGGTCTCCGTCCGTGATGATGCCGCTGAGTTTCCCCTCATCGTCGACCACGCAGGTGGCGCCCAAGCGTTTCGAGGTCATCTCGACGATGGCTTCGGCGAGGTCGACGCGATGCTTCACGACCGGTACATTCCTCCCCGATGCCATGATTTCCTCGACGCGCAGGAGGAGGCGCTTGCCTAAGTTCCCTCCGGGATGAAACATCGCAAACTCTTCCTTGGTGAAATTCCGTTTGTGAAGCAACGCAATCGCCAGCGCATCGCCCATCACCAGCGTTGCGGTGGTCGACGCCGTCGGTGCAAGGTCGTGCGGGCAGGCTTCTTCCTTCACGCTGATATCAAGCGCAATGTCGCTCTGTTTCGCAAGATGCGAATGCACAGTGCCGACCATCGAAATGACTTTCACGCCGATACGACGGAACATCGGCAGGAGCTGTCGAATTTCGTCGGTGTCGCCACTCTTCGAAATACAGATGACGACGTCTTCCTTGCGCACCATGCCGAGGTCGCCATGTACCGCGTCCGAGGGATGGAGAAAAATTGCCGCCGTGCCGGTGGAGTTCATCGTCGACACAATCTTGCGCGCCACGACGCCGGATTTTCCCATGCCGGTGATGATGACGCGTCCCGGAGAATTGTAGATCAGGTCCACCGCCGATGCGAACTGGCCGTCGATTTTACCTTCGAGCGCAGCAACCGCCTCCGCTTCGATGCGGATGACCTCTTTGCCTTTTTCAATTGATGAGTCCATCGATTGTCCTATTTTCCTCCTACCCCCAGAAACGATTTCAGGCGGCCAAACAAAGACTTCCGCGGTTGTTCAATGACAATTTCCCCCATCGAGGCAACTTTCGCGCGAAGCCTGTTATATGTTCGGAAGGCGTATGCTAAGTCGGCATCGCTATACAGTGAAAGTTGTCGAAACAACTGTTTTGCGTCGAGGGCAGTTTTCGGGTCGCGGATGTTTTTGTGCAACATCAGCTCGTTATAGAAATTCGAGACCGGAACCGGGTGATTGATGCCGGTTTCTTCGTCGTAGACCCAGAGACGCTGGTCTTGAGCACAAACCGCCAGCACAATCTTCCGGCCATGCACTGAACCCATCTGCACTTCTCGAACGGCTTTGCCGCAGCGTGGGCACGGTTGCAGCGGGAGCCAACTGGACAGTGACCAGCGGCGGACTTCCTGCAACTTCGCTACGTCAACGCTGCCGCGCAAACTCTGAATCTCAAATTCGACCTGATTTTCCAGCCGTTCCCTCACGCTGATGGAAAGCTGACCCGTTGCCGTCTCTACGATACCGTATGCCAACACTTGTGGCAAGGGAGATTCTACGTCAACGCGCTCGCCGCCCGGAGCGAGAATGTAATTGCCTTCTCCACGCCTTCCTTGTGCCGCGACGCTCCATTCTTGCACACACGTTCGATACTCACGGTAGCCTGAACGCTCTTCCGGCAAGATCCAGAGCAATAACTCTCGCTCGAACGTCGTAAGTTCTCTTGGAAATTTCTCATCCATCGACCCGTCCCTGCAACAGCAGATCAATCACTTCCCGGACAGCACCTTCGCCGCCCTTCCGTCTGCAAACATAGTCGACCCGCTTTCGAACGCCCGGCAGGGCATCAGCCGGCGCTGCCGAAAACCCCACGCGCTCGAGCACGGGCAGGTCGAGCTCATCATCGCCGATGTGCGCGACTTCTTCATCACGCACGTTCAGCTTGGATGTTATTTGCTCATAGGCGCTGATCTTGTCGTCGAAGTTCTGATACACTTCCGTAATCCCTAACTCATCGGCGCGTCGCTGCACCATGGTTGAGTTGCCGCCCGTAATGATCCCCACTTTCAGCCCGAGTCGCCGTGCCTTGACAATGCCATAGCCGTCATGAATATGGAATTTCTTGAACCGATCGCCCGACTCTGCGATGTACACGCCTCCATCGGTCATCACGCCGTCCACGTCCAGCAGCAAGAGCTTGATCTTCTTGAGTTTCGAGAGTAGCCGACGTTGTTGAGCCACGTGTCCTCAAGATTACTATTGATGGAATTTCTTCACCGACCGGTCGATTGCCACTACTTGCTTCAGCAATTCTCCGACCAAACTCAGCTTGAGCTGGCTCGCCGCATCGCTTAATGCTTTGGCCGGATTGGGATGTGTTTCGATAAACAGCGCATCGATTCCCGCCGCAACACCGGCGCGCGCGATGGGAAAAATAAACTCCGGCTGCCCACCGCTCTTGTTTTTTTCACCGCCGGGAAGTTGAACAGAATGTGTTGCATCGAGCACGACCGGGTAACCGGTCTTGCGCATGATCGAAAGCGAGCGCATATCGACCACGAGATTATTGTAGCCGAAGCTCGTTCCACGCTCCGTGAGGAGAATCTGTTTATTGCCGGTAGCCTCCACCTTTTGTGCCACCATCTTCATTTCAGCCGGTGAAAGAAACTGCCCCTTCTTGATGTTGACGACTCTGCCCGTGCGACCGGCGGCCTGCAACAGCTCCGTCTGTCGGCAGAGAAAAGCCGGTATCTGAAGAACGTCGGCAACTTCGGCCGCCATCGCGGCTTCGTGGGGCATGTGGATGTCCGTGAGCACCGGAATACCGAATTCCTTCTTGACCTGCTCAAGAATAGCGAGCGCCTTCTGGTCGCCGATGCTCGAGAAAGACCTGCCGCTCGTGCGGTTCGCTTTCTTGTAGGATGATTTGAATATCAACGCAATCCCGTGCTTTCTGGCACTACGCTGCAGCGTATCCGCGGTCTTCAAAATCATGTCGCGGTTTTCAACGACGCATGGTCCTGCAATCAACACTAAGGGTGCGCCGTCTCCAATCCGAATTTTTCCGACTCTTACCACGCTCGTGTTCTTTTGTGTCGTACTTGTTCAACAGCAATGAAACTAACATACAAAAAAAAGGGGCAACAATCAAAAAAAGCCCGTCCAGCAAGCGTTTTCTTGCTTCTCGGACGTTATTCACGTATTTTACGCGCAATGACACTGCGAGCGTACGCAAAGATCAATCTCGGTCTCCAGATTCTAGGGAAGAGGGCAGACGGCTACCACGACATCGAGACCGTATTCCATCAGGTGAATCTCTACGATGAGATCGAGCTTTCGCTCAATGACAACGGTATCCGGTTTCACTGCGACGTACGCGAAGTACCTGCCGACGACAGTAACCTGTGTGTCAAGGCAGCACTGCTCTTGCGAGATGTTACGGGAATTCCCGGCAACGCCGACATCGTTCTCCGCAAACGGATTCCTCTCGGCGCCGGATTGGGCGGCAGCAGTGCCGATGCTGCAGTAGTCCTCAAAGGATTGAGAAAACTGTGGAGCTTGGAGATTTCTGACGCCGAACTGCGCACGCTCAGCGCTTCACTGGGCTCCGATGTTCCCTTTTTCATCGATGGTGGTACAGCGTATGCCACGGGCCGCGGCGAGCAGTTGGAGTCGATCGAGGTGGAAGTCCCGTACTGGATTTTGGTCGTCACTCCGCCGATTCATATCTCAACCGCCTGGGCCTACGGTAATGTTCGGTTGAACACTCATCTCCGTCGAGAAAACCTGAAGGCATTGGTTACGGAGAAGATGCGTGAGCCCCGCGTGCTTGTCAACAGACTTCGCAACGACTTTGAGCCGCTGATCTTTCGCGACTATCCGGAGGTCATGCGGTTGAAGGAAACAGTGGTGCGCGGCGGGGCCGATGTTGCCCTCATGAGCGGTAGCGGATCGTCCGTGTTCGGCCTGTTCAACGATGCTGCTTATGCGAAGGAACTCACCGAAGCGTTAGCTCCTGCCTATCGTGCATCTCTCACAGCGCCGTTGTTCAAACCGGAACTCATTTCTTTCTCCAAATAACTTGTCGCCTCATTTGTTCATCCGACGGCTCACGTTCTGTTTTCTCCTCCTGGATTCTCTTGTCCTTTTTCCCATAAGGGCTCAGGAAAGCCCCGCCCCAGCCGTTACGTTCCCGGATTCACTCCAGGAAGCGACTGGCGACACACTCCGTGTGCGCTTCATCCCGGCCATCGGTAGCATACAAGGCCGAGCCGATTCATCGAGCGTGGTGCATTCCTCCCAGTTCGTCCGCACCGACGTAAAATACTTGGGAGAACTTGTGTGGAAGATACCCGGCTTTTTTTTCGATGATCTCGGGGAGTTCGGGAAATATAGCCGGCCTCACGCGTTCGGGAATGGCATTGCCGTCCTCCTCGACGGCCGGCCGCTCAACGATCCACTTACCGGCACGGTGAATCTGTACGATATTCCGATCGAAGCCATCGAAGAGGTCGAGCCAACGACGGGATCGGCTTCGGTTCCGTTGTCAGCCTATGGCAATACGACCGTTCTCAATCTGGTAACCCGCCAATACAACAACACCAGGCCGATCACCAAACTTCGCTATGTGCAAGGACCGTTCGAATACGGCTTAACCGACGGCCTCTTCGTACAGAATATCGCTCGTGGCACGAACCTGATGCTCGGCTTTCAACGCCATGTAACCGACGGGCGGTTTATCAACTCGGCGTACGACTCCTGGCATATTCGAGGTCGGCTTCGCTACAACCATTCCGACCGCCTGAATATCACGCTAACAGAGTTTTACAGCTCGGCAACCAATGGACTCAACGGCGGTGTGGACCCGGCTCAGAGTCCCTCCGTTTTCGATGAAGTCACCGCTGTTGTGCGAAGCAGTGATGCATCGGAAAAAACCTCACGCCATGACCTCACGTTGCTCGCAGTCGGAAAATTCCTTGACGATTCTTCAGCAACGACTCGTCTCAACGCCTACTTCTCGGAGGTCGTACGTGAATATGAAGACCCTGACGATTTCCGCATTGCATCCGGCATTTCCGAGCATCATCTGTCATCGGTGCTTGGAGTAAGAATCACACAGGATTTTCGAAGCCATCTCTACGACGCGTTGATTGGCATCCAGCTCGACCGACTGCGGGTTCTCGGGAGTCCGGCTGTTGGCAGCAACACAGAGAGCCGGGGGGCACTGTTTGCTCAGGTAGCACTCCACATTTCTGATCTCATTCTGCCAACGGCATCGCTGCGGCATGAATATGTTGCGGGTTCATCGGCTCTCTCGCTTGGACTTCGGGCAGCAATCAATGCGCTTCCCTGTTTGTCCGTCTACGGGGATGTTTCTTCCATCCCGCGCTACCCCACGTTCCGAGAGCGATACTGGAACGACAGCACTCTCGTCAGGAGCACGCTACCGTCAACCGAACGGCACGACAATATTGAACTTGGCTTCCAGTTGAAATCGGGTGAGAATGCGTCTCTGTCCTTGTCCGGCTTTCACCGCACCATTACGGATGCAATGGTGTTCGTGCCCCGCCGGAACTCACCGGTCACTACCGAGCTTTCAATTGTACCACAGGTTACCGTGCGCGGGTTCTCAGGTCGGATTTCTCTTCAACTGTGGAGCTTCGACCTCTTTAGCACCGTTCTGTTCACCGATCAGCAGTACGGCGGAACGACGAAAAGTCTTCTTCCGCGTTGGAATACATCCGGTGAACTTGCGTACCGCAATCTCCTGTTTGGCGGCGCGATGAATTTGAGAGTCGGAGGACGTTGGCGCTTCGCTTCAGGACACCGGGGCATGCAGTTCCTTCCCCGTCCATCCCTCTTCGTCGAAAACGCCGGCGGCAGTCTTCCGGAGTTCTCGACGATAGACCTCTTTCTCGTTGCACAGTTAGGCGACGCTTACCTCTCGTTGAGCTGGGAGAACATTCTCCACACCAACGCCATGCTCGTGCAGGACTATCCCATGCCGGGCCGCGGTATTCGGCTCGGGGTGAATTGGAGATTCATCGACTAACGATGAAGATCGCCCAGAAGAAATCATGACACAAAAAGTCATCACGGTGTTTGGAAGCTCTCGACCTGCAGAAGGCGACGCAGAGTACGAGCTTGCCCGTTCGCTTGGGAAAGAGTTGGCCGCTGCAGGATTCACGATTTGCAACGGCGGGTACGGTGGGATCATGGAAGCCTCGGCTCGTGGCGCGCGTGAAGCCGGCGGGAACACCATTGGTGTCACGGTGAGCATTTTCCCGCGCCGCGCAAACCAGTGGATCAAACAAGAGATACGTCTCCCCAACCTCACCGAGCGACTGATGAAGTTAGTCGAGTTAGGTGAGGCATACGTCATACTCAAAGGCGGAACCGGTACACTGCTCGAGCTGGCGTACGTGTGGGAGTTCATCAACAAAGGCCTGATGCGAGAGAAACCGGTCGTGGTTCTGGGAGATTTCTGGGGCGGTGTGATCGACACGTTGCGGGAAGAACTGATCTGGGAGGGGCTGGGAGATTGCACGAAGTT
>CAYJSZ010000084.1:0-10316 GCA_964372545.1 uncultured Ignavibacteriaceae bacterium
TCAATCAACCTTGCTTCCATCCAGCTCATCATTATCCCCGCTCTTACACTATCGGTGCTGCTTTCGATCGACACTCTAAAGACGTGCGTCGGGCTTGACGCCCTGACCCGCAGTCGACACAATTCCGACCGTGAGCTTATCGGGCAGGGGGTCGGGAACCTCGCCTCGTTCATGGTCGGCGGAATGCCGGGCGCTGGAACCATGGGGCCCACACTCGTCAACATCACCAGCGGCGGCCGTACCCCGCGTTCAGGAATCATAGAAGGAGGCTTTGTGGTTCTAGCACTCCTCCTCCTGAGCCGGTTGATAGCTTGGGTTCCTATCGGAGCCCTTGCGGGCATCTTGCTCGTCATCGCCTGGCGGATGTTTGATAAGAGCATGTTCCGCCTGTTGGGTTATCCAGCCGGGCGACTGGATTTCGCCGTCATCGCCGGTGTGGTCATCGTCTCCATAGCTGTCGACTTGATCGCGGCTTCCGGTGTTGGAGTAGCGCTCGCGATTCTGCTCTTTATCCGTGACCAGATCCGCGGCTCGGTCATTCGTCGGAAGCTTTACCTGAACCAAATATCTTCGAAGACCCGCCGTCGTGCCTCGGAGCGGGAGATTCTCAACCAGCAAGGCGATCAGGGGGTCTTCTGCGAACTCCAGGGCAACCTGTTTTTCGGCACCACCGACCAGCTCTTTTCTCAGCTCGCACCCGACCTGCGGACCAAGCGTTTCATTCTCCTCGACATGCGCCGAGTCCAGTCGATGGACTACACCGCAGCCCACCTCTTCGAGCAGATGCACGCGCAGTTGGCCGAGCGTGGAGGGCAACTGGTGTTCAGCGGTATGCCTTCGGGCCTGCTGGACGAGCGGGACTTTGAGCACTATCTGGCACAACTGGGCGTCGTCAGACAACGGGCTGGAGTGATGATCTCGGAGACCCTGGACGGTGCGCTGGAGTGGATGGAAGAGCGTATTCTGGAAAGCACAGGAGTGAGCAAAAAGGATGAAGAGCAATTGCTCGAATTAAAAGACTTCGACCTCTTCCGCGGATTCGATGAGCGTACGCTCAACGAGTTGTCCAACTGCATGCGCGAACTGTCGCTTGCGCAGGGAGAGAAGGCTTTCTCTCAGGGGGAAGAAGGGGATGAGATTTTTCTGGTGAGGCGCGGCAGCGTTCGAATCATGCTTCCACTCGAGCGGGGGAAACGCCATCACCTCGCAACCATTGGCCCCGGGGATTTCTTCGGCGAGCTTTCTTTCCTTGACCGCGGTATCCGCTCTGCGGATGTAGAGGCAAAGGTTCCCACCGACCTCTACGTTCTCTCTCGCGCCCGTTTTAACGAGCAGTCCAGGTCCAATCCCACCTTCGGCGTTCAGGTCTTCGCCCGCCTGGCTCACGCAATTGCCTTGCGGCTTCGCCAAACCGATGCCGAGTTGCGGGTGCTCGAAGAACGATAGACGAGCGTTCACTATCGACTCGAAGAGCAACTGAAGTGCTGTGCTGTAGAAGAAACGGTTTGTTCTGAAGTCTTGCATTTCGTCGTGTCGTTCTCGATATTCCAGCCAACCTTTTTTGCCGGAGCTCGTTCCTGATGCAAACATCCCACGACATTCTCACGGAAGCATATCCACTATCCGCAGAGCAAGGTCAAAACTACGAGCGCGACGGCCATGTTCTCTTGCGGAACATCTGCCCGCCTGCGATACTCCAACAGTACCGAACCTCCATCCTCAATGTTGTGGACACAGTCGTTCGCCAACAAGATACACAGGGACGAATCGAAGATTACAGCAGCCTCTTCACGCAAGTGACCAATGTCTGGCGCAAGAACGAGGAAGTGCGGCGATTCATCTTTGCGAAGCGCTTTGCGAAGATTGCTGCGGATTTAATGGGCGTAAAAGGAGTGCGATTGTATCACGACCAGGCTCTTATCAAAGAGCCCGGCGGCAAACCCACGCCCTGGCATCAGGATTACTACTACTGGCCGCTCGATACCGAGCACACGATTACGATGTGGATGCCGCTCGTGGGCGTGACGCGCGAGATGGGTTCGATGAGCTTTGTCTCCGGTTCACACACTAACGCGGCCTTCAAACCAATGCCGATTTCAGATACCTCCCAACAGTATTTTGAGAAGATCATTCATGAACAGCACGCGCCCGTCGTGAGCTACGAACTGAAGGCTGGAGATGCGACGTTTCATTCGGGGCGATTGCTTCACTCCGCGCACGGTAATTCCAGTCAACAACGACGCGAGGTTATCACGATTATTTACTATGCGGACGGCACACGTATTCTGGAGCCGGACAATGAGCATCGCAAGGTGGACATGGAGGTATTTCATCCCGGTCGGAAGCCGGGCGAGGTCGCGGCGAGCGAGGTAAATCCGCTGTTGTATCCAAGGGCATGAATGCCTCTTGTGTGGTTTGTTGGATTCGTTGAGGCTATCCAAAAAGTCAACGAGAATGACAGCTTATGCCCTTCAGGGCATTTCAAACAAGGAGAAGGTTATGAGAAAAACAAGCTTCGTTGCCCTGTTTGTCGCAGTAACTGTATGTGTTGATGCTCAGCAGTTCACCCTCGAGCAAGTCATGCGAGCGCCGTTTCCCTCGCAAATGACAGCAGCACCGGCGGGAGGAAAAATCGCGTGGGTGCAGAACAATCAAGGCGCGCGGAATATCTGGGTCGCAGAGCCACCGGAACACCGCGGGCGTCAACTGACTCAGTACGCGAAAGATGACGGTCAGGAGCTGAGCAGCATCGACTGGTCGTCGGATGCGAAGACTCTTGTCTATGTTCGAGGAGGTAGTGCAAATCGTCAGGGCGAAATCCCAAACCCGACAAGCGATCCCACTGGGGTCGAACAAGCGGTCTGGAAAATTTCAGTCGATGGTGGAACGCCCGTCAAGGTCGGTCTAGGCAGCAGCCCTGCCATTTCACCGAAGGGTGACGCTCTCGTCTTTCTTCGACGCGGACAAATCTACTGGGCCGGGCTCGATAGCACGAAGGAACCTACACAGCTCATCCAGGCGCGGGGAAATGCCGGTTCTCTCCGCTGGTCGCCCGATGGATCAAAGCTCGCGTTTGTCAGCAGCAGAGGCGACCACAGCTTCATCGCCGTATATGATTTTGCCACGAAGACGGTGCGGTTTCTTGATCCGAGCGTCGACGGCGACAGCAATCCTGTCTGGTCGCCGGATGGAAAACGCATCGCCTTCATCCGCACACCAGCGTCTTCAAAGCCTCAGTTGTTTGTCCCGGAACGGACGGCTCAGCCCTGGTCGATTCTTGTTACTGAAGTTGCGACAGGAACAGCGCGCCTCGTCTGGAAAGCTTCGTCGGGTGTTGGCAGCGCGTTCAACGGTGTCGTTGCCTCGAATCAAATCCTGTGGGGAGCCGACGATTACCTTGTCTTCCCGTGGGAGCGCGATGGATGGACACATCTGTATTCAGTACCTGTTGTGGGTGGAGAAGCCAAACTCCTGACGCCGGGAGAGTTTGAAGTCGAGCATGTGACATTGACGCCCAACCGCCGCGAGATTATTTACAGCTCCAACCAGAATGACATCGACCGACGGCATCTGTGGCGTGTGAGCGTGAAAGGAGGAAGAGTTGAGCAGGTCACCAAAGGAACCGGTCTCGAATGGGATCCAAAATCGACCAACGACGGAAAAGCGATAGCGTTCTTCCGGTCGGGCGCTAAGAAGCCCGCTTATGCGGCAATCATGGTAGGGTCGAGTGAGGCTCGTGAGCTTGCCGCCGGGTCGATTCCTGCTGATTTCCCGGAGAAGTCCCTGGTCGAACCTGAGCAGGTCGTTTATAGTGGAGCGGATGGAATGAAGATTCACGCGCAACTCTTTCTCCCGCCGGGGATGAAGAAGGGCGAAAAACATCCCGCACTCATGTTCATTCACGGCGGCTCGCGGCGTCAGATGTTGCTTGGCTGGCATTACCTCAGCTACTACAACAATGCTTACGCGCTGAACCAATACCTTGCGAGCCGAGGATTTATCGTTCTGCAGATCAACTATCGCAGCGGGATCGGGTACGGGATGGAATTCCGCGAGGCGCTCAACTACGGCGCCGGAGGTGGAAGCGAGTTCCAGGACGTGCTCGGTGCGGGACTCTTTCTCCGAAGTCGCCCGGATGTCGACCCGCAGCGCATCGGCTTGTTCGGCGGCTCGTACGGCGGCTATCTCACCGCGATGGGTCTTTCCCGCGCATCGGATCTGTTCGCGGCAGGAGTGGATGTACACGGCGTGCACGATTGGAATGTGGGAATCCGCACCTTCGTTCCGAGCTACAACAAGTTAGAAGACCCGGAGAACGCGCGGCTGGCGTTTGAATCATCGCCCATGTCGTCGGTGGATACATGGCGCTCGCCCGTGCTGGTCATTCACGGCGACGATGACCGGAATGTTTCCTTCACGGAGACCGTCACGCTCGTTGAAGCGTTACGAAAACGGGGAGTTGACGTGGAGCAGCTCGTGTTTCCCGACGAAGTGCACAGCTTCTTGCTGCACTCGAATTGGTTGCAAGCGTACCATGCCACGGTCGATTTCTTCGACCGGAAGCTGAAATCCCGTCAATAACGCTGTAAGGACACCGCAATGAAAACATCGCAGCTCGGTCTCTTCATGAGTGTGCTTTTTCTTCTGCCCGCATCAATCTCTGCGCAGCAACTTCGGAAGGGAATAGTACTCGAAAATCTCACCTGGGTGGAAGCTGAAAAAGTGCTGACGAAGGAGAGCGTGGTAGTTATCCCGCTCGGCGCTGCGTCTAAAGAACACGGTCCGCATCTGAAGCTAAAGAACGATCTGATCCTTGCCGAGTACTTCAAGAAGCGTGTTCTGGAGAAAGCCGATATCGTTGTGGCGCCGACGATCCCGTATCATTTCTATCCGGCGTTCGTTGAGTATCCCGGCTCCACGACGCTACGGCTTGAGACGGCGCGCGATGTCGTCATCGATATCTGCCGCAGTCTGGCGCGGTTCGGTCCATGTCGATTTTATCTGCTGAACACGGGGGTTTCCACTGTTCGAGCGCTCAGGCCCGCTTCGGATTCACTCGCGGCGGAGGGAATCATTCTCCACTACACCGATCTATCGAAGGTGCTCGGTCCCATCGAGAAGCAAATCTCCAAGCAGGAAGGCGGCACGCACGCGGACGAGATCGAGACGTCGATGATACTCTACATTGATCCATCGTCGGTCGACCTGAGCAAGGCAGTGAAAGATTATCACCCCAGCAAGGGAAGGTTGACGCGCGACCCGAACAACGAGCAGGGGACGTACTCGCCCACTGGCATCTGGGGCGACCCGACACTGGCAACAAGGGAAAAGGGGAGGATTGTCGTCGAGGCAATGGTGGAAGGGCTGTTGAGAGAGATTGAAGAGCTGAGAAAAACCAAAGTCAAATAACAAAGAACGAATGACAAGACCATGAAGGAACGAATAACGAGACGAGAGTTTCTGAAAAGTTCTACGGCGAAGACTGTGGGACTCGGCTTAGGTCTGTCAGCCTTGCAGACACTCGCTGCGAAACCACCGCAAGGAATTCCTCAACGCATGTTGGGGAAAACCGGTTTGGAGGTCACGATCCTCGGCCTCGGCTGCGTGGCGATTGGCTACGGTCCACACTCGGTTGCCAAAGGAGCAAAGATCGTCGAGGCTTGTATCGACGCGGGCATCACTTACATTGACTGCGCGAGCAGCTACGGTAATGCAGAGGAGAAAGTAGGGGCAGTCATGAAAAACCGCCGCAAGGAAGTAGTCCTGACGACCAAGACGCTGGAGCGGGACAAAGAAAGCTCCTGGCGGGAGATCAATCGAAGCTTGGAAAGGTTGAAGACTGATTATGTGGATCTCCTTCAGATTCACTCGATTAACAGTATGGACCAGTTGAACGAGGTGACGAGCAAGAACGGCTCGTTGACGGCGGCAGTTCGCGCAAAAGAAGAAGGGATGTGCAAGCATATTGGCATTACGGGTCACACACGACCGGAAGTCGTCAAAGAAGCCCTCAACCGCTATCCGTTTGAGACCACGCTCGTGCCACTAAGCTCCACCGACAAGCTCATCAACGACTTCGGCGATGCGCTCTTTCCGGTTGCGAAGGAAAAAGGCTTCGGCATTATCGCGATGAAAGTGCTGGCAGCGGGTCGTGTTACAGACTATGTTGCCGAAAGCTTCTGCTATGCCATGTCGCTGCCTGTGAGCACGGCGATCGTGGGCATGGGGACGATAGAAGAGGTCCGACAGAATGTGGAAGTCGCGAAGAATTTCAAACCGATGTCTGCTGCTGAGATGAGGGCGTTGGAAAAGAAAACGAGAAGATATGCCTCAACGAGCGTGATGTGGTGGAAGCGGGGATAGGCGAATGTGCCCTAAAGAGCACCTTGGTTTTGATGTGTGAGTAGCCCGACCCTTTAAGGTCGGGCTATAATATTTCTCTCCATTTTTTCTTACCTTTCTGCTGTATGAATTCCAAACTCGCCATCGGAGTTGACCTTGGCGCAACGACGGTGAAGACCGGCGTGGTGTCTCATGACGGTAACATATTGTATCAGTCCAAACTGCCGTCGCACGGCGAGCAGGGTCCGGTTGCGGTGGTGAAGCAGCTCGAAATCTCCGTGCGCGACGCGATGCAGCATACGGACGGTCAAGCAGTTGCGGGCATCGGCATTGGCGCTCCGGGAATGGTGAACGACCGCGGAGTTGTCCAATCGCCGCCGAATTTTGCACGGTGGGAGGCTGTGCCGCTGCGCGATGAAATGAAAAAGCTCTTCAGTGGCGTTGTCATTCAGGTCGAAAATGACGCAAACGCTGCTGCAATCGCTGAGGCGAAGTTTGGGGCTGGGCGGCAATATCCGAATTTTCTCTTTGTTATCTGGGGAACCGGCGTCGGTGGCGGCATTATTTTGAACGGCCAGATTTATCACGGTCCCACAGGCGGAGCGGGCGAGATAGGTCACATTTCCATCGACCATAACGGCCCCGAATGCAACTGCGGAAGTCGCGGCTGCGTAGAAGCTTTCGTCGGCCAGCGCTATCTTTCAAAGAGGGCGTCAGAGCGGCTGAAATCAAATCCGGAGTCGAAAATTCTCGACCTTGTTGGCGGCGATATGACAAAGATTGAGCCTTTCTACATTGCCGAGGCTGCACATGACGGCGACGCGCTCGCAACAGAAATCCTAACCGAGGCGGGCAGACTGCTCGGCGTTGCGATTGGCGCGGTGATGAACACGCTCGATCTGCGCGTGAGCATCATCGGCGGCGGAATTTCTGCGGCGGGTGGTTTTGTGATACGGGCGATCAAAGAATCCGTGCAGGCGCATGTGCTAAAGCCGCTGCGGGCAGATATTCAGGTAATGCCCGCGCAGTTGGGCAACAACGCTGGCATTCTCGGCGCGGCGGGGTTGGTGTTGTGAGATCAAGAGTAACGTTCAATTTGACCCACTGTCCCGATGATGCTTCGACTTCGCTCAGCATGACATCAGGACGTCCCCCTTGTGAAGGGGGACAAAGGGGTTATACGTGTGAGAATCCTGAGTTTGTTCCAGAAATATTTGAAGAGCGTAAGTCATCCCCGAATGTTTCTATCGGGAATCTACAAATCAGAAAGACTTCAACGATAGACACCCGACTAAAGCATTCGGGTGTGACTGGTTTGTACATTAAGAGAGGCTTATTGTTTTTCCTCTTAATCCCGTTCTCTATTCTCGCTCAAACTCCAGCCGATACTACTCGTCTTGTTGCTCGCGCAGACACTCTTGCACGCTCTTCCGATGTCGACACCCTCATCGTTTACTCCGCGAAAGATTCCATCAAGTACTCCATGCGCACGCGGTTCATGAATCTCTACGGCAAGAGCGACCTGAAGCATCGGACGATGGGGTTGCAGGCAGAACGGATCGATGTGAATTGGGATACCGCAAACCTGAACGCGCACGGCGTCAACGATACGACGGATAAGTCCGGAAAGAAATTCACGGGCCTGCCGGTACTTACCGACGCAGGAGAGAAGTATGACGGCTTCAACATCGGTTACAACTTCCGGTCGAAGAAAGGGAAAATTTCTCTCGCCAACACCGAGCTTGAGCAAGGCTACTACCACGGCGAAGAGATCAAGAAAGTGGAGACCGATGTCCTGTACGTTGCCGATGGCCGGTACACGACATGCGACCTGGAGCATCCACACTTTTACTTCTTCAGTCCCAAAATGAAAGTCATTGTTCGCGATAAAGTCGTTGCTGAGCCGATTTATCTGTACATCGCCGACATTCCCGTCTTCTGGCTGCCGTTTGGCGTTTTTCCCAACAAAGCCGGGCGACGCTCGGGCATCATCGCGCCATCCTACGGCCAGGATGTGCGCCGCGGGCATTACCTGAGCCACTTCGGGTACTACTGGGCGCTCAGTGATTACTACGATCTAACGACGACGTTCGATTGGTTTGCACGGGGCGGGTGGTTGAATCGCTCGCTCTTTCGGTATGCGTTGCGGTACAATTTCAGTGGCGCAATCAATGCAAGCATCACGCGAACGCATGACGGCGAGCCGGGAGATCCTGACCGCACCGAGCAGCGCGACTACAACATCTCGATCTTCCACAATCAGCAAATCGACCCAAGTACACGATTGGATGTGAACTTCACCTTCACCAGCGGGACGTACTACCGCAACTTCAGCGCGAAGCTGGACGAGATTCTGCGCCAGAACATCGTCTCAACGGCCACGCTCTCCAAATCGTGGGAGGGAACGAACCGTAATCTGACCGTCAGTATCTATCGCGACCAGAATTTGCAGACCGGTGCTGTGGACGAGCGCCTCCCGTCGATTTCGTTCTCCCAGGGACAAATCTTTCCGTTCCGGAGGGAATCGAAGTCTCGGGGACTAACAGGCGGAACGACTGAATTCGCCTGGTATGAGATGATCGGCATGACGTACAGCGCGCAGGGTCAGAGCAATCGGTCGAAGCATCTGCAAACGATCAAAAGTCGGGTGAACCCCGCTCAAGACAGCACGACCGTAGAGACACGGCAAGAGCGACTCGGCGTCAATCACCAGGTCGGCATCAACGTTGCGCCGAAGCTTGGCTATTTCACTGTTTCCCCGTTTATCAATTACAACGAGAAGTGGTACACCAAGCGGATTGAGCGGGACAGCACGAGCACCCGCGATGTGAACGGCTTTCAGGCAGTGCGAACGTTTTCGACTGGCGTGACGGCCTCGACGCGCTTCTACGGAATGTTCCAGCCGCAAATCTTCGGCATCACCGGCATTCGGCACACGGTCTCGCCGACGGTTTCGTTCAGCTACCAGCCGGATTTTTCCGACCCGCGCTTCGGGTACTTTGGGACGTATCGCGATACGAGCGGTCGTACCATCAAATACAGCTTATATGAACGAGAAATATTCGGTGGCGCCCCGGCTGGGAGACAGCAAAGCCTGAATCTGAACGTCGGTAATCTGTTCGAGATGAAATACCAGCCAGCCGATACGAGTCAGAAGCCAGCCCGTCCCGCAGAGCGGGGTTCTGGCGGGGAAGAGAAGATCCAGCTCTTGAATGCGGGCGCGAGCGTGTCGTACAATTTTGTCGCCGATAGTCTTCGGTTGTCTCCACTCAGCATTTTCTACCGGACGGATATCGGCCGGTACCTCAACGTCTCAGCCAGCACAACGTACGATTTTTATGTTTTTGACCCGGCGGTGGGAGCGAGGGTCAGCCGCTTCAACCTTACGGAAAAAAAATATCTTGCCGACCTCACCAATATTTCCTTCAGCCTCTCCACATCGCTGAGCGGAGAAAAGAAGTCGACGCCGGCACAGCAAGCCTACCCGCAGCAAGTCCAGCAGGAACAGGAGCGCGCGTCGGCGTATGTGGGTCCGCCGGTTCAGCAGCAATCGTACGCGGGATTGTTTGGGGAAGAGAGCGCGGACTTCAGCATCCCGTGGAATTTGTCGCTCACCTACAACTTCTCCCAGAGCCAGGCCGACCCGCGGCAGAAGTTTCGCACATCGTCGGTCAACGCAAATCTATCCTTCAACCTCACCGAGAAATGGCGTTTCTCCGCCAGCGGCAGCTATGACTTCATCCAGAAAAAGTTCGCTGCACCGAGCGTCAACGTCTACCGGGACCTGCACTGCTGGGAGATGTCGTTTTCGTGGTTCCCGATTGGATTCTACAGCGGCTACCGGCTGGAGCTGCGCGTCAAGGCGCCTCAGTTGCAGGACTTGAAGTTGACGAAACAGGCAAGCGTGAGAGGAACGTACTTCTAGTGCCGGTTCAAATAAATAATCTTGTGTTTTTGAGACCCCCTCTTTTATT
>CAYJSZ010000085.1:0-10305 GCA_964372545.1 uncultured Ignavibacteriaceae bacterium
GTCATCCTCCGAGATTTTTCCAGCACTTCAATAGCCTTCCTGAAGACGCGTTCGTCCGTAATCGCTTTCATACATTCAAAGGTCTTGATGGGACATTCATCTCCGCCGTGGATGGAACACGGGCGACATGGTAATCCTCTTGTTTCTATGACGACATCGTGTTTCCCGTATGGCGCGAAGCCAAACTCCGGCACCGTAGCGCCAAAGATTGAAACCACCGGCGTGCCCACAGCAACCGCAAAGTGCATCGGTGCGCTGTCGTTGGAAATGAGCACCCTGCATCGACGAATGAGCTCTGCCGATTGAAGAGTTGTGAGTCTTCCGGCGGCATCATAAACCTTGTTCGAGCCGCTCAATGTCTGAATCTCTTTGCACAACGTTTCATCTTCTTTTCCACCAATGAGCACTACCTCGAATTCCTCTTCAATAAGCAGGTTCGCCAGCGCTGCGAAACGCTCCTTCAGCCAGCGCTTCGTATTCCAGATCGTTCCCGGCGCCATTGCAATGAGGGTCTTGGGATTAACGACTTCCAGCTTCATGAAGAGGCTGTCCACCTGCTGTACGTCATTTTCTGAGGGATACAATCTCGGCAACACACGTGCATGGTGGTGAATGCCGAGCGTTTCGAGGAGCGAGAGGTTTCGCTCGATTTCATGGATCTCCTTCTGATACGGAACTGTCTTGTTGAACAACAACCTCCCTGCACTCTTACCAAACCCCACCCGCAGCGGAATGCCGGAGAGATACCCTAACGATGCACTCCGCAACGACCGATGTGGAAAAAGAGCAAGATCATACTTTGTTGCGCGAAGGCGTTGGACAAGCTTGAAAAATCCTCCGATGCCCTTATCCACTCCATACTTATCGTACACGATGACTTCGTGAATAGCGGGGTGAGTGCGTACGAGGTCTGCCGCGCGCGGAACAACGACGAGATCGATTTGTGAAAGAGCAAAAAATTCCCGAACGACCTGAACAAGCGGAAGTGTCAAAACTACATCACCCAGGAACGCTGTTTGGACAATAAGGATATGTTCGACTTTCCTCATGGAGTGCTTGATTCCTTCGGGGTGTCTTTCAACGGTACATGTTTCCACCGTTTGTGCATCCACATCCACTGTCCGGGATATTGCCGGATGTATTTTTCGGTGATTGCGACATGACGCTTCGTTAATTCAACGATACTTTCTTGATTGTACGCGGTAAGGTCTCTCATCGGAACTTCCTCGAATGTCGCGCGATACGTACCATCCGGTTGACGAATTGAGAAGCCGATCATGATCGGCGCGCCGGTTTTCAGGCTGAACACCGCCGGTCCTTCGTATGTTGGCACTTTAGCCCCGAAGAATTCCACAGCGATGCTCTCTTTCGGAGCGCTCTGGTCCGCTGCGATTCCGACGATTCCGCCATTCTGCAGAGCGCGGAGAATCTCACGCACTGCTATTCCCATGGGGACTACTTTATTACCCAACTGTGTTCTCCATCGGTTGATTTGCTTATCGACCAACACGTTGGATTGAGGTTTGACGATGATGTGAAGGGGCGACTGGAGTTCGGCATACAAACTGCCGGCGAGCAACTCCCAATTGCCGAAATGAGCCGCCAAGATGATCATTCCTTTTCCTCTCGCGAGCGCGTCTCGGAGTAATTCCGGTTTTTCGATACGAGCAATTTCTCCAAGTCGGTCCGGCGTGAAATGAGGGAACCACAGAAACTCAAAGAGCGCTGTTCCGATACTGCGAAACGATGCTCGAGCTATTTGATTAAGTTCTTCTCGTGATTTTTCCGGAAACGCCCGCTGGAGATTCTCAAGCGTTACGGATTTCCTGAAACCGGCTACGGAGTAGAGGAACTCTCCCGCTTTGGCTCCAAACCTCTGCACCATATTTAACGGTAGGAGGCGAACAAGAGTGCCGAGGAGTTGGAACAGCAGGTACTCAAAGAAGTGCCGAATCTTCATTCGCCGAGTACCTTCACAATAACCCGCTTCTTCCGTTGGCCGTCGAATTCGGCATAATAAATCTGTTGCCAGGGACCAAAATCGAGTTTGCCGTCTGTGACCGGCACGATCACTTCGTGATGCATGAGCAGGCTCTTGAGATGCGCGTCGCCATTCGTTTCTCCCGTGCGATGATGCCTGTAATTCTGGTTGAAGGGCGCCAGATGCTCAAGCCACTCGTCGATGTCCTGAATGAGACCGGATTCCGCGTCGTTCACGTACACCGCTGCAGTGATGTGCATGGCCGAGACAAGCACCATCCCCTCTTTCACTCCGCTCTTCTTCAAAATCGATTCGACGTCGGACGTGATGTTGGTGTACTCGCGATGTTTCTTGGTGTTGAACCAAAGGTATTCAGTGTGCGACTTCATTGCGGTTGTTCCTTTGTTGTTCGAATAATGATCTTTGCGTCAAACGGTGCAAGTGTAATCTGCAGTTGTTGACCACTTGTTGTCAGCTCTTTGGAGGCTAGGAAATCGATGAGAGTTTCGCGCAACTGTGAAGCCAGTCGTAGCGCCATCTCCTGTGGCCGGGCGGAATCGTTGAGTAGCACGAGCACCCGTTCTTCCTGAGATTTGCGCTCAAACGCATGGATGTTCTGCTGACCCGGTAACGGCAGATCCGCATACGCGCCGTGTCTGATTGCTGGATGCTTCGTTCGAAGCGTCGCTAGAGATTCGTAAAACTGCCGGTTTGATTTCATTGAAAGAGAAGCAAGCGATCGCTCATCGAAGACCTTCACCGGCACTCCGGGAAGCGAAAACGCGAAGACTGCGCGGAGTTTTTCCCGTGAGGCTTTCTCAGCCGGCGTTCTTCGTTGTTGGGGATAGCTGCTCGGGGGGTTCGTAAATCTTAACCGGAGAAAACCTTGAGGGAACTTCTTCGCTTCGTCCTCCAACAGAAGACCCATGGTGCCGCTTTCTAACTTCTCATACTCCTCACTCATTTCACTTCGCGAGGTCGTTGAGAACGTCGCATCAAACCCCTCCAGATGATGCACGGGGGCGTCGCTCTCAGCTATCAATACGACCGGATGCGTTTTTTCAACTTCCTTTCTAGCGCGAACCCAAAAATCCATCGGTACAAGCTCGGCGTTAAGAGATCCAAAACCATCAACGTTAGCATCCTGCACCCAGAATTTCATTACTTCGATCATATATTTGCGAAGCTCGTGGTGGTCATAATTCAGATCGGCGACATCCGACCACTCCGGGCTCGGTGCAACAAGAGCGCCGCTGTCGTTCGTTCGGAACCAATCCGGATGCTCCATCACGAGCTTACTATCCCAGGCGGTAAATGTTATCGTAAGATCGATGATGATGTTGAGGCCTTGCCCATGGGCGGCTTGAACCAGTGATCTGAAATCATCCTTCGTGCCGAGATCATCCTCGACGGCATAGAAATCTTGAACAGGAAAAGGGTCGGACGGATTGTGGTCGGCATACAAGGAGCTTGCGGGGAAAATCGAAGATAGCCAGACGACCGAAAAGCCCGCTTCTTTCAGGAGTGGAAGGTTCTGCTGCAAGCGTTGGAATGTCTTACCCGAGGCGGAAGGCGCCAGCTCGACGCGGGCGATGATCGCATCCTTGAACCACTGTTGGGTCTGGCGGGCACGCTGCTGGGCAACGGGGGTCTCGACTCTTCTCTGTCGGAACTCACACCCGATGAAACAACACAGCATGTAAGCTATCCACAGAATGAAAAAAACCGCAGTGCCAACAGGAAAACGATAAGAAGGAAGGTGCATGATTGAAGGTTACATCACACCGAATCTGTCGAGCAGAACTACCCGTTCGCCGGGTTTATTGTCGATGACGATACTGCGATTGCCGGATGGGAATTCTTCACCGTCCCCCCACTCGCCTTCCTTGCCGCTGTTGGTAAACTTGTATTCGATCTGCGTACCGGAAGTGACGCGAATCTCCAGCGTCCAGATTCCGTCGCCCGATTGCATGTCTCCGTGTGAGCTGTCATCATGCAAACGGACTTTGTTGGGGATCCAATTGCCGAGTGCCTCGATATTGCCGGCGATATATAAAGAGTTCGGGACATGGATCTGACGAGCGTCGCACTGAAACAGGACGGAAACGAGGTCATCGCGGCTCCGTGCCATCGTACCTTGTTCCGTTCTCTCACCGCTCTCGCCACGTTCCGTTATCATGCGGAAATCTCGCTTCGGCATTTTTGCCTTCGCGAGCGCGGCAAACTTGTAGATGTACTTGATAAGAGTAACGAAGCCGCGATCGAACGGCCTATCGCCGGGTATATCGGACTGCGATGTGCCATACCACCAGAACCAGTCGGAACCCTCCGCGGCGTACATCGATTCCCAGGCACGAAACGCATACCAGGCTTTCGTGCCGCGCTTTGGAATACGGGCATGCGGGTCTGGAGGCTTTAAGCCGGACTTTGCCAGGTCTTGCCGAGCGGTGAGCAGATACTCCCATGCGCTATTCTTTTCCGACTGTCCGACCCATGTGTCGTAATTCGCGTTGATCCACGAACCGGCCCAGAGCCAGTCTAACTTCGGCAATGTTTCAATAGGATGCGCAGGAACGCCTCGTTGAGGATTCCCTTGTAGATACTCCGTCATCGTTACGCTCACTACTTGCCGCGTGTCGTAGAGCTTCGAAAGCTTACGATACAGTGCATTCTGAAATCCTTTACCGTCGTAATCGTACTTGAACCATTCCCACGCATTCTCTCCGTCGAGGATCACGCTCAGCAGGCGATCCGGCTCGTTCTCCGACGGTACATAACTCAGGACATGGCGAACGAAATCATCGGCGGCATCTTCGCCCTGCCACTCTTTGTAGACAAAACCGATCTTGTCGGAAAGCTCCGAATCCCTGAATGCGATGACAACCGATTGCTTCGCACTTCCGACAGAATACAGTGCGTAGGGATAATACTTCGGCTGGTTGGCCGGCTGGGAACGCGCCAGTATTTTTTCATCCGTCGCGATCCATTTGATCCCCTGCTTGCTGAGAACTGCGACGATGTCGTGCGCTACCGCTCCTTCCGCCGGCCACATACCGCTCGGCACGGTCCCGAATTTCTTTTTGAAATAGTCGACCGCCTTCGCGACCTGAACCTCAGCGTCCTGCGGGTAGTAATAGCGGTTTGGCATTGGTTGATCGGGCTGGCAGAGTTTTGCAAGGTCGCTGTCATAAATCAGTGGAAGGATGGGATGGTAATAGGGCGTGGTGATGATTTCAACCTGCCCTTTGTAAGAAACAGGGTCGAACATCATTTGCTTGTGGATCGGGACAATGCTGGAGAGAATCTTGTGGGTTTCGACGACGATGCGATTGCAATCGTCTTCAGTGATCGTACGCTTCGCCCAGTACGTGCCATCGGTATGCTGTTCGATCAGGTCGGATAGGTCCAGCACGGAGCCGTTTGCCAGCGTCATTTTTCCTTCGAGAAAATCCGGGTCAAAATTAGCGGCGTAGAACCAGAACTTAATTTCCCGCCTGTCTTGCGTGGTCAACCCGCTCGCACCTTCGCGGTCACATTTCTCCTTGAGCTGCACATACTGCGGAAATCTGCCCATGACGATCGGGCTGACGCTGAACGCGTTCCAGGTATTCCCCACGAGATGTTGTAGATCCTTATCATCAAATTCTTCTGTCGGCTTCAGCGCGAGGTCGATCCACGGATCCGTTCGTCCTCCCCATTCCGCGAAAT
Source organism: uncultured Ignavibacteriaceae bacterium (assembly GCA_964372545.1). GTDB lineage: Bacteria > Bacteroidota > Ignavibacteria > UBA10030 > UBA10030 > CAYJSZ01. The sequence continues at coordinate 5,690 of CAYJSZ010000085.1, forward strand.
ATTTCTTTGCGTTGATCCGATTCTTCTTCTTGTTGATGTACGGCTGAAGTCTTTCCACGTAGTAGTGCTCAAGCTGGAAGAGCAACGACGATGTAAGATTGACGGTGAAGTGAACGTTGGGATAGTCTTCCAGCATCGAAACCATGTCGTAGTAGTCTTTTGTTCCGTGCGTTCTTACCCATGGACCGCGAAGCTGACCGCTCTCCGGGTCCAGATACGACGGTTGGTGCTGGTGCCAGATGATGTTCAGATGCAACGTCTTGCCGGTTTTCTGATATTCGTCGCGCATGGATTTCACTCTCTTTCAAAAGATGACTTAGTTCTCGATGAAAATGTAGGATGGGATGCTGTCCGGTCTTCAAGTTTGGTCGGATCAGCCAGGCCGCTATGAGGTCTGGCGGGCGATCCGACTGCATCAAAAGCTATTTTTTCAGTAAGAACTACTCAGCCGGAACGATGCGGAGGATTCGATCGTCGGGGCCGAACGGAGTCGCCCGTCCGTCCCGGTTGCTGGTTGAAAAATAAATGTAACCGTCGGGTCCTTCAGTCACTTCCCGGATCCGACGGAACTCGCCAAGAAGCAGCGCCTCTTCGTGTATCACTTTACGCGGATTTGTTTTATCTAAGACGATACGCTGAATGCGTTGACCCCTCAGCCCGCCGAAGAAGAAATTATTCTGGAATTCCACAAACGCCGCGCCGCGGTAGAACATCCCCGATGCAGGAGCGACAGCAGGCGTATACTCTAACAGCGGCGATTCCATCCCTGCCCGTTTGTCGGTGTGATGAATGATGGGCCAGCCGTAGTTCTTTCCAGCGTCGATAATATTGACCTCGTCGCCACCGCCGGGACCGTCGAAACCGGAAGGTCCATGCTCGGTCTCGAACAAAAGCCCGGTAAGCGGATGCCAGTCGATGCCCTGCGGGTTACGCACGCCAAGCGCATAGACAGCCGATTTCGGGTCAGGGTTATCGGCCGGAATACTGCCATCGTCGTTCAAACGAATGATCTTGCCGCCAAGCGAACTACGGTCTTGCGCAATACTGCGTTCGGCGGCATCGCCGGTCGTTGCGTAGAGCTTCCCGTCCGGGCCAAACTTGATTCGACAACCGTTGTGGACCGAAGAGCCGGGCAAGTAAGAGAGTATGATCTGACGCTCCCAAAGCTGGCGACCCCTGAGACGGTAGCGAACGATACGGTTGCCAAGACCACTGCCGCCATCAAACGTATAGCTCAAGTACAGCCATCCGTTCGATTCAAAACCTGGATGAAGCGCCAATCCCATTAGCCCGCCCTCTCCGCGGTGCCGCACTTCTTCGATGCGTGAGATCATCACCGGCTTTGTCTCGCCTGTTGCCAACATCTGCAATCTTCCCGGCCGCTCGGTAAAGTACAAATTGCCTGCTTTATCGAATACAATCGACCACGGAATTTCAAGGTTTGATAAAACCGTCTCAACTCTGAACTTCACGCCATCAGACGTCGTATAGGTTTTCTCCTGCGGTAAGCCGGTAGAACTTGCCCAAAGCCAGCAGACGAACATGAGTCCTGTAGTCATGGCTAAATTGCGTACTTTTGAACAATCCAATCCGGGATTACTTCAGCCTTGCCTGTCTTAATATTGACCATCGTGTAATCGAAATAGCCGTCACAGGAGAGCTTGCCGTTCCCCTTCTTGAGGATCTCGAATTTCACGCGAACTCCGTCTTTCACAATAGACTCGATCCACGTCCGAACGATAAAACGATCACCCAAACCCAGCGGCCGCTTGAATTCTATGAACGAAGCGCGGACAACCCAGCTAAAACCGTGAGTGATGAACTCCGCCATCGGCATTTTGTAACAGCGTTCCATCTGGTCGTACCGGGCAGCAAGGACATAGTCAAAGTAACGACTGTTGTGGACATGCTGGTTCATGTCGATGTCGTCCGGCCGGACTTGCAGCTCGCTTTCGAATTTCGAATGAAGAACGGTTGATGAGCCGGTCATCGCTTAACGGTAGTAGTAGCCGATGACAATACACATTTCGTCCTCGCTGGTAAACCCAAAGCGGATATCGCGATCGGTATCATTGTTGTAGACAGCTTCAATGCGATATCCCCAGCCGCGCTCAAAGCGGAGCGGCGGGGAAAATGTTTTTGTCGTCGGATGGTCCCAGGTGTAGTTTTCATAAACCAACTTTCCGTCCTCGGGTCCGCCGACAAGGAAAATCTTGAACGACTCGCCCCGCTTGTGGGTATGCGATGTGAGCATGAAAACATATCGCGTCGTATCGAAGGTCACCATCCGCAGGATATTCGACTTCTGTTTTTTCGGTATGAGAATGTTCGTGAAGTTGTCAAAGATCGGTTGAGCGATCTTATACGCTGAAGATTTTGGCACCGTTCGTAAGTTGACATAGACCTCACCCGAGACGCCAGTTGAGCTATTGTTCACATAGTGCGAGTTCAAATCAAAACCCTGCAAGGGCTCCAAGGGGAAAACGACGTTCTCCGGTAAGTCGTACGACATCGTCGGCGTTTGAGAGCCGATCAAAAAAACGCGCGCGCTCGAGCGGAACATTTCCTGAAAAAGAGTCGTGTTATTGAAATCTCGCACCTGTCCAGACGGAAGGTCTGCTGCGGAGTACTTGTACAGGATGAAGTGATGACTTCCTTCTCTCATCTTAATATCAACCCCTCGAACGTAGAGCGTATCGGTATTCTGGAGTCGGCTATAAACAAAAATCTCTCTTTCTTCGCGTGAGTTGACAACAAAAGGATAGACGCGTAGCTGCATTCCCTGCGCGGGCGGATCCGGAGGTGTAAATGGGTCTGTCGTCACGATGGGCTGGTCGAGAAGACGTGCATCTGCAACCTCGGCGGTCTGAGAAGCGCCTGCCGCAATCCACTGTCGGATGAACTCTCGTGCGCTTGCGCTCAAGCCAAGTGTTGAATTCTGTGGCATCCGGTCGCCGTACTCGGTATTGAGACTCTGGCCCGTCTTTAGATAAAGAAAACTCTTCTCGGCATCGGATGGCTTTACGCGCAGGATACCGGCATTCCTCGCCGCCGTGTTGTTTGGCTGAACGTTTATCAGGTTACTGTATGATTCAGAACCTCTTAGCGCCATCCCCCCTGCTTTACTGACTGAATTATGGCAGCCGGACGTCGCGCAATGCTGATCGAAGATTTTCTGCTGTAACAGCCCAAACGTGCCAGAATCTTTTGTCTCCTCAGATTCCGAAGGCTGTTTTTGCTCGCAGGCCAATCCGAATAAGGCCACCGAACACAGAAGTAGAATCGTTAACCTCAATGTGCAGCTTTCTCTCATCGTGTGGCGCTGATCGTTTGAAGAGGCATGATTTGCGGACAAAGTTCGAAGAAAATGGAAACAGAAGCAACAACTGAAAGTCTTCGGTATTCCTAACGATTCTCCGCTAATTGCTCTGCAATTCACTTAGGGAAATCGCGAACTCGTAGGAAGAGGGAACAAAACAAAAACGCCGATGATGGACTTCATCGGCGTTTCCCTGGAATGGTGAAAAAAACAGTTACCTTATACCCAAAATAGCTACCTTTGCTGCCTTCGCAACTCGGAATTTCAACACGGTCTTTGCAGGGATGTGAATCTGCTCGCCTGTCGCAGGATTGCGGCCCATGCGGGCTTTTCTCTGCACAAGGACGAGTTTTCCAATGCCGGGTAGCGTAAAGGAATTTGGGGCCTCGCGATAAGCAAGGTTCGCCATTTCCTCAAGAAGTGCCACCGCCGTTTTTTTCTTTAGCTCAAATTTGCTGGCTATGTGGGCGGCAACTTGGCTTTTTGACATTGCTTTTCCCATAGTGTGACCCTTTTAGATTTGGTGAGTAATTAGTGATTAATTAAAGCTAACTTGAAGCTGAACCCTATAGCCCATTGAGACATAAGAGAAGATCAGAATTCACCCGTAAATATAGGGTTTTCAAAACTAATGTCAATAGAAATCTTATTTTCCTCAGAATAAATGAAAAAAATAACAAGAACACTGAATTTACTGGATTGTTTTTACCTCCTGCAACACATTGTAGAAGAATGGGTTAGGAAGGCATTTGGCTTGAAAATCGAGGCAGGGGACAATAGCCGGTTAGTCCCGGGAAAGTGGGCTTGCAGCAATGGAATAGTACAGCGTCCCCATTACGAGTCATACAACCAGAGGTGGAATCCAGATGAAGTGAAGACAAGGGAAGTTCACATACGGACATACGCCGATCTGAGAATTCGGCAACAGCCTCGACTCTTTTCCTATTCTTCATAGAGAAATATTTGCGGTTTCGTTGATTGAACGTAACAATAACTTTAAGTGAACGGTCTTGTTTTTTTCTTTTTTCTTCATTAGGTTAGTGCCCAAGTTCATCATTCGTTTTCAGTCAGTTGAAAACTCTAACAATCCCTGTCGAAGGACAGTGGTAAATCACTTTCACATCACCCTTCATCTCATCAAACTGGAGGTATCACTTATGAAGCCAACCATTACTAAATGGTCTGTATCCCTGCTGCTTCTTTCAGTCGTAGCAGTAGGTTCTCAGCTCATGGCTCAGGGCGTTACAACCGCAGCGATCTACGGCAAGGTTACCGATCGAAGCGGCGCTCCATTACC
>CAYJSZ010000086.1:0-10160 GCA_964372545.1 uncultured Ignavibacteriaceae bacterium
ACGCGTTTGATTGGAAGAAGGAGTTTCCGTTTCTCAAAAGCCCTCCCCCTCAAAGGGGGGGAGAGTTAGAGTGGGGTCTCAAAACTCGCGTTGAGACCCCATCCTCACCTTCCCCTAATCCCGTTGGAAAACACGGGACGCAAGAAGCGCGGAGGGGAAGGGACGTTTGCTTGCGTCGAGGGTGAACGCTGGAGCGTCTGTGAGTCCCGTTCCTAACCGTTCCGTCCTGCCATTAGGCAGGACGAGAATCTTCCGCCTCTTGCGATGCAAGAGACGAGAATGCTCGTTTGGTCCTTCGGACGAAACGGCACTCGTCCCGAACATAGTTCGGGACGGGACAGAGCGCAGAAACGAGGAAGTCTATTAATAACAATCCTCACACCATTCCACCTTACTGAGAAGGCGGCATGTCCTATCACCCTCTCGACAAATGACCGAAACAGGGAAACATAAGTCCCGCATCCGCGTCGGCATGGGCGGTTGGCAACTGGAGCCGTTCAACGGCCTTTTCTACCCCACTTCGGCGAAAAACGGCTTTCGCAAGCTCGAGTTCTACAGCCGGTATTTCGATACCGTTGAGGTCAACGCCACCTTTTACACCAACTCGCTCACGGGGAAAAACGCCCATCAGTGGATACAAGACGTTTCCGGCAACCCTCGGTTCGTCTTCAGTGTGAAGCTCTACAAAGGCTTTACGCACTCTATGGACGCAAGGCAGGGAGATGTGAAGATCGTTCATGAGCTTCTCAATCCTCTGGCGGCGGAGGAGAAACTGGCAGCGCTCGTCATGCAATTTCCTTACTCGTTTATCAACAGTGATGAAAACCGTTCGCATCTGGCAAAGCTCGCCAAAGCGTTTGCGGCGTACCGGATGTTCGTCGAGGTGCGTCACGATTCGTGGAATACACCGGATGCGCTTGCCTTTTTGCAGGAACAGGGTCTTCATCTCATCAACGTCGACCTACCGAAAATCAAAAAGCATATGCCGCTGACCACGGTCGCGTGGGGTGGCAGGAGTTATTTCAGGTTGATGGGACGGAATGCGAAGTCGTGGGATCAGCCTCTGCCGCGACGCGGACAAACGTCGGCGTCGGAAAGCGGACGGTACCGCTACCGCTACAGCGAGAAGGAACTCGAAGAGTTCGCCGGGCTGATCAGGCCGATTTCTATCAAGCTGGATGATACTGAAATCATCCTTCACAACGACCCGCAGGGGAATTCCCTGCTGAATGGCCTGCAACTGAGGCATCTCTTAAATCCGGCCGAAAAGATCGAAGCTCCTCCAAACCTGATCAAGACGTTCCCGGCGCTGCAAGCGTTCTGCACCGCCGGCGCCGCTGAGCAGTCGTTGTTTGGTTCATGACTTGCCGCTCTGGTGCGCGCAAAGTCAGTGCCGACTCCCTTTTTCTCGTTTTCCTCCGTATATTCTTCGGCACAAACGCTCACGAACTCTCTCGATCTCATCAACACGACAAGCCAACATGGTCGGCCGTCGCTGCAGTATGTGAAAGGCATCGGGCCGAAACGCGCGAAGGCGCTGGAGTCCATCGGCATTCACTCGGTGGACGACCTTCTGTATTATTTTCCACGCGATTACCTCGACCGCAGCCGTATCATCGCCATCAAGGATCTCAAACAGTACGTCGGGAAAGGCGAGCCGGTGACGATCATCGGTGAGGTGTATCGACAAGAATTACGACGCGCAAAACGATCGCACCAATCATTTTTCATCCTCACTGTGAAAGATGATTCGGGAGCCTACCTGCCTTGTGTCTGGTTCAAGGGAGTGCAGTGGTATCGGGACGCGTTCGAGGTAGGCGAGCTGTTATCGCTTGCGGCTGTACCGGAGTATGACCGACTCGGGCGCATTCAGTTTATCCATCCGGACTTTGACCGGCTCGGAGGTGCGCTCGAGGAAGGTGAACCCGACTGGGGCAAGATGTTCAACACCGGCGCCATCATCCCGAAATATCCTTCAACCGCTGACCTGACGAGAGTCGGGCTCGATAGTCGCGGCTTCCGTCGCATCATCCGCAACGCTATTACTTCGCACGCCCGCGAAGTGAACGAGACGCTCCCCGGAGAGATGCGCCGGCGTTCCCGGCTTCTCGATTTACCGTCCGCCGTCCGCAACATCCATTTTCCTTCGGACAACGAAAGCCTCGCAGCGGCCGGGCGCCGGCTGAAGTTCGACGAGCTTTTCTTTCTTCAACTCATGCTCGCTTACCGCAAGCGCTCTATTAAAGAGGAGGTCAAGGGAATCTCCTACACAGTGAAGAGCAGGCTCGCCCGCCAACTTGCCGAATCTTTGCCGTTTGAGCTTACGAAAGCCCAGCGACGCGTCATCCGGGAGATCGCGGACGACATGAAATCCCCAAAGCCAATGAACCGCTTGCTGCAAGGCGACGTCGGCAGCGGCAAGACGATCGTCGCGTTGCTCTCGATGCTCGTGGCGGTCGATAACGGCTATCAGGCCGCGTTCATGGCCCCCACGGAGGTTCTGGCCGAGCAACACTATCGCACGCTCGAGAATTTTCTAAACGACCTGCCGGTCAATGTTCGGCTGCTCATTGGCGGACAGAAGAAGAAACTGCGAGAAGATGTGGTGGAAGATATCCGCCGGGGCAGCGCCCAAATTGTCGTCGGCACGCACGCGCTCATCCAGGAGCAGGTCGAGTTCGCGCAGTTGGGGCTGGTTGTGATCGACGAGCAGCATCGCTTCGGTGTGATGCAGCGTGCGACATTGCGGGAGAAAGGCTACAGACCCAGCCTGCCCGACGTGCTCGTGATGACGGCTACGCCAATCCCGCGTACGCTTGCGATGACGCTCTACGGCGATTTGGACGTTTCGACCATCGATGAAATGCCGGCAAACCGCAAGCCGATCAAGACCGCAGTTCGCATCGAGCAGGAGAAAGAGAAAGTCTTCGACTTCCTCCGGAAGGAAATCCGGCGTGGTCGGCAGGCATACACCGTCTTCCCGCTCATCGAAGAATCCGAGAAGGTCGATTTGAAAGCTGCAACGGCGGAGTTCGAGCGACTTCAGGAAGTCTTCCCGGATCTGCGACTTTCCTTGATCCACGGCCGGATGAAGTCCGACCAGAAGGACGCCGTCATGCTCGATTTCAAGTCCGGCAAGATTGACATTCTCGTTGCCACCACCGTTATTGAAGTCGGCATCGACGTGCCGAACGCGACGATCATGATCGTTGAAAACGCAGAGCGGTTCGGGCTTTCGCAGCTTCACCAGTTGCGCGGGCGTGTCGGCCGCGGCGCAGACCAATCCTACTGCATTTTGATCGCTGATTATGCCTGGTTCGACCATCATCGAAAGGGATTGGATGAAGCCGGAGTGCAATCGGAGAAACAGAACGCCAAAATCAGGCTTGAGACCATGGTCGAAACGACGGACGGGTTCAAAATTGCAGAAGTCGATCTCAAGCTGCGGGGCCCCGGCGAATTCTTCGGCACCCGTCAAAGTGGGCTGCCGCAATTCAAGATCGCCAATCTGGTTGAGGACCACGAGCTTCTGTCGCTTGCCCGCCGGGAAGCCTTTGCGCTGGTGGCACAGGATCCGCAATTGCGGCACCCCGACCATCAGCCGGTTCGCCGACACTTCGAAGCCCGGTATAAAGACATCCAGGGGTTAGGAGAAGTCGGATGAGCAATCAGGATCTTTACGCCGAACAGACCTGCCCCCGCTGCGGCGGTACATTTCACAAGGTCTCGAGTTTCTGTCCTCATTGCGGCTATGTGAAAGCGGAATCGTGGTGGGACAAGCTTCTGGGCGTCTTTCGAAGCACCACCAGCGTCGAGCCATCAAAACCCACGTCCGCCGCAGTCGTTTCAACCCTTGTAGGCCTTGTTCTGGCCGGATTCTTCCTCTACCAGGCGCTTCAAAGGGATTCCATTCAGAGCTGGTTACTGGCCGTCTTCTCTTTTATTATGGCGCTTCGGGCCTGGTTTTCCACCCGAAGCCGGACCGCGCCGGTCGACCGTAAGGACCATACCGACCTCCCCGACCTCGATGAAGCGGAGGGAAGCGATTCCTCTCCGATCCCACAGCGTTTCTTCTGCGAGAACTGCGGTGCCGAAGTCCCCGACGACGCAACAAGCTGTCCGAAGTGTGGAATGAAGTTCGACGGATGACCGATCTGTTCATCGAGTCAGTCGACAAACCCGCGACTCACCACTCACCGACTTTTCCGCGACTCGTGTCAAGTACTTTCGCGAAAAATCTTTGCGCAAACGCCGTCAAACTCTTGACAAGCAGCGTAAAAAGATTATATTTGTAACAAGGTTCATGTTCATTGAAACGCGCCGTCGCTCGCAAGGAGCGACGCGCATCGCTCACCAATCGAAAGGTTGAACGAACTGCTTGTTAAGGCGATTGCATGTCGCTCTCGTTTACAACGTGAAGAAGAGTGATGATGTTCTAATGAGAGAGAGCGTGCAGGAGAACGGTGATGATGATCGTAGTGTGATTGTCTCGCCGGCGAAGGCGGAACCGACGAGAGACGATACATACGCTGAATGGGACACTGAAGAAACCATTCAAGCCGTCATAGCAGAATTGGCGGAACGACACACCGTCACCCCAATCGAAGCCAACGAGGAAGCGTTTCAGAAGCTTCTCGCGGTTCAACCAGAGATTGTCTTTAATATAGCAGAAGGCCTGCGCGGACCCTCCCGCGAAGCACAAATCCCGGCCCTTCTCGAACTCCTGGGCATTCCCTATACCGGTTCCGACACTCTGACGCTCGGCATCTGTCTTGATAAGTCACGCGCCAAGGAGATTCTTTCCTACTACAAAATTCCTACTGCTCCGTTCGTAGTCCTTTCATCGTTGGAAGAATTCGGGAACGCAACTGCGCTTCTCCCTGCTGTGGTCAAGCCATTGTATGAAGGCTCCAGCAAAGGGATTCTCAATTCTTCCGTCGTGTGCACACAGGCCGATCTCCGTCGAGAAGTCAAACGAGTGCTCACCGATTACGAGGAGCCCGCGCTCGTCGAGCGATTCTTGCCAGGCCGTGAGTTTACGGTTGCACTCCTGGGCAATGGCTCTTCACTGCAAGTGTTCCCGGTCGTTGAACTCCGTCTCGACAAACTTCCCCAGGGTGTTAATCCGATTTACTCCTACGAAGCGAAGTGGGTGTGGGATCAGAGCGACCACCCTATCGAGATGTACGATTGTCCTGCCCGGATTGACCGACGGCTTGAGGGACGGATCAAAGAGATTTGTGTCGATGCATTCCGGGTCTTGCGCGTGCGGGATTGGTGTCGGATTGATCTGCGTCTCGATGAGAGCGGCGAACCGAATATCCTTGAGCTCAATCCCTTGCCGGGAATCTTGCCGAACCCCGACGACCATTCGTGTTTTCCAATGGCGGCGCGCAAAGCGGGACTCAACTATCAACAGATGCTCAACGCGGTTTTGGAATCGGCGGCACAACGATACGGAATAATGTAAAAAAATGGGCAGGTCAGACATTTCCCGCTTTTCCCGCCACAATAATTCTTACAAGTAAGGCGGGATCCCTGCTGCGGCAGGCAGGCCGTACAGCGGGACCAGGATTCCGCTTGTAAGCGGGATTCTGAAGAAGCGGAATCTGTCTGACTTGTTCTGACAGGCAAGTCCCGAAGGTCACGAAGTGATCCCTTTGGGAGATGGCTTTGCCCTATGCCCGCCTGCCAACCCGCCAGGACGCGCCCGCCCGAACGACTCGTCGTTCAGTCGGGCGGGTAGCGGGCTGGGGCGCAGCGGCGGGCAGGCCTGTCCTACCTACACAGGCGGGAGGTTTATGCGGAAGAAAATCCACGTTGCGATCATTTTTAACGAGCCGACCGTTCAGACCAGGTCCGGACGAAAATATATTTCTGAGGTCGGAAAGCTCGAAGAATTTTCCACACGTGAACAATTGCTTGCGGGTCTGAAGCCTGAAACCATCGACCTTTCCGAAGTCGGCGTTCTTGAAGAGCGCGAGCACGTACTGAAAGTCCTGCACCATGTGGGGTATCAGACCTCCCTCTTCAATATGAATGGGGACATCAAGCGACTGATAAGGTTCTTGGAGGATAAGCAGCCGGACTTGATCTTTAATCTTTGTGAATCGGTAGGAAACGCTTCGATCCATGAAATGCATGTCGCAGGGATTTATGAGCTTTTTGGGATCCCCTACACCGGCGCAAGTGCTTTTGTGTTAGGCACTTGCCTGCACAAGGCACGAGTCAAGGAAATACTCGCTGCGCACAAGATCCCGACGCCGCGCTTCGTGATCTATCGTAACATTGCCGAGTTGGACTCGAACGGACTTGCATTGAATTACCCGCTCATCGTCAAGCCCGCCCGCGAAGATGCGAGCGTGGGCATCGATAACAACTCGGTGGTGGAGAACGTCGCGGCGCTTCGGAAACGCGTGCGGCATATTTTCAACGAGCACGACCAACCGGCAATCGTCGAAGAGTACATCACGGGCCGCGAAATTAACATCGCCGTCATCGGGAACAGGAGGCCGATAGCGATGCCGATCTCCGAGATCGATTTCTCCGGCTTGCCGGCGGACTATCCAAAGATCGTGACGTACAACGCGAAATGGATGCAAGGAACGCCGGAGTTCGTAGGGACGGTCGGCATGTGCCCGGCAAATATTCCGGTTGAGGTCGAGAAGAAAGCCAAAGAGATTGCGCTGAAGGTCTACCGTATCATGGGCTTGCGCGATTATGCGCGCGTTGATATGCGCCTGACGAAGAATCTCGCGCCCTACGTCATCGAAGCGAATCCGAACCCGGATATTTCCGACGACGCGGGATTCGCGCGTTCTGCGCAGGCTTACGGGTTCTCGTTTGAAGAGACGATCTGCAAGATCGTGGAGTACGCCCTGGAACGGAGTCCGTAACGTACATGCAGATTCGTCCGTTTCAAAAAGGGGACATTCAATCGCTGATCGAGATCCTGCGCGCGAGCGGCATGTTCCGTCCGGAAGAAATTGAAGTTGCCGTGGAGTTGATGAACATCGTCGCCGACGAGCCGCAGCAGCAGGATTACATCATGTACACGGCGGCGGATGATACCAATGTTGTGCGCGGGTACTACTGCGTCGGCCCAACGCCGATGACCGCAGGCACGTTCGATCTCTATTGGATTGCGGTTGATCCAACGATGCAGCGAAAAGGAGTTGGCAGAGAGTTGCTCTCGCATTGTGAGTCGCTCGTTCGGTCCAGTCAGGGTCATCTGATTGTGGTGGAGACGTCATCGCAACTCAAGTACGAACCGACGCGAAGATTCTACCAAGGCAGCGGATACACGGAAGAAGCTCGCATAGGAGATTATTATGCTGCGGCCGACGATCTGGTCATCTATTCAAAACACCTTTAGGAGGGTCTTAACACTGTATGGAACCCTGGCAAGAGTTGCTGCGGCAGAGCGTCGATAGCGGAAAAGATCTGGTCGAACGCTTCGGCTTCGACAAGGAGCTCGCTGAAAAGCTCAACAAGCTCTTTCATATCCGCGTCAATCCGTACTATCTCAGTCTCATCCGTTATCCCGGCGACCCGATCTGGCTGCAATGTATTCCGGAAGCCGCCGAGCTACAAGAAGACGGTCTGCCGGAAGACCCGCTCGATGAAGACGCGCATAGTCCGGTCCCTAGCATCACGCACCGTTATCCAGACCGCGTGCTGTTCTTGGTGACAAGCCAGTGCTCCATGTACTGTCGCTTCTGCACGCGCAAACGAAAAGTAAGCGATTCGAGCAAGATCAATTCCAAGTGGATACAAGACGGCATCAATTATGTTGCCGCGCATCCGGAAGTGCGAGACGTCGTTCTGTCGGGTGGCGATCCATTGATGGTGACGGATTATATGTTGGAGCGAGTCCTCGCGGGTTTGAGAGCTATCCCCCATGTCGAAATCATCCGCCTCGGTACGAAAATGCCCTGCGTCTTGCCGCAGCGCATCACGCCGAAACTGTGCAAGATGATCCGGAAATATCATCCCATCTACGTCAACACGCATTTCAACCATCCATGGGAGTGCACACTTGAGGCCGAGCGGGCCTGCGCGATGTTGGCTGATGCCGGATGTCCCGTCGGCAATCAGGCCGTGCTGATGAAAGGGGTGAACGACGATGCGGACGTTATGCTGGAGCTCCATCGTAAACTTCTGAAGATGCGCGTCCGGCCGTACTACATTTACCAGGCGGATCTCACCAAGGGTACAAATCATTTCCGTACACCGGTTCGCGTCGGGTTGGAGATCATGGACAAGTTGCGCGGGCACACGTCGGGTCTCGCCGTTCCGTATTTCGTCATCGATGCGCCGGGCGGCGGAGGGAAGATTCCGCTGCTGCCGCAGTACGTCCTCGGTCGGAACGGCAAGGACATTATCCTGCGCAATTACAAGTACGAGATTTATACGTATCCCGACGTCGAAGAGGCTCCACGTTTGCAGCCTGCGGCTGAGCAGAAGTACTTGCGCGGGAAGAACGGCAAGAACAAGAAAGCGAATATCCCTGAGGAAGTTGAGAAGGAACTCGAATTAGTAGGGAAGTGAGGATGAACCTCATCCCATGAGCCCGCGAGATAGTCTTCGCGGGCTTTTTTGTCCCGCTTTGACGGGATCCCGTACAACGGGATTTGCAGTCGAAATTTCTCCGACTTATTTTCAAGGGGGAGATTAAGAGGGGGTCAAAACCCACCGCGAAAAACACGCGTCTGCTTCCAAAGAGACAGTCCGAACGTGAAAGGACTAAGGCATGAACCCGGACTACATGAGAAAAATTCAGGAAATTCAAGAGGCATTGCGGGAAGAAAAGATCGACGGCTGGCTGCTGTACAATTTTCGCGGCTCCAATATCTTTGCCACGCGCATTCTCGCGTTGCCGGCCCACATTATGCAGACGCGGCGGTATTTTTATTTCATTCCGGCGCACGGCGAACCACGGAAGCTCGTGCACAACATCGAGCAGTGGAACCTCGACGCGCTGCCGGGTGAGAAGACGATCTACCTGAGTTGGAAATCGCTCGAAGACGGCCTGAGAAAGATTCTGGAAGGCGTCAAGTCTGTGGCGATGGAGTACTCGCAGCGATGCGCGATTCCCTATGTTTCGAACGTCGACGGCGGAACAGTCGAGCTGGTGCGGAATGCCGGCGTTGAAGTCGTTTCATCCATGAATCTCGTTCAGCGCTTTGAGGCACGGTGGACGGAAGAGCAAGCCCGCGACAATTTCGAAACAGCCGACCATCTCCGGGCGATTGTCGATGAGACGTTTGGCTTTATCAGGCATCGCATTACATCGAGTATTCCCACAACAGAGTACGACGTGCAGCAATTCATGCTCTCAGAGTTCAAGAAACATGGAATCATGACGGAGAGCGACCCCAATTGCTCCGTCAACGCCAACAGCGCCAACCCGCACTACGAGCCTACGAGGGAGGTCCACAGCCCGCTGCATGCCGGCGACTTTGTGCTGCTCGATCTCTGGGCGAAGAAGGATAAGCCGCATTCTGTTTATGCGGATATTACCTGGACGGGCTTTATCGGCACGAGCGTGCCGGAGGAGTATCAGAAGATCTTCGGGGTTGTCGAAGGTGGCCGCGATGCCGCACTGAATTTCGTGCGTCAGGCTTTCAAGGAAGGACGAGAAATCTACGGCTATCAGGTCGATGATGCTGCGCGTAACTTCATCACAGTGAAAAGATACGGCGAGTACTTCGTGCACCGGACGGGACACTCGATCGGCGAAGAGATTCACGGCAACGGTGCGAACATGGACAACCTCGAGACGCGTGATGAGCGAAGGGTCATTCCGATGACTTCGTTTTCGATTGAGCCGGGAGTTTATCTGCCCGGAAAGTTTGGCGTGAGAAGTGAGATCGATGTTTACATTTCGAAAGACAAAGAAGTGATTGTCACGGGAATGCCGATGCAGGAAGAGGTGGTAGCGATTCTAGGGTAAACCCTCCGAAGGTTCGACGCGACACCACGCTGCCCTTCGGAGGGTTATTAAACCTTCGGAAAGTTTGCAGAATCCCGAAGGTTCCACGCGACACCATCGCGCCCTCTTAACCTTCCGAAGGGTCCCGGCGCGTGCCTTCGGAAGGTTTTTCTACTTCTGCACTCTCAACAAATTCACCACTCCCGCGCCGAGGAAAATCAAATTT
>CAYJSZ010000087.1:0-9764 GCA_964372545.1 uncultured Ignavibacteriaceae bacterium
TGGTGCTGCTACACTCCGGCGAAATGATCCTCGACAAAGAGCTGACGAAAGAACTTAGCTTCTACGCGCAAAAAATTCTGAAGAAGCGCGGAGTCGAGCTTCGGTTCAAAAGCCGCCTTCGCACCGCCAGCCCAGACTCCGCCGTTCTTGCAAACGGCGAGCGCATCCCGACGAAAACGTTGGTTTCGACTGTTCCCTCCATGCCGCATCCGCTCGTCGAAACACTTTCTCTCCCGAAAGAGAAAGGGAAGATCAAAACAGATTTGTATCTTCAGGCCGAAGGCTGCTCCGACGTCTGGGCGCTCGGCGATTGCGCTCTTGTTCCGAATCCCTCCGGCAAAGGGTTTGCTCCGCCGACAGCGCAGCATGCGATTCGACAAGCACGATCTGCGGCAAGGAATATCATTGCGTCCGTTCGTGGTGGACAGAAGAAGAAGTACGACTTTGAGGGCCTTGGAAAAATGGGCGCGCTCGGTTATCGCAGCGCGGTTGCGGAAATCCTTGGCATCAAGCTCTCCGGCTTCCTCGCGTGGGTTGTCTGGCGAACGATTTACTGGTGGAAGCTGCCGGGCTTCGACCGAAAGATGAAAGTCGGGCTCGCGTGGTTTCTCGACCTGTTGATTCCGCCGGAGATCGTTCAGCTGAAGCTCGGAACATCGCAAGGAGTCGCTCAGGCGCATTTCGAACCCGGAGAATCCGTCTTCCATCAGGGCGAGCTGGGCGATTGTCTTTACATCATTCTCGGCGGCGAGGCAGAAGTCGTGCGCGAAGAAAACGGAGCCGAGCGCGTGCTGGCGCGTTTAGGTCCTGGAGAGTATTTTGGAGAGATGGCGCTCCTCAACGAGAAGACGCGCGGAGCTTCCATCCGATGCGTGCAGGCGATGGATGTGCTGATGCTGAGGAAAGGAGATTTCAAAGCGCTCGTTGCGAATCTGCCCGATTTGCGCAAAGGTTTTGAGTCAGTTATGGAAAAGCGGATGAGCCAGTTGCAGAATTACTTTAAGAATCCTTCTGATAAACAGTAACGGAGCGTTGTTTCGCGATCGTCCTCTATTCGATCTGTTTGTAACTCTCTTTTTTTCTCGTATATTTCAGAGAGAATCATTCATGACAGAAAGACCTGTATGGCCTCACCCCCAACGTTAGACCGTCTCAATCCTTTGGACAAAGACCGCATCCTCAAGCTCATCGACGAAGTGCTGAAAGAAACAAACGCGCACATGTGTTGCGAGAACGGGATCTGTTCGGACAACCTCTGCGTCGTCCATAATAAAGAGGGAGTGCGCAACGTCGTTCGCAACGGCGCGGATAGAATTTCCGCCGGCGTGGGCTTGAAGGACGGCAACTTCGACCTCTCCATCGCCCGGATGATCGACCATACGCTCCTCAAGCCGGAAGCGACGAAGCAACAGGTCGAGCAGCTCTGCGCAGAGGCAAAGCAATACTCGTTCGCAAGCGTCTGCATAAACCCTTGCTACGTAAAGCTTTGCGCGCAACTGCTGCGGGATACAAGCGTGAAAGTCTGCACGGTGATCGGTTTTCCGTTGGGGGCCACGTCGACCGAAGCCAAGGTTTCGGAGGCTGAGCAAGCTCTCAAAGACGGCGCGCGTGAGCTGGACATGGTGATCAACGTGGGGATGTTGAAATCGGACGAACACAGCTTCGTGGAAAAGGACATCCGGTCGGTAGCCTCAACCGTGCATCGCTCGGGAGCGCTCTTGAAAGTGATTCTGGAGACCGGATTGCTGACCGATGAAGAAAAAGTGCAAGCCTGCCTCCTGGCGAAACGCGGGGGGGCTGATTTTGTCAAGACGTCCACGGGATTTTCCAAGGGTGGCGCAACCGCAGGTGATATTCGGCTCATGAGGAAAGTCGTGGGGAGTGCGTTAGGCGTGAAGGCCTCCGGCGGTGTGCGAACGCAGGAGCAAGCACTGGAATTGATTGAGAGCGGCGCCGACCGCATCGGGGCAAGTGCGAGCGTCAAAATTGTAACGGGCGAGAAAGAAGCATCTGCCGCAAGTTATTAACGATTGCTGAATGAAGAGCCACCTCCTATACTGTTCGTTTGTTCTCCTTCCCCTTGCACTTCTTGCCTGTTCTACGTCGGAGGAAGCTGCACAACAATCTTCCCGGCAAGCGGAGGCGGACTCACTGGCTCGACGACGCGGCACAAACTTCACAACAGACCAGGACACCGTTGTCGCGTCCGTGGTGAAGCAATCCAAGACGACGACCCGTTCTGCAACGTCGCCCGAATTCGACGCAAACGTCGCCTACACGGTTCAGATCGGCGCGTTCGTTGAACCGCAAAATGCTTTACGCGCTCAACGTGTTGCCAAAGAACGCTTCAGTGAATATCCTGTCTTCAATCAGTTTGAAGCAACACTCAAGCTGTACCGTGTAAGTATTGGAAAATTCGACAGCCGCGATGATGCCCTCTCCCTTTTGAAGGAAATGATGAAGCTTTACTCCAGAGAGTACATGAAATGTTGGATCAATACTATCGAAAAGTAACTCTCGCTGCATTCTTCGCGTTGTTCCTCCTCGCGTGCAGTTCTTCCAAAGAATCTTCCGAGAACGAGTCGCTCCCGAAACCGCCGGTCGCGCAAGGGCAGAAAGCGCCGCTCGCGACGTTCGAGTCGACCTTCCGGCCATCCGAGTACGATGAAGAGGTTGGAGCGGGAGAGCAGCGGCTTGCCGATCACCGCACGCAGCCCGACTCCGATGCGTCGAGCGATAGTATGAAGGTGGAGGAAGAAATCCTCCTGGGCTTCCGCATTCAGATTTTTGTAAGCCAGAGCATCGACGAAGCCAATCTCGCGAGACACAGCGCCGCGCAATTGATCACCGCCGACTCCCTCTACGTGGTGTACGACCCTCCGGTGTATAAAGTCCGCGTCGGCAATTACCGCACGCAGTCGGACGCGAACAGCGCTCTCACCTCCATCGTACAAAAAGGATATCCCGACGCATGGATTGTGACCGATCGGATCATTCAGCGCAAGTTCGTTCGGATTCGTCGTGACGAGTACTGATTCCGTTCGCGCTGAAACAGAAAAGCCCGACCGTTTCCGGCCGGGCTTTTTCATTTTCAACGCCACGTGATGTCGGGCGGGTTACCTCCCGACACTCAAACATGACAGTCAGGACGTACGTCCTGACTGTACTTTTGTCCTTTACTGAGCGCTACGCGACGTTTTCGTACATCTTCTCGATCAGATGTGCGTACTTTTGCTCCACGATCTTCCGCTTCACTTTGAGTGTCGGCGTAATCTCGCCGTTCTCCACGGTGAGCGCCTCGGGAAGGAGCTCGAACCGGCGGACGCGTTCGTAGTTCGGGAGGTCTTTCTGGATGGTGTCGATCTCAGCCTGGAACATTTTCCTAACTTCCACATTGGCAACAAGTTCCGCCTCAGTGGAGAAGCCGGGTCCCCGCCCGCGAGCCCACTCTTTAAGCGCCTCGAACTCCGGCACGATGAGCGCCGTCAGGAACATCCGCCCGTCTCCGATCAGCACGAACTGGTCGATGTACTTGCTCTCGGCGAAGTGATTCTCGATCGGCTGCGGCGCGATGTTCTTGCCGCCCGAGGTGACGAAGAGATGCTTCTTGCGGTCGGTGATCATGAGATGGCCTTCCGTGTCGAACATCCCCACATCTCCCGTATGGAACCAACCGTCCGCGTCGATCACTTCGGCCGTCGCCGCTGGGTTGTTATAGTAGCCGTGCATAATGTTCGGGCCGCGCGCGAGGATTTCACCGTCCGCCGCAATTTTGATTTCGACGCCAGGAATCGGCCTACCCACCGTGCCAAATTTGTAATCGTCGAGGCGATTCACACAGAGCACCGGCGATGTTTCGGTCAACCCGTACCCTTCGATGATCTGGATGCCGACCGCTTCAAAGAATTCTCCGAGCTGTTTCGGCAACGCCGCTCCGCCTGAAACAAAGAAGCGCATGCGTCCACCCGTGCGCTGCTGGAGTTTGGAAAACACGAGTCGATCGGCAACCGCCTTCTTGAGTGTGAGAGCAGTGGAAACGCTTCCCTGCTTCTTCGCTCTCGCATATGCTCTGCCGAGGTTCAAGGCCCAGTGGAAAATTCTCTGTCGCAGCGGAGGACTGCTGTCGACTTGCTTCATGATGCGGCTGTGGATCCGTTCGAACAATCGCGGCACCGTCGTCACGACGGTCGGTTTCACTTCTAAGAGATTATCCCGCACGGTCTCCACGCTTTCCGCGTACGCCACTGTTACGCCACACGCCATGGCAGTGTAATAACCGGCCATCCTCTCGAACGAATGGCAGAGCGGCAGGAATGAAAGCAGCAGGTCGTCAGGCCCGAAGGGAATCGCCTGCGCCGACGCCTGAACGTTCGACGCCATGTTCGCGTGTGTCAGCATGACGCCTTTTGGATTTCCCGTGGTGCCGGAAGTATAGATAATTGTCAGCAAATCCTCAGGTTTCGCTCGCTTCAAGCTTTCCTCGAAGAGCGTCGGCGTGCCGTGCAAACGTTCGCGTCCCAGCTCATACACCTTGGAAAAACTCATCACGCGCTCATCCTGACCCGCGGCCGCGTCCGTCATCACGATACAGTGCTGCAGAGACTTCACGTCGCCGAAAATCTTCATCACTTTGCCAAGCTGCAGCGCGTTCGAAACGATGGCGATCTTCACGCCGGCATCGTTGAAAATAAATTCGATCTGCTTCGGCGTCAGCGTCGGATAAATCGGCACGTTGACAGCTCCGAGCGAAACCATCGCCATGTCGGCAACGATCCACTCCGGGCGATTCTCGGCAATAATCGCGAGCGTGTCGCCTTGCTGCACACCGAGCGCATCGAGACCGCACGCACACAACTCCACCTGTTGCCGGTACTCCCGGTGCAACACGGTGCGATACTGTTTCTCGGATTTGTACATCAACATGGGCCGCGTTTCGTTCGCGTACTTCGCGGTAATCTTCTCAAACATCTCCGTCATTGTCGAGAATGCTACCACCGTTGCCATGCGCGTTGTCCTTTGGTTGTTCAGGGCTCCCCGAAAGCGCCGTCAAGTTAAAACAGAACTCCCAGAGATGCAATCGAATTCCATCCGCCGTAGTGCCGGGTCGGCTTTTCCTCTTCAATGTCAAGTAAAAATTTCTGTGTCAACGTTTTTTTCTTTTCCGATCATCACCCAACAGTTCACGCCTGAAGTGATTTTCATGCACGGTTTTTTCTTCTATCCCCTTTGAATTCCGCTCTTGACAAAATAATTTTCACTTTTAACTTGACAAAAGAACGCGAAGCATATATATTCCCAACCAGTTGCGTCAGTCAGCACCGTATGATTTTTCCCTGCCAAATGCGCGAAGAGCAAATGATCATACGATTGACGCGACCTCACCCGACGTTCTTAAACAAGAGCTGAACGAAAACACCATCAGACCAGCGGAACTGTGCACCGAGTGGTCATGGATGGTTCTTTCACTTAGCGTGTAGACCACAACCACAACGCACCATTAACTCGGAGGAGCCCAATGATCGAAAAAGAGGTACAGCAGATGTCGATCGCTGCAGTGCAAGACAAGACACCAACAGAATCACGCGGACTGAAATTCCAACGCTACTTCACCAAGCCGGGAGTCCATCCTTTTGATGAGATAGAATGGGAGCTTCGCACCGCCCTCATATCTAATGAAAAGGGTGAAAAGATTTTCGAGCAGAAGGAGGTGGAATTCCCCAGATCCTGGTCGATGACGGCAACGAACGTCGTCGCGTCGAAATATTTTCACGGCACACTCGGCACGCCGGAACGCGAACACAGCGTAAAGCAGCTCGTCGAACGCGTGGCATTCTCCTACCTCAAGTGGGGACTACGAGGCGGCTATTTCGCGACAGAAGAAGACGCGGAAATTTTCTACGACGAGCTCGTCTTCTTGCTCGTGAACCAATACATGGCCTTCAACAGCCCGGTCTGGTTCAACGTCGGCGTGGAAGAGCGTCCGCAGTGCTCGGCCTGCTTCATTAATTCTGTACAGGACTCGATGGATTCGATTCTCACCCTCGCCAAGACCGAGGGGATGCTCTTTAAGTACGGCTCGGGAACAGGATCGAATCTCTCCACGCTCCGCTCTGCGCGGGAAAAACTTTCCGGTGGCGGAACAGCTTCGGGTCCCGTCTCCTTCATGAAAGGCTTCGACGCGTTCGCGGGCGTTATCAAATCGGGCGGAAAAACCCGCCGCGCGGCGAAGATGGTGATCCTGAACGCCGACCATCCGGACGTTCCCGAATTCATCAACTGCAAAGCCGACGAAGAGAAAAAGGCGTGGGCGTTGATCGATGCCGGCTACGACGGCGGATTTAACGTGCCCGGCGGCGCATACGACTCGATCTTCTACCAGAACGCCAACCACTCGGTGCGCGTCACGGATGAGTTCATGCGGGCTGTGCTGGAAGATAAAGAGTGGTGGACAAAGGCCGTTACGTCGGGAAAACCGGTCGACAAATTCCGCGCACGCGACCTCATGAAGCAGATCGCCGACGCCGCGTGGATCTGCGGCGACCCCGGCATGCAGTACCACACAACGATCAACAACTGGCACACCTGCCCGAACACGGCGCCGATTCATTCATCGAACCCGTGCAGCGAGTACATGTTTTTGGACGACACCGCGTGCAACCTCGCGTCGCTCAACCTGATGAAGTTCCGCCGCGAGGACGGCCTGCCCGACGGTCAGGCGGGCGAGTTCGACGTCGAGTCGTTCCGCAAAGCGGTGCAGGTCACGATCACCGCGATGGAAATTTCCGTCGACAACTCTAACTACCCGACGCCGTCCATCACGCAAAACAGTTTTGACTACCGACCGCTCGGACTCGGCTACGCAAACTTAGGCGCGCTGCTGATGGCGCGCGGTCTCCCGTACGACAGCGAAGAAGGCCGCTCCTACGCGGCTGCCATTACCTCGCTCATGTGTGGCGAGGCGTACAAACAATCCGCCCTCGTCGCTAAAGAAAAAGGCCCCTTTAAGGGTTACGCCATCAACCGGGAGCCGATGCTGAATGTGATGGCAAAACATGGCATTTACGCCGAGCGGATCGACAAAGAGCTGGTACCGCAGGAGCTCTGGGAAGCCTCGGCGAACGTCTGGAAAGAGGTCGTGCGGTTAGGCAAACAGCACGGAATCCGTAACTCGCAGGCAACCGTCTTAGCCCCCACCGGCACGATCGGCTTCATGATGGATTGCGACACCACGGGCGTCGAGCCGGATATCGCGCTGGTGAAATACAAGAAGTTAGTCGGCGGCGGGTTGATGAAGATTGTGAACCAGACTGTCCCCGAAGCGCTGCGTAAGTTAGGCTACGACGAAGAGCAGATCGAGCACATCGTCGCCTACATCGACAAGAACGACACGATCGAAGGCGCGCCGCATCTCAAAGAAGAACATCTGCCGGTGTTCGACTGCGCGTTCAAGCCGGCGAGCGGCAAGCGGTCGATCCAGTACATGGGACACATCCGGATGATGTCCGCAACGCAGCCGTTTCTTTCTGGAGCAATCTCGAAGACGGTCAACATGCCGACGGAAGTCACCGTCGATGAGATCATGAACGCGTACATCGAGGCGTGGAAGTTGGGATTGAAAGCGATCGCGGTCTATCGCGATGGCTGCAAGCGCACGCAACCGCTCAGCACCTCGATGGACACGGGCGACAAAAAAGAAGCGAAGGCCGTGAAGATGCCACCGCGCCGTCGTCTGCCGGACGAGCGGCAATCGATCACGCACAAGTTCAGCATCGGCGGACACGAGGGCTACATCACCGTCGGGATGTTCGAAGACGGGATGCCGGGCGAGGTCTTCATCACGATGTCGAAGGAAGGCTCGACGATTTCCGGACTAATGGATTCGTTCGCGACGGTGACGTCGATCTCGTTGCAGTACGGCGTGCCGCTGCGCGTCATGGTGGATAAGTTCAGCCACGCGCGCTACGAGCCATCCGGCTTCACCGGCGATCCGGACATTCCGATCGCGAAGTCGATCAGCGATTATATCTTCCGCTGGTTAGGCATGAAGTTTTTGCCGAAAGAAGAATCGCAGAACGCTAACGTCGCGCAAACCAACGCAATCTCCGCAGGCGACGATTCGAATCGTCGCCCTCTCTTCGCAACCGCGATAGCAAACCCGAGCATCGAGAGAAACGAGAAGGTCATATTCGAAACCCAATCCGACGCGCCGCCGTGTCAAGAGTGCGGTAGCATTATGATTCGGAGTGGCTCGTGTTATAAATGTATTCAGTGTGGAAGCACATCAGGCTGCTCATGATGTGCTGACATCCCGCCGTCCTGAGCGCAGTCGAAGGATTGGCGGGATGGGTCCACCGGCTCCACACAAACTAAGCACTTACGGCAACGATCTGAAGCGATAAGTTACAACAGATAAGTTAACAGCAAGCGCCGGTGATTTGGGAAAATCGTCGGCGCTTGCGCTTCAATCGGAGATTATTCAATGATGAAATCAAGAGGGAGGAGATCTTGGAAAAAAGATTGCACCAATTTTCTGAATAACTCAGATTTCTTTAGTTTTGTTGATCGTGAATTTCAATCTTTCTTTGAAGCCGCAACCATTGAGGAATTGGCTGAGTTTGCTTTCGGTAGTATTGAGGAAGCGGTTGAATCTTTCAAGAAATCCCAAAATCGTACCAAGGGGATGATTCGATGAATCAACGTGAAGCTGTGATTGAGACAATGGGAGCTAACGGTGGCTATGCTACGCTTGGCTTTCTCTATGAAAATGCAATGCAAATCCCTGGCATAGAATGGAAAACAAAAACTCCTTTTGCTTCGATAAGACGAATTGTTCAAAATCCTCGATTCTTCTTCAAAGTAAAACCTGGTCTCTGGGCTCTCAAAGATTACAAGAATAAACTCCGATTTGAGTCCACATCCGCCAAGAAAGAAGACAAGAAATCATCTGAATTCAGCCATACTTATTTTCAGGGATTGATAGTTGAGATCGGTAACCTCAAAGGTTTTGACACTTATGTCCCACCACAAGACAAGAATAAGGTCTTTGTAAACAAACCGTTAAGCTCAATGACAAAAATCAGCAGGATTCATGAATTCAGTTATCCCAATATCTTAAGAAGGGCTAAGACTATTGACGTGATTTGGTTTAATGAACGAAAACTTCCATCGGCGTTTTTTGAAGTCGAACACTCCACAAACATTGTAAACTCTTTGACAAAATTCTACGATTTACAAGATTTCTGCGCAAAGTTTTATGTTGTTAGTCCAGCGAGGCGCGAGAAGGAGTTTGACGACAAGGTTGGATCCAAGATATTCGAGGAGATTAAGGATAGAGTATTATTTGTTGATTATGATTTCATTGCTGATTTCCATGCAAAAACCTATGAGATAACACTTCTCAATTCGAGGGTAAAACTATGACAAGAAAAACCATCTGGAAACAAGAATTTGAACGGCTCAAGAACAAAACCGTTTTTGCCGACTTCTATCGTGAGCGAGAAGATCAATGGCTTCAGTACTCTGATTGGGATAAGAAAATTCCAGCGATCTTCGGGAGTTGCAAGGAAGCTATCCTTCAGTTCAAAGCTACAAGGGTAGCTTCTCGTAAGTCATGACACGCTTCTTTTCTTCTTGCTCATTTCATACGTACGACCGAATAGCAGTTGCACTTCAAACCGCTAGGGTTTACATTGCCGTCTATGTCTCCGCACCTCCACCGCAATTCCCAAAAACGCATCTATGAGGAAGGCGCGATTTATTTTATC
>CAYJSZ010000088.1:0-9539 GCA_964372545.1 uncultured Ignavibacteriaceae bacterium
CTAACAGAACCTATATTGAAAGAGAAAGGTAAGAAGATCCGAAGAGAAGTGGGGTTGACCCCGAATAAGAACATTTCGGGGCAGGGCTGTACAATGGAAAACCTCCCCGCCTGCGTCGGGCAGGCGTGGTGAAAACGCTGAGCAGTTACATTCCAAAACTCTTAAACTCTCCATGTCTCCTTTCCTTTTTCACTTCCTCTTTCTTTTTTCAACCCTCTCACCTTCCACCCACCATCTCAACCATTCTCCCTACGTCGTCGTCCTTGGAGTTGCGCAAGATGCCGGCTACCCACACCCAGCGTGTCAAAAAGAATGCTGCCTGCCCGCGTGGAAGGACCTATCGCGCAGTCGGCGCGTCTCGTGCCTGGCAATCGTCGACCCGGTCTCCGACGAACGCTGGCTCTTCGATGCAACGCCGGACTTCACCGAGCAGGTGGAGATGCTGAGCGAGATCCATCCACTCACCAAAACGCCGGTTGAGAAAAACGTACCGATCTCATCGACGCTCGGCATCACGGGAGTTTTCCTCACTCACGCTCACATCGGCCATTACACGGGATTGATGTACTTGGGCCGGGAAGGAATCGGCGCGCAGCAGGTGCCAGTCTACGCCATGCCGCGGATGCGGGAGTATCTCGCCGGCAACGGGCCGTGGAGTCAACTTGTGTCGCTGGGGAACATCGAGCTTCGTCCGCTTGAAGAGAACGCGACAGTGAAACTCAACGAGCGCCTTTCCGTGACGGCCTTCCGCGTGCCACATCGCGACGAGTACTCCGAGACCGTCGGCTTTCTCGTGAAAGGACCAAATAAGTCTTTCCTCTTCATCCCGGACATCGACAAGTGGGAGAAGTGGAACGTACGACTCGAAGAGATGCTCGCCAAGGTCGACTATGCCTTCATCGACGGCTCGTTTTATGCCGATGGAGAAGTCCCCGGCCGCAGCATGAGCGAAATCCCGCATCCATTCGTGAGCGAAACGATGCAGCGCCTTCAGTCTCTGCCTGCAAATGAGAGAGCAAAAGTGTATTTTATCCATATGAACCACACGAACCCTGCTCTTCGACATGATAGCAAGGAGCGGAAAGCGATTCTCGATCGGGGGTTACATGTCGCAGAAGAAGGACAGAAGAACAACCTTTAAAAGGAGAACGCCATGAAACGCAGCACGTTTCTTTCTGCCGCCGCATTGATCGGCATAGTCTTTGGCCTCGGGATGCTCATCATGCCCGAGCAGGCGTTTGCAATGTACGCCATAACGCTCGATGGGGGTAGCAGGGCTATCGCACAATCGTTGGGTGCGCTGATCCTCTCCGTGGGCATCATGAACTGGATAGCTCGTAACGCTGAAGATTCGGTCGCACTCCGCGCCGTTCTCTACGGCAACCTTGCAATCCACGCGCTCACGCTCGTTACGGACATTCTCGCGGTCACCTCGGGCGCGGTCAACGAGCAGGGCTGGGGGTCGGTGGTGCTCCACGCGGTGCTCGGCGGCGGGTTTGCCTACTACACGTTCGCGAAACCGAAAGAAGCTTAAGAAATTTTGCTGTCAATGATTCGACTTCAGTCCCCGTGTATCACGTTTGGCATTTCTCTTTGCCAGCCTGAATCATCCAGAAGCCTCTCCTTGTCCCTGTCATATATTTTTCTACTTTGAACAACTAATACAGTACAAGAAGAAGCGCAGGATACGGTGATGCAATGAACGTTCAAGAAGTCCGAGCTCAACTGGAACGATGCCACACTGCAAGTTTTGGGTGGGCTCTGAGTTGTTGCGCACGCGATCCGGCGCTGGCAGAGGAGGTGCTGCAAACGGTCTATCTCAAAGTGTTGGAAGGAAAAGCTCGCTTCGACGAGAAGGCAACCTTTAAGACCTGGCTCTTTGCAGTGATCCGAAAGACCGCGGCTGAAGAGCGCCGACGGAGAGTGGTTCGCAAACTTCGCTTCCTTGGCTTCGAGGAACCCGAAGAGCAGAGGGCAGAAGACCTCGAAGAGTCCATTGACTCGTCGGAACTTCAAGCGATATTTCAACGGGCGTTTGCTGCGCTATCAAGAAGACAACTGGAGGTTTTGCACTTGGTTTTCTATGAGGACTTTACGCTCGAAGAAGTCGCGAAGGTTTTAGGAATTTCCATCGGTGCAGTACGCACCCATTACGAGAGAGGCAAAAAACGACTTCGTCAACGATTGGAAGAATCGGAGGAATTCAATGAAGCACGACTTACAGGCTCCGTCCACGGAGCAGGAACGAGCCATCGAGGAGTTCTTTCGGCAGCTCCAACGAGAGGATGAGCGGCGCACACCTTCGTTCGCGAACCTCTGGGCTCGCGCGCTTTCATCAACAAAACAAAACCGCCAACCGTCACTCGCTCTTCGCTTTGCCGGCGCAATGATCGCTGTGGCCCTTGTTGTTCTCTTCGTGAGTCTCCCCTTGTCTCAGGAAGATTCGAGTAAAATTCTCGAAGCGAGCAAATCATTATCTCGGTGGCGAGCACCGACGGACGTTCTTTTGCAATCACCGAGCCAGCAATTGCTCGGGGCAGTTCCAAGCTTTGGTGAGTCTTTCTTTGAAATGAAACTACCATCAAACATGGAGGAATTATGAAACGCAACGTTTCTTTCGTGATTGCTATCGTGCTGTTCACCATGCAGCCTCTTGTGGCTCAGCAACCACCGCAGCCGCCACCGCAACACGACCCGATTGGCGAAAGTCTTTTTCCGCCCGAGTTATTGATGCAAAACCAAAAAGCTCTTGGACTGAGTGAGGATCAGAAGAACGCGGTGAAGACCGAACTGCAAAAAGCGCAATCGAAATTCACCGATCTCCAATGGCAGCTTCAGACGGAAGTCGAGACGATGGCAGGGCTGTTAAAGCAAGAGCGCGTGGACGAGCAGCAGGTGCTCGCACAGTTGGAAAAAGTTTTGAACCTCGAACGTGACATCAAGAAGACACAAATTACCTTGATGGTACGGATTAAAAACAAGTTATCGCCTGAACAGCAGACGATGCTCCGCAAAATGAAAGAGAATGTTCGGGAACAGCGTGAGCGGTAAGGTTTTGAAAAAGGGGGTATTAAACTCCGATGGATCGTTTCGCGGCTTTCAGCGTATTGCTCATCAGCATCGCGATGGTCATCGGTCCGACGCCGCCGGGCACGGGCGTAATGGCTTTCGCCACCTTGCTCGCCGACGCGAAGTGTACATCGCCCACAATCCGATAGCCGTTCGTTGCAGTTGGATCGTCGACGCGATTAGTCCCGACATCAATCACCACAACGCCTTCCTTCAGCATGTCGCCGGTGATGCTCTCGGGTTTTCCCATCGCTGCTATCAGTATATCCGCCTCTTTCGTGTAGCGCCGTAAGTCTGCCGCTCCTGTGTGAGCGACGGTCACCACCGCGTTTGCACCGGCTTGCTTCTGCAGCAGGATGTTCGCCACAGGCTTGCCCACAATGTTGCTGCGCCCGACCACAACGACATGCTTGCCCTTCGGGTCGTTGCCGCTCCGCAGAAGAAGCTCTTGAATTCCCGCGGGCGTGCAGGGTTTGAGCGTATCCTCTCCGACCACGAGCTTCCCGACGTTGTAGGGATGAAATCCATCGACGTCTTTTGAGGGCTTGATCAGCTCCAGCACTTTTGTCTCGTGGATATGCTTCGGCAAGGGGAGCTGGACGAGGATGCCGTGGATCTTTGGGTCGTCGTTCAGTTCCTGGATTCTGTCCAGCACTGATTTCTCAGGAGTGTCAGCCGGCAGCCGGTCGGTGATCGAAAAAAATCCCATCTCCCCGCACGCCTTCCCCTTCATCCGCACGTAGACTTGCGACGCGGGATTCTCTCCGACAAGAATAAAGGCTAACCCGGGAGTTATCCCTTTCGTTTTCTTCAACCGCTCCGTTTCCGCCTTCACCTCGTTCTTAATTTGCTCGGCGATCTTTTTGCCGTCGATGAGTTCAGCCATGATTCTATTTCGGATTGAGGATTGTAGATTGCGGATTGAATTTCATCTGTGCGGTTTAGTTTTTTGAAGCACCGGCGCTGATTTCCTGCCGTTCTTTTGGACTCATGGCCATGTAATCGATGACGAGATTGCACGTTGCGCGCACACCTAACTTTATTCCGCTCTCGTCGAGAAAAAAATCTGGCGTGTGGTGCGGTGCGGTTTCTTCCGGCTTCTTTCCTTTCGGCCGCCCGCCCAAGTTGAAATACAGCCCCGGAACCTTCAGCGCAAAGAATGAAAAATCTTCCGCTCCCATCTGAACTACTCTCAGCCTTACATTCTCTTTTCCGGCAACCGCTTGAAACGTGGGGAGCATTTTTTCGGTCAGTGCTGGGTCGTTAAAGGTCACGGGATAGCCTATGACAATCTGCACATCCGCACGCGCCCCGGCACTTTCGGCAATCGACGTCGCCACGCGGCGAATCTTCTCATGCACCGAACGCTGCATCGTCGTGTCGAGAGTACGGATCGTTCCGACCAACTCGACTTCTTCGGGTATGATGTTATTCCGAACTCCGCCGTGAATACTCCCGACAGAAATCACCACCGGCGCCTGCGTTAAATCAACTTGACGGCTCACGATCGTCTGCAGTCCGACCACGATCTGCGATGCAACAACAATCGGGTCGACGCCGCCGGAAGGGTACGCGCCGTGCGTCTGTTTGCCTTTGACAACGATGCGAAAACGATCCGCCGCTGCATAAGTTCCGCGAGGCCTATACTCAATCGTGTTGACCTCCTGCTGCGCGTTGATGTGCAAGCCGAAGATGACATCGACTTTCGGGTTCACCAACACTCCCTGTTTCACCATGAGCTCGGCGCCACCCTCCTCGCCGTCCGGCGCGCCTTCCTCCGCGGGTTGGAAGATGAACTTCACCGAACCGCGGAGATCGTTCTTGAGTGAGGTGAGAATCTCCGCCACGCCCATCAGAATCGAAACGTGCGTGTCGTGCCCGCACGCGTGCATCACGCCTACATCTTGACCGTTGTAGGTCGACCGTTCTTTGGAGGCAAACGGGAGATTTACGCGTTCGGTAACTGGAAGCCCATCCATATCGGCGCGGAGTGCGATAACGGGTCCAGGCTTTCCACCCTTGAGCAATGCGACGACTCCGGTATGAGCAACACCGGTTTGCACTTCCAGCCCAAGCGATTTCAGATGGGCAGCGACCTTTTCTGCAGTTTTGAATTCACGGTTCGACAGCTCCGGATACCGATGGAAATGCCGCCGCCATTCGATGACCTTTGGCTCGATGCTGTTCGCGAGGTTGTCGATTTTGGATTTGAGAGAACCTGTCTGGGAAAAACATTGCGGAGAGATAATCGCCAGACCTAACAGCAGCCCACAAGAACGATTTTTCATATGATTATCTTGAAGAAAAATTTAACAGAAATGGAACATCACTAAACCGAGAGAACTACCAGATCTCCAGAGAGATATTTTCTACCGCTTTGAAGTGATCATCACGAGAGACTAAGGTAACTCAGGTTGACCGCCTTGAATTAGAAACCGCTGAAGCGGTTAAAATTTTTTATTGTTTTACTAACCCCCGACTTAAGTCGGGGGCTTGGGTCGTAAAAACGTTGAATACTAACCGTTTCAACGGTTTCTTAGGTTCATCTTCCGATAAAACGGTCAACTTGAGTAAGGTAAGACTATATTGCTGAGCTATTGCGGCAATCCAAATGTCGTTCTCAGGAATCGGACGACCCTTCAATCGCAGAAAGCTCTTTACTCGGCCACAGTATTGCGCAGTGACACCATCGCAAGAGAGAATCGCATTCTGGCGGGCAAAATCACCGATGCGGGTGATGTTCGGTCCAACTTCTACTGATTTGTAAGCTCCGTAGTAAAGCTCACCCAGCACAATGCTGGGCACGAAGACTTCAACCGTGCGGGATAATGCATCATGAACGGAGTGATCTTGACTGAAAAGGGCGATGACAATATTTGTATCGAGCAGTACCTTACCATTCATTAGCCACTACCTTTTCACAATCTTCCTCAATGGCCTTTTTCATAAGGTCCAAATCTTTACTACTAATTGCACCTTCAAATGAAAAAAGCTCATGTCCCGGAACTCCTAGAGGTTTTGAAGATTCCAATGCTCGTGCAAATTCCAGTACTTTTCGCTGCTGCTCAGGAGCCAGCCTTTTTAAAAACTCATCTATTTCACTTTGTAACGACATCGAATTCATCTTACAGCCCTTTATGTTCTTGATACCGAAAGATAGAAAAACTCATTGGGGAAATCCACAGAAAAACCCTTACACAAAACTCGGGAAAATCACCTGCTCAATCTTTGTCGCTTTGCCGCTCTCCGCGTCGACCCGAACAAACACCGCGCAGAGGCGGACATCGTGCTCGGCAAGCTCGAACTTGTAGGGCGTTTGCATGAGAAACCGCTTGATGGCGACTTCCTTTTTCATTCCGATGACAGAATCATACGGGCCTGTCATGCCCACGTCGGTGATGAAAGCCGTCCCCTGCGGCAAAATCCGCGCATCTGCGGTCGGAACGTGCGTGTGCGTCCCGACGATGGCACTCACCCGTCCGTCGAGGTGCCACGCCAGCGCCATCTTCTCCGCCGAGGCTTCCGCGTGCATGTCGATAAAAATCACTTTCGTGTCATTTACGATCTTGCTAATGGCCCAATCCGCAGCCTTGAACGGATCGTCAATCGTCTGCATGTAGGTGCGGCCCTGCAGGTTGAGAACGCCCACGCGGCCTTTCTCTTTGAGGTCGTACACCACAAAGCCGTGACCGGGATTTTCCCGCGGATAGTTCAGTGGACGCAGGATGTTCCGTTCTTTCGCGAGCAGGGGTTTCGATTCCCACCGGTCCCACAGGTGGTTGCCGGTCGTGATGACATGGACGCCCAGATCGAACAGTGTTTTGGCATCTTTCTCGGAAACCCCCTTGCCCTCCGTGCAGTTTTCGCCGTTGACGATGCAGAGGTCGACTTCATACTTCAGGAGATATTGTTTGAGCAGTGTGGTCGTGAGCGCCAGACCCGGCTTGCCCATGATATCGCCGACGAAAAAAATGTTGAGATGTCTGGACAAGAGATTGACTATCTGTAATGCAACGGTTGCAAGATATTGCCACTAAGACACGCCTGCGTGCCGGACGCACTTCGGCGTGCAGGCACGAAGACTCTACGGGAGCAACGAAAGCTTGAAAAAAGGTTTTCTTTGTGCCCCTGCCCTGTTGGATATACATTTTTATATTTACCCCGTTGGATATGATTTTTAACTTTGTTCATCCCAATTATTCAACGGGATTATCCAACGGGGCAAGCAGATTATCCGACAGGGTGAATGACTCGGTGGCACTTTTTTCAGCAAGAACGAATGAGACTGCGGCAATATAAGAAGAAAAAGGAGTGAAACAAAAGCGGAAACATTCTGGGTAGTGTCCTAATTTGCCAGGCTGTCACGGTCCACACCGTGACAGGAAAAAGAGGAAACGGTCACGGATCCCTGCCCGCCGTGCACTCGCTCTAGTTTGCGGCAGGCGGGGGTCCGTGACCTCCTTGTCGACTGAAACGAGGACACTACTACATTCTGGGTTAATCCCGCGGACTTCAAAGGCATGTCGTTTCGCGATATGTTTCGTACCAACCCGCTCTCCAGTCTCAAGTGGGGACTGCTGGCGATGTTTGTCGGCGCCGGTATAATGGTGGCAACGTATCTCGAGCGCAATCTCTACTGGCACGACTCGGTGTATCCGGCAAGCATGCTGATCTTCGGCGGGCTGGCATTGATTGTCTTCTACGGCATCGCTGCCAGTAAACTCAAGAAAGATTCCGAGTAGAAGAAAGCTCTTGTATTCCCAAGGTGGAAAAGCCCGACAATGCGCCGGGCTTTTTTTATTACCGTTCTCTATACACCGTAATCCCCCAATGAATGCGGTCTTCCGGCGGGTCGGCGTTCCAGTCGTTGAAGGAGTGGGAGCCGTCGGTTTCGTAGTTCAATTCATACTCACCTGGCTGGAGGGTGATCACCGTGCTCGCCATGCGGTTCTTCTTGGCACCGCCGGCATGTTCCGTCATCCCGTAGCTCATCTCCCACACTACTCGGCCTGTTTTTGCGTCCTCGATCCACCCGTAATCGAACATCTGCCGGTCTTGTCCCTCGCCGATCGCGTAAACCCGTACGTTCATCGGCTGGGTGATTGTGAAGCGCTTTCGCAAGCGCTCATCGTCGCGCACTTTGATGATCTGCGCAACGACGTCTTCGTCGTTTTCTTCCGAGAATGTGCCGACGCCCTTCGGGTCGAACTTCTCTCCCGCTCCCATGATCGTGATGCCCCAGTGCTCTTCGTCGAACGGCGGGTCGGAGTTCCAATGGTCATACGCATGCGAGCCGTCCGTTTGGTAGTATGCGACGTACTCGCCCTTCGGCAGGGAAATCATCTCATCGGCCATCTTATTCTTCGACGCACCGCCCGCATGGTAGAGATTTCTGCGTTCCATGGTCCAGACTTTTTGCCGTGTCTTTGCGTTGACAATCCAGCCGTAGTCGGCAGGATCATCCCGGTCCACTTGTTCCCCCAACGCATAGATATGCAACGGTGTTTCCTGTTTCAGCGAGAACCCCGCACTGACGAAATCGTTGTCGCGCACACGCACGAGACTGACGATGACACTCCTGTCCATCGGCTCCGGCTCGGAAACGGTGAGTGCGCTTCTATCGGCATCTTGTTTTAGTTCGAAGGAAAATCCATAGCGGAAGGGATCGAACGGCGGTTTGGCGTTCCAGTCTTCCGAGGAGTGCGAGTCATCGGTAATGTAATATAACTCATACGCTCCTTTGGGCAGCTTCACCTCTCCCTCATATCTCCGATTCTTTTCCGCTCCGCCGGCATACTCGGTATTACGCCACGTCATTTCCCACACACGCTCACGTGTATCGCTCCGAACGAGCCAGCCGTAATCGAACAGGCCGTCCGTCCGCCGTCCTTCTCCTAACGCCGTTACCAACACCGTGATATCCTTGTTCGCGGTCAGCGCTTTTTTCAAATATTCCCGGTTGCCGAGATTGTACGCCGTAAAGACCGCGCGTCGCTTCTGCATCGGCGCGTCAAATCGCACTACTGATGCAACCTCGCCGTCCGGCACGCTCACCGCAATGCCCCAGTCTTTTGCAAGCCGCATGAAGTCTTCATACCAGTCTTCGCTTCCGATGCCGAATATTTTGAGAATCCCCTCACCGATGTTCGACGACCTCTTTTTCCCTTCCCGCCGGTCGATGTTCATGGAAAAGTTGGAAAAGCTGCTGCGATGGTCGTATCCGTGGGCTGCAAAATAGACTTCATAGGAACCGCGCGGCAATTTCACATCGCCGTCGAACTTGCGACGGTCGGCCCGTCCGGAGCTGTTCTCAAACGTCATTTCCCACACGACATCCCGCGTCTCGGCATCGATAATCCAGCCCGCAGCGTACATCTGCGGCTCGTCATCGCTCACGAAACCGCGCCAGGAGCTTTCGTCTCCGCCACCTAACGCGTTTACGTGAATGGTCAAGTCTTTGAGCAATGTAA
>CAYJSZ010000089.1:0-3844 GCA_964372545.1 uncultured Ignavibacteriaceae bacterium
TTCTGAACACCTTCACCAAATGCGTAATCACAATCACAGCCTCCACTTTGTCACTCAGCCTCGAGAGCGATAATTCTCCGCCTCTTTTCCTCACCGATACCAGGGAAGCAACCAGCGAACCCAATCCCATGCTATTGATTACTCTTACATCTCCGAGATCGAGGACAATCTGCTTTTTGTTTTCTTTCAGAAGGGCGTAGACTGCCTCCCGGAGCTTCGACGTTTCAGGCTCACCTAACAGATTTCCCTTCAACGAGAGGACGACAACGTCACCGTGTCTTTTCTCTTCGATCATCTGATTTCATCCGTACCGGATACCCTGCCTTCAACTATTCGATTCCCCTGACCACTTCTGGATACTTTATCCCGGCACCTGTATTGAACAACAGGATTAATTCTTTTGAACCGATCTTCTTTTCCCGAAGAAGTACTCTCAACGCGACCAGCGTCGCAGCGCCTTCTGGGCAAATGAAGAGCCCTTCTTTCGTCGCAATCTCCCGTACCGCGGCAACAATTTCGTCATCACTCACAGCAATCGCAAGCCCATCGCTTTCGTAAATGGCTTTCAGAATCAGATGATCCGCGAACGCTTTTGGCACTCGTAGACCCGACGCGATCGTCTGCGCGTTCTGCCAGAACTCGGATTCTTTTTTCTTTTCGCTGAACGCTTTCACGATCGGGGCACAGCCGGAGGTTTGCACCGATACCATCTTTGGCCGCTTGCTTCCAATCCAGCCAAGCTTCTCCATCTCATCGAACGCTTTCCACATGCCGATCAAGCCCGTCCCACCTCCGGTCGGGTAGAATATCACGTCCGGCAATTTCCATTCAAACTGCTCTGCGACTTCATAGCCCATCGTCTTCTTACCTTCAAGTCGGTACGGCTCTTTGAACGTCGACACATCGAACCAATCCGGCTGCTTCTTCTGGTTCATCGCCTTCGCCGCGTCGCTGATGTTGCCTTTCACTAACTCCACGTGCGCACCGCACACGAGACATTCTTTGATATTAATCTCAGGCGTGTCTTCAGGGAGAAAAATAAAGCATTCCATTCCTGCCCGAGCAGCGTACGCAGCAGAAGCTCCCGCTGCATTACCCGCTGACGGAATGCAAATTTTCTTCACGCCCAATTCTTTTGCCTTGGAGATTGCCATCCCCAACCCGCGCGCTTTGAACGAACCGGTCGGCAACTGTCCTTCGTCCTTCAGCCAAAGTTCTTTTAGACCGAGCTCTTTTCCGATCCTCTCGAGATGAACAATCGGCGTCATCCCTTCTCCAAACGAGACAACATTTTCTTCGCGCTCTATCGGAAGCAACGGCCGGTACCGCCACATCGAAGGCTTTTGGTTTTTTAGACTTTCAGGCGTGACTTGACCTTTTGCACTCTGCAAATCATAACAGGCGATAAGCGGTTTGCCGCAGGATCGGCAAACAGTTTGAATCTCGTGCGGCGAGTGCCGGTCGCCACAGACGCTGCATTCGAGATGCGTAAGAAATGTGAACGGTGTATCCACTGGGAACCCGGATTGTCGGATAGGCGTTAGATTGGACAGGCGAAATGTAGAACGAGAATGCACAAGAATCAAGTTGTTGATGGTCGCCATCCGATAAATCGGACGGCTTCAGTGAAACAAATCCCTCTTAAAGAGGGATTCGCTTAATACAAGCCGTCGACTTCAGTCGATGGCGAGCGAACAGATATCATGTCGTACAATGCGCACGAAAACTTCCTGTTGAATCTCTGAACCCTTTTTTCTACCTTAACGCAACGTTGAAGTCGATTCATGCTACTTCATCATGGAGGGGATTTATGATCCGACCTGTGCTTCTGACTGTCACTCTGGTGATCCTTTTATCCGCTGTCGCTTCTTCGCTTCCCCGTTTCGCCAGCCGCACGAATTTCGCCTGTCGCAATTGTCACGTGAACCCGACCGGCGGCGGGATGCGCTCTCCATTTGGCGTCTCGTACGGACGCGACGAGGTACCAATTAAGTCGTGGCAGGAGCAATTTGCGCTGGAAGATTTCAACACGAACCTGACCGATTTTCTCTCGTACGGCCTCGACTTCCGATTGCTCTATTTCTACCAGAACAAAGACAATCCAAAAACCGAACGCAGCTCATTCTTCCCCATGCAGGCGGATGTCTATTTCAATTTCGCACTCTCAAAGAAAGTAAACCTGTTCGTGAATCCGGCATTCGGTCCCTACCAGCGGTATGAGGTGTTCGGGCTTGCCAAGATCTTGCCCGCAAACGGCTATCTGAAGTTGGGTAGATTCACTCCCTCCTACGGACTCCGAGTGGACGACCACACATCGTACGTGCGTGAGGCAACGCCGTTCAGGAACAACTCCGGGCAGCAGACGGGTATCGAGCTTGCCATCGCGCCCGGTCCGATCGGCATTCTCGCTGCTGTCACGAACGGAGTCGCGGGAGATCGCGCGAGCAGCGTGCCCAAAGCGCTTTACGCTCGCGCCGATGCCAAGTTCAAGGCGGGTCCAGCCAATGTTTATCTCGGAGGCTCTCTCTACCGCGACAACGCCGGCGGCGGGAATTTGAAGTTGTATGATGGCTTTGGGTCGCTTTCGATCGGTGAACAGTTCACTGTTGTCGGAGATTTTGCGCAGATTGAGGGCAATTCCTCGCTCATGAGCGTCAACGGCGACCGGAATACGCGCAACAGCTCGGGCGCGCAACTTACCCAGCGCGCGATGATGGTGGAAGCGAGCTATCTGATCACTGAGGGCTTCGACCTGAAGCTCATGTACGACTACTTCGACCCGGACGTCGACGTCAAGAGCGGAACAGCCACGCGGCTTTCGTTCGGATTTGAGTTCTTCCCTCTCAGCGGAGTGGAAATTCGCCCTTTATATCGTTATACGGACGACACTGTGTTGAAGGCTAAGACCACTGATATTCACGTTCTGTTCCACTTTTATCTGTAACGGGGGGAATTGGCATGCGGCGACAACATTTGCAGCTCTTGAGCATTAGTGCGATTACGGTTCTTCTTTTTTTCAGCCTTTCTTGCAAGGATGCCGGTTCCGACCCCATTGCAACAACCCCGCCGCCACAGACGGCCGAGGTTTCGTTTGCGCGCGACATTCAACCAATCTTCAATAGTAATGGCTGTGTGAACTGCCATGGCGGAAGCGGGGGATTGTTCTTGACGCAGGGGCAGAGCTATAGCAATTTGGTGAACGTCAACGCGCAGGCTGCTTGCACGAACAAAAAGCGGGTGCTGCCGGGGAATCCGGATGAGAGCGTTCTCTATATTCGAACTTCTTCTAATTCAGCCGATACCCAGTGCGGGCAGAATTCGCGCATGCCCCAAGGAAGCCCGCGTCTTCCGCAAGAGACGATCGATCTGATCAAGAATTGGATCCAGCAGGGAGCGAAGAACAATTAACTTTCACCCGTGAACAACGATCTGGAGACGATGAGATGATGAATCGTGGACGATTGATCTGGATTCCTTTTGCGCTGATCGGCCTTCTGATACCGTTCTCGTTGACGAGTCAGCAAGGTGGCAAGAAGAAATACAATTTTGAAAAAGATGTGTTCCCCGTGCTGCGGAGTAATTGCCTACCCTGCCATCTTGCGGAAAACGAGAATCCCAGCGGCCTGGCGCTCGACAATTATGAGACGCTCATGAAAGGCGGAAACCACGGCAACACAGTCGTTCCCGGAAAGCCGAAAGAGAGCAACTTCTATCTGAAGCTCCTGCCGAACCCACCCTTTGGGAAACAAATGGCTCGCAACAAGAAGAAGCTAACGGAGGAGGAAGTGAAGGTGATTTACGATTGGATCGAGCAGGGGGCGAAGAAAGAATAGATTTGGGGTTT
>CAYJSZ010000089.1:3944-9509 GCA_964372545.1 uncultured Ignavibacteriaceae bacterium
AGGTGATTTACGATTGGATCGAGCAGGGGGCGAAGAAAGAATAGATTTGGGGTTTGGGGTTTGGGTTTAGGGTTTAGGGTTGGGGGTTGAGATCTTTCTACTTACTACTTACTACTTTTACCTTTCTCCTTTTACCTTTCACCTGCCTCACTCCACCTTCTCCACTTTAATTGTGTTCGTTGATCCTTTTGCAAAGAGCGGGATGCCCACTGTCGTAACGATGTAGTCTCCTTTTTGCACAAGCCCTTTGCTCACCAACTCATCGTTGATTCGTTTTAGCGCTTCGTCGGTGTCGCCCTCTATATCCGGGACGATAATGCCGATGACGCCCCACACGAGGTTGAGTCGCCGAAGAATCTTTTCTCGTGCCGTTACCGCGATGATAGGCGCTTTCGGCCGAAACTTTGCGGTATTGATTGCGCTAAAGCCCGAGTGCGTCACGGTTACGATGGCTTTGGCGTTCACCTCGTCCGCAATCACACATGTTGCACGACCGATAGCATCGAAAGAGACGAAATCCGGATTCGTTGGCTTCTGCGCTATGTGGAGATGGTCGCGGTGCTGCTCTTCTGCCTTCCGAATAATACGATCCATCGTTTGCACTGCCTCGACCGGGAAGGCGCCAACGGACGTTTCGCCGCTGAGCATCACCGCATCAGCGCCGTCGAGCACGGCGTTGGCAACGTCGCTCGCCTCCGCGCGTGTCGGTCGAGGATTGCCGATCATCGACTCGAGCATCTGCGTTGCCACGATGACCGGGACGCCGGCTTCATTGCATTTCCGCACGATCATCTTTTGCACGAGCGGGACGTCTTCCGGCGGTAATTCTACGCCAAGGTCGCCGCGGGCAACCATCAGGGCATCGGTCTCCTGAATAATCGAATCGATGTTCTCGACGGCTTCCGGCTTCTCGATTTTCGCCACGATCGGCACGCGTTTCCCTTTCTGCACTTCTTTGATGATCACCTCCCGCAGCTGCCGGATATCATCCGCGGTTCGCACAAACGACAACGCCACATAGTCGACGTCGTTCGCAAGTCCGAATTTCAGGTCGTCCACATCTTTCTCCGTGAACGATGAGACGCTTACTTTCACGCCCGGCAGGTTCATCCCCTTCTTTTCAGCCAGAATGCCGCCGTTGACGATGTCGCACGTAACTTCTTTTTCCGTTTTTGACGCTACCCGCAGTTTGATTTTCCCGTCGTCAAGAAGAATTGCGTCGCCCGTTCGCACATCCTGAGGAAGTCTCTTGTAGGTCGTCGAAACCAGTTTCTCCGTGCCGCGGATATCTTCGATCGTGAACGTCATCTGCGCGCCAGTCTTCAATTCGACGGTCGTTTCTTCCAACAAGCCCGTCCTGATCTTCGGCCCGCTCAAGTCCTGCAAAATGGAGAGATGTTGTCCGGTGCGATTGCATGCTTCACGCACGTTCTGGAGGACCAGTTCGTGCATGGCGTGCGAGCCGTGCGAAAAATTCAAGCGCACCACGTCCATTCCCGACTGGATCAATTTGACGAGCACGTCCGTCGATTGTGAGGCTGGACCAATGGTGGCAACGATCTTCGTCCGCGCATTGCTGATGGAAGTTGTCATGGAATTTGCTCCTTTACCTTGAAGAGTTCATCGACGAGAATTGGCAGAATTTCTGCCGCTTTCCCTATCAATGTTTCGTGAACGCGGTGGGAAATTTCGGTATACTCCGCGTTAATTTCAACCACGTACGCGCCCCGGGATCGAGCGATCATCGGCAGCGATGCGGCAGGGTAAACTACTGCGGACGTCCCGACTGTCAGAAACAGATCGCAGCGGTCGGCGGCGGCTGAAGCCTTCTGGAACGCCTCGACCGGAAGCAGCTCGCCAAACCAGACCACGTCCGGCCGAACGAGTCCGCCGCAATTCGAGCAGCGCGGAGCTTTACGGTCGTCCGGCAACTCGACATCATTCGCAAACGTTCTGCAATCGATGCAATAGCTTCGCTCGATATTCCCGTGAAGCTCCAGTACATTCTTGCTGCCTGCCCGCGTGTGCAGGTTATCGACGTTCTGCGTCACAAGCGTAAAATCCTGAGTCATCTGCTGCATCTGAACAAGTGCGTGATGAGCCGCGTTCGGCTGCACGTTCTTCATTACCTGCTTGCGATAGCTGTACCATTCCCACACTAATTCCGGATTACCGATGAACGCGTCGAAGCTCGCAAGCTCTTCCGGTTTGAACTTCTTCCACAACCCATCATCTCCGCGAAAGGTCGGTACACCGCTTTCTGCAGAAACACCCGCACCCGTCAACACGCAAACGGACTTTGCGTTCTGAAGCGCCGTACGGAGTTTTGGGGAGATGTTCATCGGGCCGGATTCAAAATGAGATGATCGTAATTCTTCCGTTCAATAATCTCGCGGTCCATTGGTACTTGTCGGAAGCCGCCTTCGAGCCACAGGTGAATTTGATCGTTGTAATGCTTGTGGAACGCCTGACCCGATTGCCCGGGAGGAGTAACCGCGCGCGTATTGTTGGGGTCGGATAAGTCAAAAATCTGTCGCATGGATGGGCCGACATGATTCACGAACGGCCGCGCCAACCGATAGTCGCCCTTCCAGATCGTGGAATGCGAGCCGGGGACTTGATACGGCCCGACGTTGAAGATCGAGCGAAGGATCGGAACATCGCCCAAGACGTGCGTGAATTCCACCTTATGCAGCCGTCCCCAGCGCCATTCTTTCAACTCGCCGCCCAGCAGCGCTTTCAGCTCCTGCAATGCCCCGTCGAAGCTCTGCCGGATGATATCGTCTCGCGTCTCTCGCCCCGGCGTGCTGATATTATCGAACCACGACGAGTTCCCTTCTTTCAACAGCCTCGTCGTTACCGTCATCGGGATGCTGGCCAGCGTGTCATACAAGGCGAGAAGTCGCTCGCCCATTTCGTCCTCGAACGTATTCCGGATGACATTGGTAAAGAACGATTGGAAAAGACTCGTCGCGACATTGTCGCTCTTCATCTCAAAGTCCCAGTTGCGTAAGTAGGTGAGCGCTTCGGTCGTCTGCCGGCTGAGAGACTCATGCCCCTGATAGGCCTGTAGAATCAGCGGAACAATTTCGCGCGCGTGCGGCGATACCGCATCGGTCTGCATCCGTTGGAAATCCTCCACGGAGAGCTTTTGCTGACTTTGCAGAAGCTCGTTGATGCGCATTGCTCGCCAGGGCGGTTCCCAGTGGTACGAAACATAGTATGGATAGGAATCAGCAATAATCTTGTTGTTCGCCGTGGCGATGTATCCTTGCGGCGGGTTGATCACTTCCGGCATGCGGTCAAACGGCACAAATCCCTTCCAATCGAATTCGTCCGTCGTGCC
The DNA here is from genome assembly GCA_964372545.1 of uncultured Ignavibacteriaceae bacterium. Classification (GTDB taxonomy): domain Bacteria; phylum Bacteroidota; class Ignavibacteria; order UBA10030; family UBA10030; genus CAYJSZ01. The sequence continues at coordinate 7,291 of CAYJSZ010000089.1, forward strand.
GGGGTACGGGAGCGTCGGGCCCTTCATTTTTCTTACCGGCAGGAGACCGCCGGTTCGATAGCCGATGTTGCCGTCGACGTCGGCGTAGACAAAATTCTGGGCGGGCAAAGCAAAATGCCGCAGAGCTTCCCTGAAATCCTTCCAACTCGTTGCCTTGTTGATCAAGTAGAACGCCTTCGCTTCGCTCGATTGCTCGTAACCCGTCCACCGCATGGTGATCAGATGCTGCGACAGTTCCGCAGCGGCTTCAAACCGATTCACCACGGGACCCCGGTGCGTTTTGTAGATTGTGAGAAATACCGGGTTGCTTCCTTTAACGAGAATTGTATCGACCTCTTGGGTCATCGGTCGCCAGCTGTTGTTGAATCGGTATCGTGTAGGATGCTGAAGCGAATCGACTTCTTCGACGTAGAAATCCTCATCGTCCGCCATCGCGTTGGAGACACCCCACGCAAGGTGTCGATTATGCCCGATGACGACGAAGGGAACGCCGGGCAGCGAGGCACCTCCGACATCGAGGCCGGGCGCGACAACATGCAGCTCGTACCACCGGGCTGGAGCGGTCAAGGCGAGATGCGGGTCGTTGGCAAGAATCGGCTTGCCGGTCACCGATTTAGCGCCGGAGACTACCCAGGCATTGCTGCCGCCGGAAAATGCCGGCGCTCCTACCAACGCGCGATAAGTCTGGTCAGCGTCAAGGAACTGCCTTAATGATTCGGCTATCCTCTTCCCTTTCGACGGCTCCGGAATAATAAGCGGCGCATCATCCTCCCACCGGGGAAAAACCTCCGCAGCTTTCGCGGCGCCGAAGCGCTCCACTAATTCCCCCAGTACCACATCCACCCACCGGGCGTGGTTCAACTCCCACCCCATTAAGCGTGACACGACCACGGAGTGCTCGACCTGCCATGGCTCGGGGCTGAAGTTCAGCACATCGAACTCGACCGGATAATGTCCTTTGCCGGATTGAATGTACGCATTCACTCCTTTTGCATACGACTCTAACAGTCTACGGCTATGGTCATCGAGAGACGCAGTGAGGTTTTTGGTGAGCTTCCAGAGGCCGACGGTTCGGAACATGCGGTCTACTTTCAGCGCGGGTTCGCCGAGAATCTCCGCCAGCCGGCCCATTCCAGCCCGTCGAATCATCTCCATCTGCCAGAGTCGATCCTGCGCGTGGAGGTACCCAACGGCAGCGTAGGCATCCTCCTCAGACTCGGCATAGATGTGCGGCACACCGTACTCATCGCGAAAGACGTTCACGTTGTTCGATAAACCGATGAGCGCAAGGCTTCCGCTCGTTTGCGGGAACGACTTCGTGACCAAATAATAGGAAAGGACAAGCCCGGCTATAAGGATGACAGCAAGCGTTATCCCGAGACCAAGAAATATTTTTGTGGTAAGTCTCATGCACGTGAGGCAGGAAACAAAAAATCCGTCTTGACGATCAGTGTCAAGACGGATTGAATGTAAAGAAAGTTAAAGGGTATTGCAACGACGGATGAGAATCCGTCTGAAACTTCAACGTCTGGTGAAGCTCAGTATCGCCGTGGACCCCCTCTTCGAAAGCCGGACGATCGAGGAATAAATAGAGACCGCCTCGCGAAAAATCGATGCACGAACACGTCTCGATGGAATGGGACGAAAAAGGAGATGGAAAAGAACGAAGGATACCGCCGGTATCCCGCGTATCCATAATAGGGATAATATGGATAGTATGGAGGATAGTCGTCGTATCGCTCCGCCACACGACGCGGCTCAGCGGATTCGGACGACTTGATCATTGCGTTAATCACTCGTTCGCTCACGCCGGCTTTTTTCAACTCAAGGATGTCATTGTTGCTTAGCTCAAAGTAGGAGTGTGTAGCCCTGATCTGGTCGATAATCACCTCATCGCCGACTCCTTCTCGCGCGAGTTCCATCGCATCTTCTTTTGTCATTACCAGCGTGTCGGCTGCAACGTAGTGTCCGCGTTCATACTGCCCGTAGCGGGCCGACATACAACCCGTGGCAACGAGCGGAGTCAGCAGCGCAATAACAAGCAGCTGTTTCATGTTCGTTCGCTCCTTTCATTCTCAAAAAAGTCTTGACAAATCTTTGTTGAGTGGTTCAACGCTTTCGGGTTGGTCGTTTCTCACCAACGTGCGAGTTGCGGCGCAAACGAGAATCCAAAGGAGACCGATGTTATTCCGCCAAACGACGAGCTGCCGCCGAACAGA
>CAYJSZ010000090.1:0-9451 GCA_964372545.1 uncultured Ignavibacteriaceae bacterium
CCTAACCAGTCACTCAAGCTGACGGAATACGCGTGGACGTTACATTCCGTCATAACAAATAAATATGAGGTATACACATGAAACGTCTCTATCGCTCTGAACAGAATAAAAAAATCGCGGGAGTCTGTGGTGGTTTGGGAGAATATTTAGATGTCGACCCAACCATCGTCCGGCTTATCGCAGTGATCGTTGGGATTGGAACGGGGGTAATTCCGTTCCTTATCGGTTACATTATCGCATGGTTTGTAGTTCCGACAGCACCTCAAACCTCGAACGAAGGAAAACAGCCATGAAGCAAGCTAAAGAATCACGCCGTCGTTTTCTAAAGAACGTTGCAGGGCTTTCGGCTGCGGCTATTACAAGTCCAATTGCTGCCGCTACTGCAATGGCAAATCCGCAGCAACCAGCGCCGCAGGAAAAGCCGCCCACTCCAACTCCCGCGCAGCTTCTTGGCGAAATCGTCCGCCAGCGCTACGGCCAGTATTTAACGCCGGATCAATTGTCGGAGGTCGTCCGCTCGCTCGACAGTCGCCTGCAGACATCGAAACGGCTGCGCGAGTTTAAGCTCAAGAATAGCGACGAACCGGATTCCATTTTCCGCGTCCTCGAGACCCGGTCGAAAAGTATCGCCACTCCCGCAACTATTATTTCATCAAACGAGCGGGATGTCCCGCTTTCTCAGGATTCCGCTCAATGGCGGGATTCGGAAAGCGGAACCGTAAAACGGCACAAGACACGAAGACACAAAGTATCACAAAGAGTATGAGCACCTCAATATTTCTCTTAGTGCCTTGGTGCCTTCGTGGCAAATAAATGGTTTTCGTCCGAGCTTCTCGACTAACGACAAAAGGAAATCCCATGCTCTCCGACGACATGCTCTTTTCTTCTGTACGCGCATTATCGAAACTTATCAAATCGAAAAAAGTTACATCGACCGAACTCACCAAATCTTATCTCGGCCGGCTTGAAAAATACGGAGAGAGGTTAGGAGCCGTTGCTACTCTCACTTCCGAATTAGCACTTCAGCAGGCTGCTCAAGCCGACAAAGAACTCAAGTCGGGAAAATATCGCGGACCGCTGCATGGTATTCCGTACGGCGTCAAAGACCTCTGCGCCACGAAAGGAATCCCGACTAACTGGGGAGCTGCGCCGTACAAGAATCAAGTTTTTGACCACGACGCGACGGTTGTGAAGAAACTGCGCGAGGCGGGTGCCGTTCTCGTTGCAAAACTTCAGATGGTCGAGCTTGCCGGTGGTATGGGCTACAACAATGCAGATGCTTCGTACACGGGACCCGGACGCACGCCGTGGAATCTCGATTACTGGAGTGGGGGTTCTTCCAGTGGACCGGGAGCGGCTGTCAGTGCGTCGCTTGTTCCGTTTGCGATAGGCTCGGAAACTTCCGGCTCCATCCTCACGCCATGCGCGTTTTCTGGAATCTCCGGTTTACGCCCAACCTACGGGTTGGTCAGTAGACACGGTGCCATGGCGTTATGCTGGACGTTAGACAAGCTCGGCCCGCTCTGTCGCACGGCAGACGATTGTGGACTCGTGCTCGAGGCAATCTCGGGCTATGATCTGGACGATGAATCATCCTCAAAACGAACATTCAAATACGTTGGCCCGAAGTCATCGAAGAAGCGTTTCAAAATTGGCGTCATCAAGGGGACGTACGAGAAAGTCCAGCCGGAAGTCAAGGCAAATTTCGAAGCGTCCGTCGAGAAATTGAAATCGTTTGCAGACATCGTCATGGATGTCGACTTCCCGGATTATCCGTGGGGACAGATCGTCGGAACAATAGTAAGCGCAGAAGGCGCGAGTGCGTTCATCGACCTCATCGAGAGTGGAAAGCTCCAGGAGCTTCAGAACCTGAACGACAAGTGGGGAGGGTACAGCGGAATGATGGTCTTCGCGGTGGACTATCTCCACGCAATGCGCGTCCGGAAGATCGCGAGGAAGGCGATGCACGAATGGCTTTCAAAGTTCGACGCGGTCGTTGCCCCAACACGCTCAACGGTTTCGTATCCGGTCGGTGTTAATTTCGATAAAGCCTATCCCGGCATTACGGGCGGGCCGTCGGTCATTGGGGGGACGAATGCGTGCGGAGTCCCGGCAGTGTGCGTCCCCAACGGCTTTGGGCAGAACAACCTCCCAACGTCCATACAGTTTGTCGGTAAGGCGTTCGACGAAGCGACGCTGCTCGAAATCGCCAATCGCTACCAGTCGATGACGGATTGGCATACAAAGAGGCCAACCGCCTACATGTAGAGTCCGAACAGTCTGCGAAAAGCTCTGATTTGCATTCTTAACCGGACTACCGTGCGGGCCGTTACGAACCAGCCTCTTCCTTTCTGTGATGAGGGTCGCAGTCTTCTGAGACAGGCTTTGGTATTCTTCGTAGGAAGTCATTTTTGGAGAAACCAGAGCCTTTTTCTTTTCATTCCAAAGAACTATCTTTCATTCAATATCGGATTAAACCCTTTTGAAGCCGCTTGCCTCTAAGAAATCAGAAGGGTAATCTTAGGAAACAGAACTACTATCGTTATCAAGTAACACCAAGAACGGGTTGCCTGCAATGAACAGAAAAGAATTTCTTCAATCAGCCCTTACCGGCGAAGCACAACCGGAAACCTTCGCTCCCTTGTCATCTTCGGCTTCCTCTTCATCAGATTCCCCTCAGACGCCCGTGATCCAACGGAAGCTCATCCGGACGACAACGGGGCTTGAACCGTTCACAGGTTCGTGGACAGTCGATACTGCCGCGCATTTGCTGCGGCGAACGATGTTCGGGCCTCGCAGAGCGGAGGTGCTGGCTATTGCTTCAGGTTCTTTGAGCGCTGCATTCAGCACACTGTTCGCCACTCAACCTACGCCGGCAGATCCGATCGGCCCGAACGGCGTTACCTGGGTCAATTCGCCGTATGATGGGCAAACCGATAACACATACACGCAGTATCTCAAATCGTGGTGGCTGGGCTTGATGGTGAACCAGGGCATTTCGCTTCGCGAGCGGATGGTGTTGTTCTGGCACAATCATTTTGTTTGTGAGTCGGTCGATGTCCAGGACTCGCGCTATATGTACAAGCAGAACGCACTGTTCCGCGAATTTTCTCTCGGCAACGTCAAAGAATTAGTACGACGCGTGTCATTCGACCCTGCTATGCTGAGGTACCTGAACGGGAACACGAATATCGTCGGACGGCCGAATGAGAATTATGCACGAGAGCTTCTGGAGCTGTTCACCATCGGCAAGGGACCGGAAATTGCACAGGGCGACTACACGAATTACACCGAGCAGGACGTCCAGGCCGCCGCAAAAGTACTGACCGGCTGGCGCGACAACGGTCGTGATAATCCTGCCGTAGGATCATTCTTCGACTCGAACCGGCATGACGCGACAAACAAAGCCTTTTCCTCAGCTTTCGGCAACAAGATCATTACGGGCAAAGCCGGCGCAGCGGGCGCGCAAGAATTAGATGAACTGATCGATATGATCTTCGCTCAGCCCGAAACAGCGAAGTTCTTCTGCCGAAAACTCTATCGCTGGTTTGTGTATTATGATATTAGTGAGACAGTCGAACAGAGCGTGATCGTACCGCTCGCCGACGTGATGCGCACCAACAACTACGAGCTCCTGCCGGTGCTCGAAAAGCTTTTCAGCAGCGCTCATTTTTTTGACGAGAATAACATCGGCTGCTTTATCAAAAGCCCCATCGACCTTATCGCCGGCTGCATCCGGAAGTTTGAAATCCCGCTACCTGCGCTTTCGACACCTGCATATGTGTTACCATATAACAATCTCCGCAACTCCGCAGCGAACATGCAGATGAATTTGTTGGACCCGCCCGATGTCGCCGGGTGGAAACCCTACTACCAGGTACCGGACTTCTACGAAATCTGGATCAATACGGCGACCTACCCGCAGCGCGGGCAATTCACCGACACCCTGTTTACCGGCGCCGCCGGCAATCGCAACTACGCGATGAACAGAATCGCCTACGTGGCAACCATGAGCACTCCTTCCGACCCATTCAAACTCATTGAGGGCCTTGCAGAGGACCTTTTTCCCATAGATGTGACGAAAATCCAGAAAGATTATTTGATTTACAACGCGATGGGTTTGAGGCAGGGCGGTGAATACGATTGGACTGATGCGTGGAATGCTTACAACGCGCCTGGAGGAAACACCGAAACAAACAGAACGTTGCTCCTGAGGATGCTTGACCCGTTGCTGAAATTCATGTTTCGGATGGCGGAGTTTCAGCTTTCGTAAATCAGGCTCATCGAAGTTGTTACATTTGCAAGGGAACTTATGAAACGAAGAGATTTTTTGAAACGAGCAGTGCCGGTAACCGCACTTCCATTTCTGATCAATGGATTCCCGTTACGGGCGTACGGCAGGTCGCCGTTTCTCGAGGCACTTGTCGGTGCAGCCTTCGAAACTGACCGAGTCCTGGTCCTTGTACAATTAGGCGGAGGCAATGACGGCATCAATACTGTCATCCCGCTCGACCAAATGACGGCGTACAACCAGCTGCGGGGAAACATCGCCATTCCGGAAGCCTCTGTCCTCAAGCTCACCAATGCGACCGGACTGCACCCGTCGATGGAACCGGCGGCCGGGGGAACGATCAAGGGATTCAAATCGCTCTACGACGACGGCAAATTGATGGTCGTGCAAGGTGTTTCGTACCCCAACCCCAATCTTTCACACTTCCGTGCGACCGACATCTGGCTGACGGCTTCGAATTCCAACGAGTATCTGAGCGACGGTTGGGGGGGCCGTTACCTCGATTATGAATTTCCCAACTACGGGGATGTCGGCTTTAACACCGTGATGCCGGATCCACTTGCCATTCAGATTGGTGCGGTAACTTCGTTAGCATTGCAAGGCCCAGGCAGTTCGATGGCAATTTCTATTCAAGATCCGAACACGTTCTATCAACTGGTGAGCGGCATTCCATCGGGCGGCATCGACACGGCTCCGCAAACGCCCGCGGGTCGAGAGCTTACGCACATTCGTGATGTCGCGATTCAGTCGCAGCAATATGCCGTGCAGGTCAAAGCGGCCGCTGACCGCGTAACACAACAAGGTCCCTATCCAACAGCCAACACACTCGCAGACCAGTTGAAGATCGTCGCTCGACTGATCGCCGGTGGACTCAGGACACGAATCTACATTGTGAATTTGGGAGGGTTTGATAACCATTCTGCTCAGGTTGTCAGTGGCAATACGGCCACTGGTACGCATGCGACGCTTCTTTCCCGCGTGTCGCAGGCAATTTGGGCGTTCCAGAACGACCTGAATTTCTTGAGCACGTCGAGCAACAGGCTTGAAGACCGCGTGATCGGCATGACGTTTTCCGAATTCGGCCGGAGAGTGCAATCAAATGCAAGTTTAGGAACCGACCACGGCACCGCAGCGCCCATGTTTATTTTCGGCAAATCGGTGAACGGGGTCCCAAACGGTATCATCGGTTTTAATCCTAAAATTGATCAAGCAAGTTTGGTCAGTGGAAATCTTGCCATGCAGTATGATTTCCGGTCTGTCTACGCATCGATACTGAGCCAGTGGTTTGGCGTGAGTAGTACTGAGTTGGACTCTGTGTTGTTGCGTAACTTTAGCCAGTTGCCGATCATTCGGTCGGGTGTCGCGGTAAGCGTCGATCAAAACGGAACGCTGCCGACAGATTACCAACTCTACACCAATTATCCGAATCCCTTCAACCCTTCCACCACCATTGCGTATGACCTCCCGCGCGACGTCAATGCGACGCTGAAGGTGTATGACGTGATGGGTCGTGAAGTCATGACGCTCGTGAACGACTACCAATCCGCGGGGAAACATCAGGTTCAATTCTCTCCGAACGGCCTGGCGTCCGGGGCCTACATTTATCAGTTGCAGGCCGGCTCGTTCACCGACCGCAAGCGCATGTTGTACGTGAAGTAGATGCCTCGACGTTTGATTCTACGATTCGCGCAGGTGGTTTTCTGCCTGGCCGTGACGATCCACGGCGTAGTGGTTCTTGCCAACCAGTTCGGTGTTACCGAAGCTACAAAGAAACCCGGCAGTACCTTTAACGGATGCACCTGCCACGGAGAAACTCCTTCCGCGAATGTTTTCGTTTCCATTTCAGGTCCCGATACATTGGTGACCGGCCAAATCGGTCAATACACCGTGACGATAACGGGAGGACCTGCGACGGGCGGTGGGACAAATATTGCGGTGTCGAACGGTATCTTAAGTCCCGGCGATTTATTGCTGCAGGAGTTTCGCGGAGAATTGACGCACAAAAACCCTGTTCCGTTTTCAGATGGAAGAGTGGTCTTTCGTTTTGACTATCGGGCTCCGGCGAGTGTGGGCATCCAAACACTGTATGCGAACGGAAACAGCGTCAATCTTGATGGCACAAATTCAGGCGATCAATGGAATTTTGCTCCTGACAAGAGAGTTGTCGTGCTTGACCCCGCCACCAACGTTGGGCAGCGAACCTCGGTTAGTCGGTCGTTCACCCTCCACCAGAACTATCCCAATCCGTTCAATCCTTCAACCCTCATCACCTATGATGTCCCCGCAAAGTCCGTCGTCACGCTCAACGTGTACGATCTTCTGGGACGTGAGATGGCGACACTGGTCAACGGAGAGCAGGCTCCCGGGAATTATCGCGTTCGCTTCACTCCGCCAACAGGCATTCCGTCGGGAACCTATCTCTATCGTCTCACCGCTGGATCGTACTCCGACCAGAAAACGATGACGCTGGTCAGATAACTCGCTTTCCGTTTTTCCCGTCTTTCATCGCAGCGAATCATTTTGTACATTCCTGCCGCTTTCTCTTGTTTCATGTGCATGCACAACCGACGAACACAGCCGACAAGTATCATTGATGCCGGGGGTTCATTCACCTCTGCGTTCATCCATTGGTTGTCCAACCAACCGAACGCGGTGATGTTAGAAACCGCACTGATGGATCCGGAGAATCGGAAGAGCTATGTTTTTCTGAAGCCGGAATCCATCATCAAAGCCGCTTCGCCGGAGAAGATCGAGCCCGCACTGAATCGAGTAGACGCTGCGCTGGCCGACGGTTATTACGTTGCTGGATTTCTCTCCTATGAAGCCGGTCATGCTTTTGAGAGCGTATTGCATCAGGTTCTTCAACCTTCACTTCCACTCGTTTGGTTCGGCGTTTACGAGCAGCCTATCAGCTATAACCACAAGAACAGGAAGCTCGAAGAAGGGAAAAGACTATTCGCGAAAATAGCAGCCCGGATCAAAGACGAAGCGGAACGTTCTGAACTCCTGAGGCTCGAACCGCAGCCTTCTATTTTCTTTTCCGATTATCGGAGTGCGATAGAACGAATCAAACGATACATCCTCGAGGGCGACACCTATCAGGTGAACTACACGTTCAAGTTGAAGTTTCCCTGGCCGGGCTCGCCGGCCGATCTGTACGAACGACTTCGTTCATCGCAGCGGGTTGGATATTCTGCCTTCATCTCGATGAAGGATTTCAAGATTCTGTCGATCTCTCCGGAACTGTTCTTCAGGATTGAGGGAAATAGGATCACGCTAAGGCCGATGAAAGGCACAGCTCCGAGAGGTCGAACGTTGGAAGAAGACCGGCTGCGGAGCGAAGAACTGCGCACGTCTGAAAAAAATCGGGCGGAGAATCTGATGATTGTCGATATGCTTCGCAACGACGTTGGTCGCATTGCGAGGACCGGAAGCGTGAAGGCGACCCGAATCTTTGACATCGAGCGGTACGACACATTGTTTCAAGCGACATCGACCATCGAAGCGAGGTTGCGGTCTGGCGTGAACATTTGTGACTTGATAAAAAGCTTGTTCCCGAGCGGATCTGTGACCGGTGCGCCGAAGATTCGGACGATGCAGATCATTCGAGAGCTTGAACGCGAACCACGCGGTATCTACACCGGTGCGATAGGTTTTTTTGCGCCCCGAAGGAGGGCGGTATTTAACGTCGCCATCCGGACTGTCGTCCTGGATGTAAAGCAACAAGAGGGAGAAATGGGTGTAGGAAGCGGTATTGTACACGACTCCAACACCGAAAGCGAGTACCAAGAGTGTCTGTTGAAAGGGAGATTTCTGACAGAGCCGACCAATGACTTTCAGCTCTTGGAAACGATGCGATGGGAGCCGAGAAAAGGTTTTTCGTTGTTGAAAGAACATTTGAGACGATTAGAACGATCCGCCTCGTATTTTGGCTTTCGATTCGACAAGGAGCAACTGTCTTCGTTCCTGAAAAAGTATGAGAAAGGTTTGCGCAGGCGAAGCGGGAGAAAGCATTCGTTTCGTGTTCGTTTGACGATGGGGCGGGATGGTGAATTTAGCGCGACGCATTTTCGTCTTGAGCCGACCGTCGGAGTTCAACACGTAAAGATTTCCGACAGACGAACGGATTCCACCGACCGTTTTCTTTTCCACAAGACAACAAATCGAAAACTGTATGATGAAGAGCTCGAGCGGGCTCTCTTGAAAGGCTATTTCGATCTTCTGTTCTTGAACGAACAAGGGCAATTGACCGAAGGAGCGCGGTCGAATGTTTTCCTGAAAAAAGGCGATCAATTCTTTACGCCGCCGGTTTCATGCGGAGTGTTGGCCGGGACATACAGGGAATACCTTCTGCGTTCGAGGAAGTATCGGGCACAGGAAAAAATGCTGACGCTCGAAGACCTGATGTCGGCTGACGAAGTCTATCTCACGAACGCAGTGCGCGGTATGGTGAAGGTTCAGGTCGAGGGGTATCAGAATGCTGACGAAAACGTCAAATAATAATGCCACGAAGGCACCAAGGCACGAAGCAATAAAATAGTTCTTCTGCTTTCCTTCGTGTCTTCCCCGCCTGACCGAATGACTTCGGTCGTTCGGGCAGGGAGTCTTCGTGGCAATAAATAGAAGGAAGTCTTATGCCAAACTACTGGCTGCTCAAGTCGGAGCCAACAGTCTATTCGTACGATGATCTCGTCAAGGAGAAGAAAACTGTCTGGGATGGCGTTTCGAGCTTTGCCGCGCTCAAACATATGCGGTCGATGAAGAAAGGCGACCTCGCGTTCATCTATCATAGCGGGGAAGAGAAAGCCGTGATCGGCATAGCGCAAATCTCAACCGCTGCTTATCCTGACCCTAAGCAACAAGACGAACGAATGGTCGTCATCGAAATCGTGCCGAAGCAAAAGCTCAAGAATACCGTGACACTCGCGAGCATCAAAGCGGAGAAAGCTTTCGCATCGTTTCCTCTCGTTCGGATCCCGCGCCTTTCCGTCATGCCGGTAGAGACGACACTGTGGCAGAAGATTCTGAAGATGAGCAGATAGAAAAGGTTTTTTACCCCCTGCGTTCCGGTACATCGGAACGCGAGGCTGTCCACGTTGGGGTAGGAAAATGGTCGATTTTTGATTTCTCATGAACACAACGTAATGGTTAAAAGTACTT
>CAYJSZ010000091.1:0-9440 GCA_964372545.1 uncultured Ignavibacteriaceae bacterium
AGTGACCGAAGCGGGGTTGGAAGGCGCAAGAGAGTTGATGGGGTTGAAATGAAGACAGGAGAATCTGATGAGGCATTAAAAAGCTGTTTATCAAATAGCCGTACCACTAGCTCTCTAAAATTGAATTAAAGAGAACGCCATGAGCAATCTATTGAAAACTCGTAGACCATTGTTGTTCGAGATTGGTTTCAAGGGTTATTTTCATGAATTCTCGGAGCACTACACCGACCATATCAAAGCCAAAACTCGACAAGAGGCTTTGCAACGATTCTTCCGAAAGCATAAGGTCAGCTTAGCGGCAGTCCGACAAGCAGAAAAAATGAAGTGGTGGGATGGCGAATGGTTGATGTCATTCCGTTATATACGGAGAGTAATATCAATTCCCTGTCCTCATTGCAACGGATCAGGCATATCAATGAGCTTACCGAGATGAGCTACGAAAGCCAAATGCTTAAGAAGTTGGCAATGCCAACACGCGAGCAAGTCAAGAAAGCATTGCTTCGAGCTTTGTTACGGCATGGTGGAGTTGTTAAGGAATTCGGCCCTAGCGGACAAGATATTGTCGACGAAATTGCGGTTGAATTTCGGCTGAACGAAAAGCAACGGTCTGCTGTGTTACAGACTATTTATAGGAAAGAGAATCGGCTTAAGAAAGCCAATCTCTGGAATCGACTATTGTTTCGAGCAGCAGATTCTGCTGCCAAGGAAAGACTAGTTTCACGTCCTACTCAAACCATCCAACTCACGAACAAAAAAGAGTGGATGCTGACGGAGGATGGATTTGATCGGGCATTAAGGCTTTCGAGTATCCCTGCATCTGCCAAAAGCTATCTTCCAGTCAAATCATTTGAAATACAGAAGATTGTGAAGAAGCTGAACGAAGCTTCCAAACCGGCGAACTATGATCCAATCAACAAGGAGAAGAAAGTTTCAAAAATGACAAAAGAGTCTATCCTTCGCATAAGAGGATTTCGGCATGCAGTAATTGAAGCGTATAACTATCGATGCTCGGTATGTGGTTTGAAAATGAGCTCACCTGACTCTTTATCTTGGGAAGTTGAAGCCGCTCATATTGTGCCCAATCGTTCTTTCGGCCGAGATGATATTTGGAATGGGTTGGCATTTTGTAGGCTTCATCATTGGGCGTTTGATGTTGGATGGTTCACTTTGTCTCAGGATTATACGATCCAAGTTTCTAACAAGATCGAGTCTCTACCCCCGGATCAAGGTCGACTCGGAAAGTTTGAAGTTATTCGAGACTTAGTAAACCGGAGCTCAAAAATCTTTCTTCCAGGGAGGGTTGATATTTACCCTCACCCCAACGCAATCGCGTGGCATCGCCAATACATTTTCAATGCAAGACCCTGAATACCCAATGCCTCTGCACATCTACAACACCCTCACTCGCGAGAAAGAAGAATTCAAGCCGCTGCACGATGGCGTCGTGGGTATGTACGTTTGCGGTCCGACGGTCTACAGCCACTCGCACATCGGTCATGGCAAAAGTTACGTCTCGTTCGATGTCATCGTTCGCTATCTCCGCTATCTCGGCTACAAAGTTCTGTACGTCCAGAACATCACCGATGTGGGGCATCTGTTAGGCGACACGAACGAAGGAGAAGACCGGCTTCTTCGCCAGAGTCGCATCGAGCAAAAACACCCGATGGAGATCGCGGAGGAGTACACGCGCAGCTATTTCGAGGACATGGACTTGCTCGGCGTTCTGCGGCCGGATATTTCCCCGCGTGCAACGGGGCACATCGTCGAGCAGATCGAGCTGACGAAGAAGCTTATCGAGAAAGGCTACGCGTACGAGGCAAACGGATCGGTGTATTTTGACGTGCGGAAGTTCTCGGACTACGGCAAGCTCTCCCGCCGCTCGCTGGATGAGATGCAAGAGGGGACACGGGTAGAGGTTCGTTCGGAAAAGCGAAGCCCACAAGATTTCGCGCTCTGGAAAAAAGCCGACCCTGAGCACATCCTGCGCTGGCCGAGTCCGTGGGGCGAAGGCTTCCCCGGCTGGCACATCGAATGCTCCGCGATGTCGATGAAGTATTTGGGCGAGACGTTCGACATCCATGGCGGGGGTCTGGACAACCAGTTCCCGCATCACGAGTGCGAAATCGCCCAGAGCTTCTGCGCAACCGGCAAGCCGTTCGTGAAATACTGGCTGCACAACAATCTGGTAACGGTCGGCGGCCAGAAGATGTCCAAATCGCTCGGCAATTTTGTGACGCTGAAGGATGCGTTCAAGAAATTCGATCCGCTTGTGATTCGCTTTTTCATCTTGCAAAGCCACTATCGCAGCACGCTGGATTTTAGTGACGCGGCTGTGCACGGAGCAAAAGGCGGGCTGGACAAGCTCCTGAATACGGTGCGCAAACTGAGGCTCGAAATCGAAAAAGCGGAAAATGAATCGAGAACTGCCTCAGCAGCTATTGACCTTGATTCGTATAAGAAGCGCTTCCTCGAAGCAATGGACGACGACTTCAACAGTTCCCAAGCGATTGCCGTGTTGTTCGAGCTATCGAAGGAGGTCAACGCTTCGCTGGCCTTGGATACCAAGTTCTCTGCCGCATCTTTGCACGCTGTCGATCGGCTCTTTTTAGAGCTTGGCGGACAAATCCTGGGCATTATCCCTGAACGCGGGCAGCCGGCTATTTCGACCGACGCGAAAGTAGAGACTGGCTTAATTAACCTCCTCATTCAAATTCGCAACGAAGCCCGCAAGGAAAAGCTATTCTCACTCTCTGATATGATTCGTGACGGTCTGAAAAAAATCGGAATCGCGCTTGAGGATAAAAAAGACGAAACAGTCTGGAGAAAGATTTCGTAAAACCTCCGAGGTTTCAAAAACCTCGCAGGTTTAATATTCTACCCATGGAACCTCTCGCCCTCTCAACCTGGAAGCACGGTTACGCTGCGAACGAAGCTGCATGGAAAGTGTTGTCGCAAGGCGGCCGGGCTCTTGATGCTGTCGAAGAAGGAGTCAAAGTCTCTGAAGCCGACCCTCAAGTCGTCAACGTCGGCTACGGCGGTCTGCCGGACGCGTCGGGTAAGGTGACGCTCGATGCGAGCATCATGGGTCCGAACGGTCATGCCGGAGCGGTGGTCTTTCTCGAGCACATCAAGCATCCGATTTCTGTCGCGCGGCTCGTGATGGAAAAAACCGAGCATATCATGTTGGCAGGTGAAGGAGCGTTAGCCTTTGCACTGGAGAACGGATTCAAGAAAGAAGAACTGTTAACGCCCTATGCGCGGGACCGTTGGCTGCGCTGGCGTGAGAACATGGAAGACGATGCGGATCGCCTCGGAATCATGGCGGAGAGTCACGACACCATTGGCATGTTGGCGATGGATACGCACGGCGATCTTGCCGGCGCATGCACGACGAGCGGCGTAGCGTGGAAAGTCCGCGGTCGTGTGGGCGATACACCGATTATTGGCTCCGGGCTGTATGTGGACAACGATATCGGTGCTGCCGCTGGAACAGGACGGGGAGAACTGATTCTGCAGATCTGTGGAAGTTTTTCTATCGTCGAAAACATGCGGGAAGGGAAAAGTCCGGAGGCCGCGTGTGAGGCAGCGGTCAAACGAATTCTCCGTATGCGAGACAAAGGGCAAATCAAAAACCCGGACGGCCCGTCGTTCCAGGCAGGCTTCATTGCCGTCAACAAAAAGGGAGAGTACGGAGCCGCGAGCATTCAGAAAGGATTCCCCCACGCGATCTATCGCAGTGGAAAGAACGAGCTGGTGGAAAGCAGGTACTTTTTGGAATGATGAATGTTTCAAGCTCATGATGGAAAGGGACACGAAGTGAGAACGTTCAGGCCGATTGTCTGCAGTGTAATTCTCTTGTGGAATATTTCTGGTGTCGCGAGTGCTCAGCGGGGTTACGCCGGCGAAGGCGCGACGATGGAGCCGACAATGCTCATCGACAAGCCGACAGCCGGAATGCTGAAGCGCGGCGGCTATTTGGGCAGCATCAATATGTATCAGAGCGGTGGAGTGCTATTCCATGTCGCGGTCGGCGTGTGGGACCGGTTTATGTTCGGCATCTCGTACGGCGGCACGAGTATCATCGGTGAACAACGGACGCGGATGAATCCGCTGCCGGGCGTCAATGTGAAGATCCGCATCATCGACGAATCTGTAGAACTTCCGGCCATCGCATTTGGTTTCGACTCACAGGGCAGAGACACGTACATCGATGTGCTTGACCGTTATTCGGTCAAGTCGCCCGGATTGTTTGCTGCGGCCAGTAAGAATTATTCGTTCATGGGGAACCTCAGTTTTCATGGCGGCGTGAACCTTTCATTGGAACGAAATGACGGCGACAAGGATCTCAACCTCTACGCCGGAATCGAGAAATCCGCGGGCAAAGATGTATCGCTGATGCTCGAATACGATTTTGCGGCGAATGACAATCATGGCAACGCTGTCGGCCGCGGGAGAGGCTATCTGAACTTCGGCTTTCGCTGGTCCATCGGGAGCGGTCTGGTGCTTGGCTTCAATCTGAAAGATATTCTCCAGAACCAGCGCGGCATTACGTTCGCGAATCGCACCGTGCAGCTGGATTATGTCGGTGTCTTCTAATGTGTCCTTCATTAGACGCACACGACTATTCAGCTATACATTCCGCTTTTCCTCCCTTCTCGAAACGCCAGGAAGAGCTTGTTTTCTTCCGAAAGTCCGCACTCTTTTTGAACCCCTCTGGCATCGAAATTGCTAAAAAACTCGTAGTAAATTCATCTAAGGGTGCCCTATGAAAACATTGCGAACGATATTCTTCCCGGTCTTTTTGGTCGGGAGCTTGACGATCCTCTTCTCGGGCTGCTACACGCAACTGGCAACCACGAGAGATAACGATGACGGATATACATACAACCGGGATGAGCAAACCGTGCAGGACGACGATTCGACACGCGCAAGTGGAGACTGTAACGATTGTGATAACGATTGGTACAGAACGCCGTACCAAGTCGGTTTCCGCTACTACAATCCTCATTACTCATCCATGTATTACTACTCGGCGTATGATCCATGGTACAACCCGTGGTTCTACGGGTATTCCAACTGCTACAATTTCTACGATCCGTGGATTTGCGGTACGCCGTACGTGGGACGGCCGTACTGGTACAACTCGTACTGGGCGGGCTACTACGGCGGTTACAATCCTTACGGGTACTACGGATATCCGTACTATTATCCCCGTGTATTCGCCGTCGCTAGTGGGACAAGCCGCACACGCGACTCCGGGTATAGGAGAAGCGGTGGCGCCTCGCGTGCCGGCGATGGAAGCGGGCGTTACGGGTCGAGCAATAGTTCTGGAATTTCTATCCCATCGGCGAGCAGGAATTCGAGTGGTAGT
Source organism: uncultured Ignavibacteriaceae bacterium (assembly GCA_964372545.1). GTDB lineage: Bacteria > Bacteroidota > Ignavibacteria > UBA10030 > UBA10030 > CAYJSZ01. The sequence goes on from CAYJSZ010000091.1 coordinate 5,372, forward strand.
CGAGATGGCAGTGCGACGAGAAGCGGCGTGTCCAGTGGACGGAGCAGGGGATCAAGTGTTGCTCCGGAAGGCCGTGGACGTTCACGTGAGGGCGCGGGCGTGAGTGGAGGCTCGCGTGGCACATCAACCGGGCGCGGTTCGTACTCTCCGCCAAGCAGATCGGGCGGTGGGTCTTCGGGTTCAGCGCCCAGTGGACGTGGTAGCAGCGGCGGAAGCTCGCGTGGATCCGGCTCGACCAGAAGCCGCGGGCAATTGATGCCTCCGGCGGGATACACTCCTCCTGCATCGACAAGTCCATCGTACTCTCCACCCGCGCAGAGTGCTCCAGCTGCGATGCCTGCACCTTCCAGCGGCGGCGGAGAGAGCAACCGGGGAAGCGGCGCAACACGATCACGCTAATAAGCGTTATAAATAAAAGACGAGAATCTGTTTATGAAGAATTCTAAGGCTATCGTTGTGTCTCTGTTCAGTGTTCTGTTGGTGTCGAGTGCTCAGGCGCAGTTTGCGGAAGACGTTCTTCGTTTTTCGCAATTCAACATGGGCATCGGTGCGCGTTCGCTTGGCATGGGCAACGCCGGTGTCGGCCTGGCCGATGACTACTCCGCGCTCTTTCGTAATCCGGCAGGATTAGTAGCGCTGAAAGATTATGAGTTTTCAGTCGGACTCTCACAATCCGGCTATAGAAACGATGTCTCCTTCCTGGGAAGCAAGAGCGAGTCGAATCTCAACTCACTCAATCTGAACAATCTCGGCCTGGCCTATCCGGTTCCGACAGTTCGCGGCGGCTTGACGTTTGCGTTGGGATACGGGCGGGTCGCAAACTATACCACCACGGCTTCGTTCGACGGCTTTAATCCGCGAAGCTCGATCATCGAATCGCTCACACCGTTTGTCAACGTTCGCTCGTTGTCTTCGTCCGAGCGGCAACGCCTCCTGGAAAACAACATTCCGTTTCAGATCTATCTTGCCGATACGGCGGGCGGGTCGCTCTTTCCGGTTGTGTACGACAGCGTGCAGCAACGGGGCACTGTGCAAGAAGGTGGCGGACTCAATAACTGGTCGCTGGGCGGCGCCCTTGATATTGCACGAAACCTCTCCATCGGTGCAAGCCTCAACATCCTTTCAGGGTCGTATCGCTACGAGCGCGAGTACGACGAGATCGACACTCGGAATGTCTACACTTATCAGAATCGGTACGATGCGTTCCGCCGCTTCACGTACATCAGCACGGTGAACAGCGATATCAGCGGCATCAACGCGATGTTCGGGATCATGTTCCGAAAGCCGGGGGTCTTTAAAGTCGGGGCGACCGTGCGCACGCCGACCGTCTATGAGATTTCGGAGAGCTTCAGCGACGAGGGAGAAAGCGAGTTCGACCCCAACTCCAGCGGCCGGGTCGATGTCTTCAAAAAGACCAACTCTGGCAGCACAAAGTACGAAGTGAAAACGCCGGCAATCGTGAGTGTCGGCGGGTCGATGCAAATCAGCGATTGGCTCGTGCTTGCGGCAGATGCGGATTATACCGATTGGACGCAGATGGAATTTACGACCGACAATGCAGACCTTGAAGCCGAGAACCGCGTTATCAAGAAGATCTTTGAGCCAACAACGAATCTCCGCGGCGGCGCCGAGGTAACGTTGTGGAACCTCGGCGTGCAAGTGCGCGGCGGTGTCGTGTGGAATCCCTCGCCCTACAAGGGTGATCCGCCGGAGTACAACCAACTGTATTATACCGGCGGCGTCGGGTTTAAGGTCGACGAGAATGTCTATCTTAACACGGCTTTCACGACCGGCACCTGGACGACGATTCGCGACAATTATTATGTGCAAGGACTTGCCAATCCTTCCCGGACCAAAGAGGCAGTGAAATCAAGCAATCTGAATGTGACGCTTTCCTACCGCTTCTAACACAAACAGGACGGTAGGTAAGGAGAGAAATCACAATGCGAACACTCAATCCGCTTCGGTTTCTGTTAATCCTGTTTCTTTTCGGTGGTTGCAGCGCTTCGATGCAGGTCTCACAGAGGGATGCAAGAATCACGGGTGTTGTAGTCGATCGCGAAACCCGCAAGCCGGTTCCCATGGTCAATGTCTATGTGCGCGGAACAAACCTGGGAACGACAACCGACACGGACGGTGTGTACTCAACCAAGATTCCTGGTGGAGAGCGAGTTCTTGTCTTCAGTCATAGTACGTATAGAAAAGAGACTCAGGTTGTAACGCTTGAACAAAACCAGCAACGCCAAATTGTCATCGAACTTGATGCTGTCCCGGCACGCACGAACAAACTATCGACAGAAGCTCTGAGAGAAGAAGCCTCGGCTTCCTATCCATATGTCATCACCGAAAGAGACATCGAACGCACGTGGTCGAAATACTTGATCGAGGTGCTTCGAGTCTATACACCGCAATTGTCTTTCAATAGAGGGAATCTAACACTGTACGTTGACAACATGCAGAGGGATCCGACATTAGTTTATACGATCGACCCTTATTATGTTGAGAAGATTGTCGTCTGGCGATCCACAATGGACCCTGTTTATATCAGCACGGTATCTGCCAGAAGGAACGTGGTGCACGTCATTACAAGACAGGATTGCCCCGACTACTGAGGCGGTATCGTTAACGCTCTTAATCGACCGAAGTAGTGCTACGCGTTGTTACTACGTACTCGAGAGTAATCTGAGAAAGATAAAAATATGATGCGATGCAAGAATAGCTTCAGAGTGATGGTCGGAGTATTACTGTGCCTGGCCACCACTGTAAACCTCCTGGCTCAGAAGGAAGGGACGATTAAGGGTGTGGTGATGGACAGCGAAACCCGCCAGCCCATTCCGACGGTCAATATCTATGTTCGTGGAACAAACCGGGGTACAACGACGGACACCAACGGCGTATTTGAACTCAAGATCCCCGCAGGAAAACAGGTCCTCGCGGTGAGCCACGTTGCGTACAAGAAAGAGGCGTACGATGCACAGCTTGATGCGGATGAGGAGTTAAAGGTGAATATCGAGCTTGAGCCGGATGCAGTGAAGATGAATGAAATAACCGTAACGGCTCAAAAGCCGTTCAACGAAATAACGGCCAACCACATTATTACGGAAAGGCAAATTGAGAGTATGTGGGCTTATGATGTTCGAGATGTACTCCGTCGATATGCCCCACAAGTGTTCTTTACTACTTCAGCGCTGGCTGCGTTCCGGCGTCAGTCGGGATTCACGCTCTTCGTCGACAATATGAGATGGCAACCGGCGTTCATTGATACTATCGACCCCTATACGATTCAGAAGGTGCTGGTCTGGCGAAGCAACTGGGCACCCACGTACTTGCGAATGGATTATGGAAGTCGTTATCTGGTACAGGTGATTACGAAGTAAGACCATACTAACCGTCGAGGAGGTTCGACATGCGCTCTCTTCTTCTGTGTTCTGTTCTCGTCACATCAGTTTCCGTTGCGCAGCTTAATCCCTGTCTCACTCCCACACCACAGATCCGAAATCTTGCACCGATCCCGCTTAAACAAAGTCCATTGAGCGGCACCGCACGTTCGGCACGAATGTCTCCCTTCCAGCCTGCGATGGGAGTTAGCCAGTACGTGATCGATGGGCAGTCGCGAACGGCACCGTCGATGGGTGTGCGCTATGTTCCGAGAGACAACTCGTCGCACAAACTCATTTTCAGCGCTGGTCTGTTATGGAACTCCGGAAGTTCAGCCGTTATTGCTGACCCGCGCCTCGCGGGCTTTCAACGCTCAGCCGTCTACACGCCGGCGCAATCATACGGCGACTATTTGCCGAGCGTCGGCATTGGATATCTTGGTGCGCAATACAGATACTATTTGCTGCAGGGGGATTTCCAGCCGTATGTTGGTGTCGGTGCTCAGGCGTTAGGCTGGCGGGTGGATACCCGGTGGGGTGGAACGGTCGCACCCAATGCCGTCGCGGGTCTCAGTGCGCGGATTTCAAATGTCTTTGATGGATTTGTGGAGGTTCAACACGCCGCGGGGGTTGGAAATCTGTTCGGCGGCAGCTCGTCGTTTGGCGGAATAACATCGGTCTCCTTTGGATTC
>CAYJSZ010000092.1:0-9324 GCA_964372545.1 uncultured Ignavibacteriaceae bacterium
AACCGATCACTTCGCCGTAAGCAAGGCAAGCAGACGGTCTTTCTTCATCGTGGAGACGGCGGCGCAGAGCGTTCCCTTATCTTTCCACAGCACGACATTGCAGTCGGGGTGATCCGGATCGGTATACCAGTTGGTGGATGCGAGGGCTTGTTTCGCGGCAGGCGGCATTTGCAGCAGCGACCCTTCTTGTACTTCATCTTCGCTCACCTGAAAAACGTACATGATGTCATCGCCGATCTTGTACACCACGTGCGCAAGTCTCACACCGTTGTAGTCCGATGAGATCGCCCCGTACCACTCGCAGTTCTCTAATGATTTGACATTCACGGCGAAGCGCATTCCGTTTCGCTCAAAGAATCCGACTACGCCCTCCGGGTAGCAGGAAACCATCGACGGCTTCAGCTCACCGGAACGCACCAGTGCAAAGTTGATGATGGACTGGTTGATGATGTCATTCGCCGCTGTATGGCGTGTCGATTGATCGGTTCGTTGCGCAGGAGTGAACATGAGCAGAACAACAATGGCTGTGGCTCCTGTCAGCAGCGCGGGGACAAGGTAACGACTGCCGAACAGACGGTCGAACCACCTACTCGTCGTGGGGGCAACTTCCTTTTCCACACCCAATGTCCGCACAACAGCCTCGTAGACCTGCGGGGGGGTTGGCAGACGCTTGACCTTCTGCTGCACAATTCGCTTGGCAAGAGATTCCAACTCGTACGCAGTACGGCACGGCGGGCAGACCGTCACATGGTGGCGGAAATCTGCCTCCGCCTGTTTTGGCAGCACTCCGTCTATTGCAGAGCCAAACAACTCATCTATTTCTTGACACGTCAACGCTTCACCTCATGAATCATGGAATTCAACCTTTCCTCTCTCCTTGAATCGACTAATCCTTTCCGATCATACCCTGTTTCTGCGCGTAGTCGAATAACTGTTGCTGCAACAGCTTTCGTCCGCGATGGAGCCTCGACCTCACTGTCCCGATCGGGATATCCAGGAACTCTGCAATCTCTTCGTACGTCATTCCCTCAATGTCGCACAGGATGACAACGGTGCGGAAATCATCCGGCAGGCTCGTAAGGGCTTTGGAGGCTTCGTCGCCGAGCAGGTTGCCGAAGAGTTTTTCCTGCAGGTCGTTCGGGTCAGTCGATTCGGCCCGAATGCTATTGTAGAAATTCTCGACGTCCTCGTAATCGACCGTGTCTGGCTCCTTTGTCTCTTTCCGGTACCGGTTGATGTACGAGTTCTTCATGATCCGGAAAAGCCACGCGCGGATATTCGTCCCCTTCTCGTACTTGTCCCAAAAGCGGTAGGCTTTCAGGTACGTTTCCTGAAGGAGATCGCGCGCATCGTCCACGTTGCCCGTTGTGCGTAACGCGAAGTTGTACAGCACATCCATGTGGGGAATGGCTTCTCCTTCAAACTCACGCTGCTTCTTCTGCGTCGCGCGAGAAAGCAGAGCAAGCGGGACGATCGACGCTCCGGAAAGAATCCAACTGATCATGGGGTCGCTTTCGACACAAACGCCTTTGTGGGCTGAGCGACCTGCTTGTTCAACAAGGAAGCCCTTGAGCAAGTTCCTTGGAACAACCAGGAGGCGGGTACTGCCCGGTGAGAAAGCACTAAGAAACTACGAAAAACAGGAACGGTTCGCAAGACTACGAACAGCTCGTTACTGAAAGATCTTGATTCCTTGAGTGAGAGCGTACACTTTATCGACCTGAATTTGGTCTCCATCGAGCACCATACCGGATCCATCAACCTCGTCGAAGGCTCCGACGGTACCCAGATCGCCGATATCGACAACTCTTCCCATCAACTGAACCTGGCCGGTTTTCGCATCTCTTCGTTCTTCGGTGTTGACGCCAATGTCGACGGTGATCGCCGGTGCCATGCCATTGGCCTTCAGTGTTGCGTTGCGGATGATGATGTCGTACAAGTTCTTGCCGTTCAACGGCAACTGCTCGTACGATTCAAGAGTTGCTTGCCGATATGCTCCGCTCGCAATAGCATGAAGCGACGAAATGATACCGACATAGTTGAGCTTCCGAATAAACATCTTCTCGCTATCCCCCGGCCATCCGCCCGACTCTACGAGCAGTGTGCTCGTCCCCCATTTTTGCACATTGTCACCGAACGCGCGCGACTCGAATGCCTCATCATAACGAGCGAGGTGTCCGGGGACAAACAGATTCATCACTTCGGCAAACGTCGCTGCAAGCTGCTTTGCACGCTGCCGGACGGGAGTGTCCGACCTTGCCTCGTCGAGTGCTGGAGCAAGCAGTGCAATGGCTGTAACATTTTTCGTAGAACCGACTGTGTAGCGCGGATCCTGATCGTGAAGGTTGTACGCGAATTCTGGCCTATACGCCGCCTGCGTTGCTTGCAGGATACGAGCCTCCGGCGTCGCAAGCTGCCGTGCGTCGCGGTTCAAGTCGATCAGTTGTGCAGTCCGGCGCTGGAAACGCTCCGCTCCATCCGGGTTGAGCATCGGGATGACCAGAAGCGTCAATTGCTTGTGAAGAGCTTTGACAACGGGATGGTCGGGAGCTTGCAAGATGAAATTCAAGATGTCCAGCAGTGCCATTGTTGCTGTCGGTTCGTCGCCGTGCATTTGAGACCAGAGCAGCACCTTTGTCGCGCCGGTGCCGATTGTCAGCAGCGAAATCGTCCGTCCTTCCGCCGAGGTTCCAAGCGGAGATGCTGCAAAAACATTCTGTTCTTCCAAAGGTTTCAACCATCGCAGCATGTCAGACTGCGTGAAGCGGCGTGAAGTAATTTCGGCCTTTTTGTACCGTTCATGGCTTTCAAAAAGCTCTTGGGCAACAGTGTGGAAGCTTACCGGGTCCGTCGAAACAGTCATTCTCACCCCTAAACAGTGTATACCTTACGCTGGCCGTGAGGTTATCATCGGCATCGGTCAAATTCAGTACTACCCAATATAAAAGTTATTTGAGAGGATTTCCTGATTTTCTCCATGCTCTTTCCAGGCTCTCTGTCTCCGATGGGAGCATGTTGTTGACATTCAAACGGCCATTATTTATATTGGCGACGGTTTCTGTTTCTTATTTTGCACACTTCCAAGGAGACATTCAATGTCAGACATTTCGCTTGATGCGCTCGGCATGGTAGAAACCAAAGGCCTGGTCGGCTCCATCGAAGCAGCAGATGCGATGGTCAAAGCTGCAAAAGTCACCTTAATCGGCAAGGAGCAGATTGGCGGTGGCTATGTAACCGTGATGGTCCGCGGCGATGTTGGAGCTGTGAAAGCTGCCACGGACGCTGGAGCAGCAGCAGCACAGCGCGTCGGCGAGTTGGTGTCCGTGCACGTCATCCCTCGCCCGCACAGCGACGTGGAAATGATTCTTCCCAAGCGTCCCGCATCGAAGTAACCTTTCCAACGAAATTCCGCAGGCGACGACCTGCCCGCTACGCGTTTGCCGCTGTACGGCATCCCGCTCATTTGGGCTTAAAAGGTCGGGGGACTGGCGGGTTTGAATTGTCGCTTGCTCATTATTCCTATGATCGAATACGCTCTCGGTTTGGTTGAAACCAAAGGACTCGTCGGCGCCATCGAGGCTGCAGATGCGATGGTCAAAACGGCAAACGTGATCCTCGTGGGCAAAGAGCGCACCGACCCGGCAATGATTACAGTGAAAGTTGTTGGCGATACTGCCGCTGTACGTTCCGCAGTAGACGCAGGAGCAGCGGCAGCGCAGCGTGTTGGACAACTGATTTCAAAGCACGTCATTCCTCGCCCTGCGGAAGGACTGAAAGAGTTGATCTTTGCACAAAGCTCCCGTACCGAAAGAGAGATTGAGAAACTGCTAGGCGTAGGGGGAGGAGACGTTGAAGAAAACGTCGAGGAAGAAGAGCCTACCACGCAAGAAGAGCTGTTTATTCCTCCCGGCGACCTGAACGCCGAAGACCAGAAGTACTTCGACAAGCTGAACGCGATGACGGTGCATGAGCTCCGTTCGTTTGCCCGAAAAGTTGAGGGTCTTTCGATTTATGGGCGCGAGATCTCACGCGCGAACAAATCGCAACTTCTCGAAGAGCTCCTGCGTGTATTTATGAAGAAATAAATCTCGGTATCAACCGAAAACAACATCGCCCGCGGATTACTCCACGGGCGGTTCTGTTTTCAGGAGGCTTACCGCACATTTAAAAGGGACGAGAGAAGCGGAAGATGACGCGGTTCAGATTTGAGCCGTCTGTAGACCAGAGGTAGGCAATCCGGAACGAGCCGTTGCGGTTCGAGACTCCAACGCCGAGATCGCTTCGGAATTGCTTGAGCTGTAAATCGCCAAACCCCGCATCGAAGCTTGCACCGGGCCGCACGGTTCTCGCCCAGCCTGCATCGCCGATGAAGACGAAGTTAATCCCGCGCATCAACCAGCTTGGCCAGAAATCGATGTCGTGCAAGATGTCACCGTTAACGATGTACTCCGCATTCGCCAGGAGCATCCTGTTGCCCGCCAGTACTTTAAACGGCAAGACTTGCACGGTGCTCAAGCCGCCGATTTCGTAATCTTTTTGCAGGGGGAGCGTCCCTTCCGCTGTTCCCACACGCAAACGAATGTTGAGATTGTCGTATCGGCCTAAGGGCTGGTAGCGGCGAATGTCCGCCGTGTATTGCCGGAAGCCGAAATCCCCGCCGAAGCTCTCCTCCGCAAACTCCGCCGTGCCGAACGCGCTCCATCCCTCCTGCCCGTACATCGTCTTCGTCACCGTGCTGATGCCGAGCGACGCAACGATGCTGCGCATGTTGCCTTCAGTAATCGGCGGATTCAATCGGAACACTTTGTCGCCGCCGAACAGCGACCATTCCGTCCGGTTGTCCATTGATCGGTACTTGTCGACGAGATACTCGACCTTGAGCTGGCTGGTGAAATAGTCATGCTGAACCGTGTATGCTGCGTTCACGCCCCAGCCCGCGCGGCCGAAGTAATCGCGGTAGTCTTCATGAATAAAGAATGCCGCCGCGGTATTTTCGCTTTGCTTGATCAGCCATTGATCTTTCGAGTCCGTAAGGTTATGTCCTTCGACTCCAAACTCGAGTAACTGACCATCATCCAGCGCAAACTGCCGCGCCACACCGAGATGAAAGCGCCACCGGTGCGACTTAAACCCGTACCCAACGCTGCCGTACGCGCTGTAGTCACGGTAGCCCTCCCAGTAGTAGCGCTTCTCGGAGCCGAGCCCCAGGAATAGCCCCTCGACACGGTTGTACCGGAATATGAAATCATCCAGCGTCGTCAGCTCGTTAACCCAATTCGCGTTGAGAACAGTGGAGCGCGTTCGAAATCGTTCCCGCGGCTCGCGATATCCGGCTGTCCGTGAAGTCGATTTATCCATGTAGCCTTCAATCACCCCGCCCTCTTCTTTGACAATATCGCCGTTGATGACGCGAGCATCGCCGGTAATTCGTCCGCCATCTTTGACGTAGAGCGTGCCCCCCACGACAAGCACATCGCCATCGATCTCTCCGTATACCGTCAGGTCGCCACCCTTCACCACGACATCGCCTTTAACCACATCGTCCTGTTCAATCGTTCTACTGCCTTCGTACGTAAAGTCCGCATCGTGGTCGCGGTCTTCGTCCGTTTCGACTTTGCGTGGACGCTTTTTCCGCAGTGTGTCATCCGGAGCGCTGCTCTCCGTTCCTCCGGTGAATTCGCGCTGCACCTGTTTCACGAACCGCTCGATCATCGTGCTGAGCCGGTCGCCGAGATCTTCTTTCTTCCTCTCTGTCGTCGACTGCTGAGTGGCGGCGGCTCCTGACGTCCATGTTAGGCAGACAAGCAGGACGAAGGTGCTTAGACTGGTAAACTGTTTCATATTCATCAATCCTTTTCTTCTTTGTCTTCTCACATTACGCTGCGCAAGAGACAAAGTTTCAGAATTACCCGGCCGAACCTTGGACGTTGTCGGGAAAAATGCACAGCATCTACGCAAAGAACCAACTTCAATCAATAAGGGAAATTGCTTATATTATGGCGCTCAAAAAGCACGAGTGGAAATCGAAATGCGACTCGCTATCAATATCGACCATGTGGCGACGATCCGGCAGGCGCGTGGCGGGAACGAACCAGATCCTGTCGCGGCTGCTCAGATCTGCGAACTGGCAGGCGCGGAGGGCATCGTCTGCCACCTGCGCGAGGATCGCCGGCACATCCTGGACAGAGATGTGCGTATGTTGCGTGAGACAGTGAAAACGAAACTTGATTTAGAAATGGGCGCGACGGAAGAGATTATCCGTATCGCGCTGGAGGTTAAGCCCGACCTTGTCACGCTCGTGCCCGAAAAACGACAAGAGCTTACTACGGAGGGTGGGCTTGATGTGAAAGGGAACAAGCAGCATCTCGAAGACGTCATCACAGCATTTCATGAGCACAAGATTGCGGTGAGCCTGTTCATCGATCCGGCGCAAGAGCAGGTGGAGGCATCGAAAGAGATCGGCACGGATATGATCGAGATTCATACCGGAGAGTACGCCAACGCCCGTTCAGAGCGCGCACGACAGGAGGAGCTGGTCAAGATTCAACAGATGGCGCGGCTTGGGAAGAAACTTGGGCTCGGCGTTAACGGTGGTCACGGACTCAACTACGTCAACGTTATCCCGGTTGCAGCGATTGAAGATATTGACGAGTTGAGTATCGGCCATGCCGTCATTTCACGCGCGGTGTTTGCGGGGTTGGACCTCGCTGTGCGAGAGATGCGGCAGCTTATCCGACGGAAATAAAACACTTCTCCCGTTACTGTCCACTTTGCTTTCCCACCGCACTCATCAGCGTTGTAAAAAACGACCGCAGAATCGCCGCGGTCACGCCCCACACCTCATACTGTCCGTAGTTGTAGAAGTACACATCCCGCCATTTCCCTTCCCGCATCACGGGCACAATCCGCTCGTTCATTTTGTCGAGGAAAAACGAAACCGGCACATCGAAAATCTCTGCCACCTCATGCGAGCTGGGTGCAAGCAAGGGCAATGTTGCGATGAATCCCGCTACGGGTGTAATGCTGTATCCGGACGGTGTGTTGTAATCATCAAACACACCCAAGACATCCACTGAGCTCCTCGTCAGTCCTATCTCTTCTTCCGTCTCGCGCAGCGCCGTCACCACGCTATCCGCATCCTCCCGGTCAACCGCACCGCCCGGAAACGAAATCTGACCTTTGTGATGCTCGACCGATTCCGTCCGCTTGGTGAGCAGCACGTGCAGCGCGCTCTTCTTCTCAAAGAACGGCATCAAGATGGCTGCACGCTTCAGGTGGGATGCGCGTTTCTCCCGCGGCTGGTACGTTTTGAGAAACCTCCGTATCTGCTCTATTGTCACAGTCATGATGTGATGAATTAACAACAATTTCGTCTGAGCTGCAACGAGGGAGACCTCCGAGGTTTTGCTTGGCTAACGCGCAGATAAACCTCGGAGGTCTGCGCTAGGCCACTTGCTTTTTCTTCCACAAGTACTTAGATTCTGCGAGCCGTTCATGTCTCACTGAGACCCAACAAACCGTCGGCACCCATTTTACGTATTAGTCAATAGGAATCCTTGTGTTGCTGTTTACCCTTTTGGGACTCGCTCTGTGGCTCGAGCAAACCGAACGCAATAAGGAAGACCTCGCTCTCCTGGGGCGCATCCAGCGTCGCGACGAGCAAGCGCTCTCCAAGCTGTACGACCGCTACGCGTCCTTGCTTTACACGCTGACGCTGCGCATCGTTTCAACCACTGAAGAGGCAGAGGATGTTTTGCAGGAGGTTTTTCTGCAGGTGTGGAACAAATCGAGCTCATACATGAGAGAGCGGGGCACGGTTTACTCATGGGTGGTGACCCTGACTCGCAACAAAGCCATCGACCGCGTGCGCTCGAAACGCTACAAGCAGCAGTCGAAGGAAGTGAAGCTTGATGAGGCGCGTAGTGTGATGGGGACGCAAACGACAATGAATCCACACCAGACGGTCGTGCTGAAGGAATATCAGGAAATCGTCACGGCGGCAACAAAGAAGCTCTCTACCATAGAAGCGAAGATTCTCGAGCTGAGTTACTACGGCGGATACAGTCAGACGGAAATCGCCAAGATGTTGAAGATACCCCTGGGTACCGTGAAAACGAAGATGCGACAAGGGATGATCAAGTTGCGCCAGGCGGTGCGGTTTACCCCGAAGAATTCGGGGCAGACCCCGCTCGCCACTCCGGCCTCGCCGAGCGAAGCGGGACGGGCAGGCGGATCGGGTCAGGGTAGGTCGACACGATGAAGAACGAACACAACAGATATTTGGGCTTGTGCCTTCCTTATGCGCTCGGGCGACTGAACCCTCGCAACCGGCGCTTCTTCGAGGACCATCTGAAGGCAGGCTGCGATGAATGCAACAAAGAGCTGGCAGAAATCTATGAAGCCATGAGCGTGTTGCCGTTGAGTCTACCTTCGCGTGCCGTACCACCGCACATCCGCTACAAGGTGATGGCAGCCGCACAAACCGGAGGGCGTGCCGCAAAGCAGGTTGAGCAGCGGACTCAGAAACTCGTCACCGAGTCGCCATCTCAACAACGTCCGTGGTATGGCTATGCGATGGCCATCGCTTCGGTCGTTATTGTCGTTGCGCTGGGACTGTATACGAATTCCCTCATCAACCGCATCGGTTCACAAGAGCAACTGCTCTCAACACAGCAACAGCAAATTGTCGCACTGAAGGATGAAGTCCAGCAGAAAGAGGAACTGTTGAAAGTCCTTCAGGCACCAAAGATTGACATGGTGTTCATGAACGGACTCCCGCCGAGTCCCGCGGGCTATGGCAAAATCATCTGGGATCCGGTGAAGAAGGTCGCGATCTTCCAGGTTGCCAACCTGCCGCTGGCGCCCGCCGACAAGGATTATCAGCTCTGGATCATCAAGAACAAGATACCGATTTCTGCCGGCGTGTTTTCGGTGCGGGATGAAAAGGAAAAAGAGAATTATTTCAAAGTGCTTGCGCTGGATGTTACGGACAAGAAGGAGGTCGATGCATTTGCCGTGACACTCGAACCCAAGGGTGGATCACAACAGCCCAGCGGAGCAATGTATTTGATCGGGAACCCGGGAATTTAGATCTCTCACGTCATTGCTTTTCCTCTTTAAGACACTTAGCAGCCACAAACTTCAGTTTGTGGCTGCGGTGTTTGGGCCTGCATTTTTTCCTCATTATTTTTAAATCCGATCCTCGCTCCACTTCGTATTAAGGTCAGGGACTTTTGTTGAGCATCGCCGGTTCAAGGTGCCGCTCTGATTCACGCGACAACGTTTCTCCCTACAATCACCATAACTCATCATCATTCACCAATT
>CAYJSZ010000093.1:0-9229 GCA_964372545.1 uncultured Ignavibacteriaceae bacterium
GCCGGACACCATGAAGGCGTGAACTCTGTGCGCGACATCGTTGAAGCGTGCGGTCAGCTTGGTGTGAAATATCTCACACTCTACGCGTTCTCGACGGAGAATTGGAAACGCCCGCAGGATGAAGTTTCCTTGTTGATGCGATTGTTATTGAAGGCGTTGCGAGACGAGCGCGACCGCTTGCACCAAAACGAGGTGCAGCTCAAAGCCATCGGCGATGTAGCGGCGCTACCGCAGGATGTGCAGGACGAGCTTCTCGATGCCATCGAAGTGATGAAGCAGAACACCGGCCTCACACTGGTGCTTGCGCTCAGCTATAGCGGCCGATGGGATATTGTCCGGGCCGTGAAACGCATCCTCGAAGACCTGCAACAAGGGTCGTTAACTCAAGACCAGATTACGGAAGAGGTCATCACAAAGTATCTTTCTACGAAGGATTTCCCCGACCCCGACCTGCTGATTCGAACCAGCGGGGAAAACCGCATCAGCAATTTTCTCCTCTGGCAACTTGCCTACAGTGAGATTGTCATCGCCGATGTTTTTTGGCCCGATTTCCGCCGCAAACACCTCTACGATGCAATTTGCGATTTCCAGAAGCGCGAGCGTCGGTTCGGTATGACCAGCGAACAAATCCAAGAATCTCAGAGCATTCCGACTTCGTCGGGACCACTCAGCGGGATGGAAAGGTTTTTCAAAAGTGTGGCGAAGTCTTAGGATCATTCTTTTGCTCTGCGGCGTGCTCACCTCTGCTAGTCTGTACGCCCAGTCGAAACCGGAAGTCTACCGGATTCTCGGAATCTCGGTCGAAGGCCAGTCCTCTGCGGATCCGAGCGCGATTATTGCCAATACCGGCCTGAAGGTCGGCGATGAGATCACCGTGCCGGGACAACAGACTCGAACTGCCATCGAGCGGCTCTACGGTCTGCGCCTGTTCGAGGATATCCAGATCTATATAGAAAACAGAACGCCGGAAGGGGTTTACCTTGTCATTCGCGTGAAAGAAAACCCACGCCTGGAAAAAGTACAGGTGGAGGGGAATGATGAATTGAGCGAAGACGATGTCCTGAAAAAGGTCAACCTCGTCAAAGGTCAACTGGTGACCAGACAAGAGGTATCGTCCATTGTGCGTCAATTGAAAGCCAAGTACGACGACGATGGCTACCTGAACGCACATATTCAGCCGGAGCTTGTGCCGGTCGAGGACGCCAGGGGTAACCGGGTTGTATTGAAACTTACGATCGACGAGGGCCAGAAGGTCAAGGTGGACCTTCTTCGCATCTTCGGCAATACACAATTTGACGATGATGACCTCAAAGGCGAGATGAAAGAGACGAGCGAACGAACGTGGTGGAAATTCTGGACCAGCAACAAGTTCGACAAGAAAAAGTACGAAGAAGACAAGAAGCTTATCCTCAAATTTTACCAGAAAAACGGCTACCGGGATGCGGAAATATTCGCCGATTCAATTTCCTACAGTGAGGACAAGCGGTATCTCACCATTGACCTCTATGTACACGAGGGGCCGCAATACAAAGTGCGCAACGTTGTTTGGGAAGGGAATACGGTTTACCCGGGCGACGTGTTAACTACTCGCCTCGGATTTACTCCAGGCGATGTCTACAACAAGGAAAAGTTCGAGCTCAACCTGTATCGGAATGAAAGCGAGAACGACGTTTCCTCGCTCTACATGAACAACGGTTATCTCTTTTTCCAGGTTGAGCCCGAAGAAGTACGCGTCGCATCCGACAGTCTTGATATTGTCCTCCGCGTGCGGGAACGGAATAGGTTTAAGATCGGCCGCGTCTTTATTACCGGCAATACGAAGACGTATGAGAATGTGATTCGGCGTGAGTTATATACGCTTCCCGGCAACGACTTCAGTCGAGAGCTTGTGATTCGCAGCGCTCGACAATTGGCGCAGTTGAACTATTTCAACCCGGAGAAGATCAAGCCGGATATCCGTCCGGTCGATGACAAAACAGTGGACCTCGAATATGGTGTAGAGGAAAAATCAAGCGATACGTTTAACATGTCGGTCGGGTACAGCGGCCTGTTCGGTTTCAACGGCGCGCTGGGACTCACCTTCAATAATTTCTCTCTGAAAGAACCGTTCCGTGGCGGGGCAGGGCAGGTCATGAACTTCGACTGGCAGTTCGGCGAGGGCAACCGTTTCCGGACGTTCTCCATCGGTTTTCAAGAACCCTGGCTGTATGACACGCCGACGCTCCTGGGCATTAACCTGTTCGACACGCGACAGGTCTATTACTACGATTTGCGACTCACGGGAGCTTCCGTTCGTATCGGTCGCCGCTTCTCGTGGCCGGATCTCTATTTCCGGGGGGACTGGACGATTCGCTTCCAGAGGAATGACGTCGTGTACGGCGGCGGATATTACGGGGAAGGCGTCACGACACAGTACAGCGTCGCTCAGCTGATTTCGCGCAACAGCACCGACAGCCCGATCTTTCCCACGTCGGGGTCAAGCTTTTCGCTGCTCACGGAAATCAACGGCGGACCGTTCCTCCCCGGCAACGCCCGTTATCATAAACATATTTTCACGGCAGATTGGTATGTTCCGATCTTCGGGATTCCGCGTATTGCGCTGGCAACCTCGAGCACGGTCGGATTTATTTTTGAATTCGAAAATAACGCACGCATCCCGCCGCAGGAGTATTTCTACATGGGTGGAACCGGACTCGGTCAATTCCAAACGACCCCGCTCCGCGGCTACGAGGACCGCTCTGTCGGGCCAAACCAAGGTCGCTTCGGCGGCAAAGCGATGATGAAACATTCAATCGAGCTCCGGTTCGCGCTAACCATCAACCCAATCCCCATCTATACCTTGGCGTTTGCTGAGGCTGGCAATGTGTGGCTGGATCATTCCATACAAGATCCGCTCGATCTGCGGCGCTCGGCAGGTGTTGGCGTGCGCTTGCTGATCAATCCCATCGGCTTGGTGGGCTTTGATTATGGCTACGGCTTCGATTCGCCGTTGCCTGGAGGCAGTGTGCCGGGATGGCGTTTCCACTTCCAGTTCGGACGTGGATTCTAACATTATTATTACCGCTGATAATTCTTTCGTCCAATCACTAACTCTTGAGAGGAAACCGTGAAAAAGAATCTTTGGTTCATTGCTGCAACCTTGAGCTTGCTGGCAGTCTCGACAGCAGTAGCACAGGTGAAAGTTGGGTACGTGGATTCGGAAGTCATCATCCGTGAGCTGCCGGAGGCTCAGAAGGCTCAGAAAGAGCTGGAAACGATGGTGAAAGGCTGGCAGGATGAGCTTGAAAAAATGGCGGCCAACATCCAAAAGGAAGTTGAAGACTACCAGAAAAAGCAGGCGATGATGCAGCCAACCGCGAAAGAAGCGAAGGAAAAAGAGATTACCGACATGCAGCAGAAGGCCAGGGAATTTCAAGCGCAGAAGTTCGACACGCGGCAAGGCGAGGCCGTGACCGAGCGCGACAAAAAACTTGCGCCCATTCGTGAAAGGATCCTTAAAGTCATTGAGGCAATTGCCAAAGAGGAAGGGTTCAACTTTGTGTTCGATAAGGCCAACGACGCCTTGTTGCTCTTTGCCGACGCGAAGTTCGACCTGACCTATCGCGTGCTCGATCGGTTGAAGAGGGGCACCGCACCAGCCACGAAGGGTAAGTAAGTGAACGCATCTGATGTCCGACTTCTTCCGTCGTTAGAACCGTCGGGGGGAGCCGGACATCTTGTTTCGGAGAGGATAATCATGAAACGCACTGCAGGTCTGCTTCTCGTACTGGTTGCACTATTCGTTTTTCCTGTCGCTGCACAGGTAAAAATAGGCCATGTGAGTTCCGAAGCCATCATGAAGGAGCTTCCGGACGCTCAGGATGCCCAGCGCCAGCTCGATGCGCTGGTGGTCGAGTGGCAAAACGAGTTGCAGAAAATGCAGCAGGACTGGCAGCGGAAATTCGATGACTACGACAAGAAGAAGCTGATCATGACCGACCAGCGCCGGGCGGATGCAGAAAAAGAATTGCACGAGTTGGACAGAAAGACGGCCGACTACCGTACTCAAAAGTTTGGGCAGAATGGCGAGCTGTTCAACAAGCAGAACGAGCTGATGAAACCGGTGCAGGATCGCGTGTTCAAAGCGATTCAGGATGTCGCCGTGGAAGAAGGGTACGATTATGTCTTTGACAAGAGCGGCGAAATTCTGATGATGTATGCAAACGAGAAAAATGACCTCACTGCAAAAGTGCTTGACAAGCTCAAACGTGGCGTCACCACATCCCCCACAAAATGACCAGGGCTTCGCATGACGGTTGAGGAAATTGCGACATGGCTCGACGGAGAAATTGTTGGCGATAGAACGGCACAGATTGTACGCGTGGCCAAGATTGAAGACGCCGGCGCGGGCGACCTCACCTTTCTTGCCAATCCCAAATACGAACGCCACCTCGCGATGACTAAAGCCTCTGCCATCCTCGTCTCCAGGAAACAAGATATCAGCGCATACACAGACCACGGCTCCACGACATTTATTAAAGTAGATGACCCCTACGTCGGGTTTCTGCGGGTGCTCGACCGCATCACGCCGAAGGTTAATCCGTTCCCGGAAGGAATTCACCCGACAGCCATCGTTGCGAAGACTGCGCTGCTGGGTAAGAACGTGGTGCTCGGAGCACATGCGGTAGTGGATGAAGGCGCCGTCGTCGGAGACAATACGAAGATCTCACACGGCTGCATCATCGGTCGTGAAGCGCGAGTCGGTTCGGACTGTTTGTTGTTTCCGCGAGTCACCGTGTACCATCAGTGCAGGATTGGCGACAGGGTAACGATTCACTCCGGCGCTGTCATCGGCAGCGACGGCTTTGGTTTTGCCCCGAAGCCGGATGGGACGTACGAGAAGATTCCCCAGCTTGGCATTGTGGCGATTGAAGATGATGTCGAGATCGGCGCGAACTGTTCGATTGATCGGGCAACGATTGGTGAAACGCTCATTCGACGCGGGGTGAAGCTGGATAATCTCGTCCAGATCGGACACAATTGCTTAGTGGGCGAGAACACCGTGATTGCAGCACAATCCGGTCTTGCCGGCAGCACCAAGATTGGCAAACACGTGATGATCGGAGGTCAGGTGGGATTTGCAGGGCACGTCGAGATTGCCGACAACTCCGTTTTCATGGCACAATCAGGCATTACGAAATCCTTCACTGAGCCGGGTCAGACCTATTTTGGTTATCCGGCAAAAGAGATCAAGAAAGCGCACCGAATAGAGGCGGCGTTACGCGGCTTGCCAGAGTTGGTAAGGGAATTCAACGAGCTCAAGCAAAAAGTCGCTCAGTTGTTCGAAAAAATAAAATAGAGAGGAGGTCGCGGCTTGCCGCGGCAACACACCGATGCTTGCTCAACAGCATACCATTCGAAAAGCGGTCGCGATGCACGGCGTAGGGTTGCATACCGGCGTCACTACGACGATGACATTCAAGCCCGCTCCGGAAAATTACGGCATCCGTTTCCGCCGCGTCGACCTCGGTGGAGCGCCGGAGATCCCGGCCGACGTCGACCATGTGATCGACGTAGCACGCGGCACCACTATCGGTATCGGTGAAGCGCGGGTGCATACGGTCGAGCACATCCTCGCCGCGATCGTCGGCTTACAGGTCGATAACATCATCATCGAGTTGGACAACATCGAGCCGCCCATCGGCGATGGCAGCGCCAAACCCTTCGTTGACTTGCTGCTCGAAGCAGGACTTCGAGAGCAGGAAGCCCCGAAAGATTATCTGATCATCGATCAGACCATCCGGTACCAGAATGAAGAGATGGGCGTCGATATTGTTGCCTTGCCGACGGACGACTACCGCGTCACGGTGATGATCGATTATCAAAACCCTGCGCTCGGCAGTCAACACACCGGGCTTTTCAATCTGGAAAAAGAATTTGTCTCAGAGTTTGCGTCATCTCGGACCTTCTGTTTTCTTCACGAAGTGGAAATGCTGCGCGATCAGGGGCTCATCAAAGGCGGCAACCTTGACAACGCAATTGTCATTGTCGACCGCGATCTGCCAAATGACGAGGTTAAGAAGATTGCCAAGAAGCTCGGCATTGCCCATTCCGTTATTTTGGGCACGACGGGAGTCCTCAACGACAAAAAATTGTACTACAGGAATGAGCCTGCCCGACACAAGTTAGTTGACCTGATGGGAGACTTAGCGCTCATCGGCGTGCCGTTGAAAGCGCAAATTCTTGCTGCACGCCCGGGCCATGCAAGCAACATCGAGTTTGCCAGGCGTGTTCGCAAATTGTATCAACAGAAAAAACTGGTGCGGATGTACCAGCATGAGAAAAAGGAAGGCGTCGTCTTTGACGTGAACGCCATCCAGCGCATTCTCCCCCATCGCTATCCCTTCCTGCTCGTGGATAAGATCATCGATTTCAAGGTCGATGAACGGGTGGTGGGAGTGAAGAACGTTACGTTCAACGAAGCGTTTTTCCAGGGGCATTTCCCGGGTCAGCCGGTGATGCCCGGTGTGCTCATCATCGAAGCCATGGCGCAGACCGGCGGTGTGTTGCTCCTGAACGGATCGGAGAATCCCGGCAACAAACTCATTTACTTCATGGCGATGAACAATGTCAAATTTCGCAAGCCGGTGACGCCCGGTGATCAGCTCGTGCTGGATATCGAAATGGTGAACCGTCGCACGAAGGTCATCCAAATCCGCGGCAAAGCGTACGTCGACGGCAACCTCGTTGCCGAGGGAGAATTCACGGCGGCAGTTGTCGACCGGCAAGACGGCATTGCGCCCCCGGATACATCCACGAGCAAGATTCAATCCCCAACCGAACAAAAACCGCAGAATCGATAATGAGTGTTCAGATCGATCCGCGCGCAGTCATCAGTCCCAAAGCGCAGCTAGGAAACGATGTCGTTGTTGGCCCCTTTGCCGTCATCGAAGATGATGTCGTGATCGGCGATGGGACGTGGATTGCCCCGCACGCTGTCGTCTATAACGGCGCACGGATCGGAAAAGAATGCAAGATGTATCCCGGTGCATCGTTGAGCGCTCCTCCGCAAGACCTGAAGTATAAAGGAGAGCCAACGCTGCTCATGATAGGAGACAAGACTGTTGTGCGGGAATACGTAACGCTCAATCGCGGCACGGCAGAAAGCGGAAAGACGGTTATCGGCAGCAATTGCCTGTTCATGGCGTACACCCATGTTGCGCACGATTGTGTGGTGGGAAACAATGTCGTTCTCGCAAATTGCGTCGCGCTCGCGGGCCACGTCACGCTCAAAGATTATGTGATCATCGGTGGGTTGACGCCGATTCACCAGTTCGTTTCGGTCGGTGAGCACTCGATGGTCGGCGGTGGATTGCGCGTGTCCAAGGATGTGCCGCCGTACATTCTTGCCGGTCAGAACCCGCTCTGCTTCGAGAAATTGAATCTCGTTGGATTGCGACGACGGGGATTCTCCGGCAAGACAATCGAGTTGCTCGAACAAGTGTATCGCATCTTGTACCGGTCAAACTTGAATGTGAGTCAAGCGCTTGAGCGAATTACGCGCGAGGTAGAACAGACTCCGGAAGTGCTGAACGTGGTCGACTTCATCGGGAAGAGCAAGCGCGGCATTATTCCGGGACTGTCGCGCAATATGTCGGCACAGGATTCAGATGATATGGACCTTTGACAATACGGCCTTCCATACCGGCGAGTTTAACATGCGGTATGATGAAAGGCTCGCGCGGGAGGTTGCAGAAGGAAGTCGTCCTTCCACCGTTCGCGTGTTTGGCTGGAATCCACCGGCAATTTCGCTCGGTTGGAATCAGTCGCTTGAAGACATCGATATAGAAGCCGCTGCCCGCGATAGAATCGAGGTGGTCCGCCGGCCAACGGGAGGCCGGGCAATCCTGCACTCGGATGAGCTGACCTACAGCGTCGTCATGCCGGCTCATGGCAAAAGCGTTTCAACGGTCTATCGTGAAATTAGTCGCGCACTGGTCTGCGGGCTCCGTCGACTTGGTGTCGATGCAGTATTCGAAAAATCCCAGCCGCATTTCCCGACGCTCTACCAATCACCAGCTGGCGTTGCATGTTTTTCGAGTTCAGCACGCTACGAAATCAAAGTGCGAGGCCAAAAGCTTGTCGGCAGCGCACAGCGTCGATTTTTCTATTCCGGAAGAGAAGTCGTTCTCCAGCACGGCTCGATTCTTCTCGGACCCGACCATCTCCGCATTCCAGATTTTCTCTCGCAGAAAAGCGAAGAACGGAGAATGATGCTCAAGCAAGAATTAGCTGAAAAGACCACCGATCTGAAAACTGTCCTGGGTCTCCCCATCAGATTTGACGATGTAGCCGATGCCGTCAGAAAAGGGTTTGAAGAATCCTGGCGTATCGTGTTTGAATCGGTTCTGCAACCTCATCATCACACAGTCCTCCAATCATGAAAACCTCCACAGCCGGCTCCGGCCCCAAGCGTGTCACGACACGAACGATTGCCTCTATGAAAAAAGAAGCGACGCCAATTGCGTGTCTCACGGCGTATGATTATCTCACAGCCAAACTTCTCGACCAGGCGGGGGTGGACCTGATTCTCGTCGGCGATTCGCTCGGTATGGTCTTTCAAGGACACGAGACAACGCTGGCCGTTACGCTTGACGAAATGATCTATCACACGAAGGCGGTTATTCGTGGCGTTGACCGGGCGATGGTGATCCTCGATATGCCGTTCATGAGCTATCAAGCGAACGCGGAAGAGGGCTTTCGCAATGCAGGCCGTGTAATGAAAGAAACGGGCGCGGGCGGCGTAAAATTCGAAGGCGGAGAGCGTATCGCAGAGCTGGTGCGAATGACGACTCAGGCCGGCATTCCGGTGATGGGCCATCTCGGATTGACGCCGCAGTCGATTCATCAATTCGGCGGATATCAGCCGCGCGGGGCAACACCGGAGGAAGCAAAAAGAATTCTGCACGATGCGACAGTCTTGGAGGAAGCAGGAGCGTTCGCGATTGTGCTCGAAAAAATCCCATCAACCCTCTCTGCAAAAGTCACCAGGTCCGTCAACGTTCCGACGATCGGTATCGGCGCCGGCGTGCGCTGCGACGGGCAGGTGCTCGTTGTCTCAGACATGCTTGGACTGTACGAAGACTTCAACCCGCGTTTCGTCCGCCGTTACGCAAAGCTCGCGGATTCGATTCGAAGCGCTGTCTCCGGATATGTGAAGGATGTGAAAGAAAAGAAGTTTCCCTCAAAA
>CAYJSZ010000094.1:0-9199 GCA_964372545.1 uncultured Ignavibacteriaceae bacterium
TGTACGTTGGATTATAAGCCGCATAAAACCAGAGTTTGTCAGAAATAATCGGGCCGCCGATGCCTCCGCCCACGTCATAGTTGGAAAATCCTCCCTGCGTGGGATCGAGTAGTCCGACGCGTCGCTCACCAGCAAGTCGATTACTCGTGTAAAAGCTGAAGATCGATCCGTGAAGTTCATTGCCGCCGGAGGGAGTAATGACATTGAGAAGACCACCGAGAGCGCTCTGATATTCGGCTTCGTACCCGCCCGTCACCACCTGAATTTCTCTTACAAAATTGTAGGGAAGATTTCGTATTTGTGTCACGTCAACTCCATCGACGAAGATTTTGTTTTCCCTTCCTGTTGCGCCTCCGATGTTTACTTCGTCGCCATAGTAACTGAGGTTGGCCTGCGGAAGTAACGTCGCGATACTCCGGTAGTTCCTCTCGATAGGAAGCTTTTCAAACTCTGACTGTCGAAGATCGGTACCGAATGCGGCTCTGCTAGGATCGATGAGTGGCTTATCTCCCGACACAACTACTTCCGGCAGGTCGTGTGAACGCGAATGAAGTCGTATCTCCCCAAGGTTTGTGGTTTTTCCTAACTGGATGGACACATCCTCGAAATTTACCGGCTGATAGGATATGTGACCTATTCGTACTGAAATCTTGCCGGGTGCCAGCGATAGGATATTGAAGTTGCCAAGCTCGTCACTTGTACCGCCACGAATCCCCTGAATATTGGGACCCACGATGACAATATTGACAGCAGAGATAGATTGTCCTAGTGAGTCTACTATCCGGCCTAGAAGATTCCCTGTTACGTGCTGTGCGCGGGTTGGGGTGGCGAGAAAAAAGGTTGTGAAGAATAGAACAAGCGGTAATAGCTTACTCCTTCTCATAAGCTCTCCTCATTATTAAGCCGCTGTAATATAAAGGGCTGCACTCTGAGAATCAAATGCAGCCCTTTGTGTGACTAGTAAGGAGTCGGCTCCTTAAAATCCTGAAACCCACATCCGAGAGAAGGACAAATTATCCTTAGCCACATCAAACTCTAAGTTCAGTTGTGGCTCTTTATCCATTCTCAAGATCTGGTATTTCTTGACAAGAGAGATGTTGCCATTGTCATCCATAGCAATCCTATCGACCGAGCTACCTGCAGCTTTCCAGGAAAGGCCCACTGATTCGGTGTTGAGAGATTTCAATTCTGCTTCTGTAGTGATAGTGACTTCGTATGTCTCTCGTGCCAAGGTGCCCTTTGCAAGATCTCCCTGAACTTTTACGAACGTGTACGTCGCCCGCCCGCTTACCTCGAAGTACCGTTTGACTCCATCCTTGCCAAGAATTTCCGTCGTTCCTTGGAATTCAAGAATTTTTGGCTGATGGGGAGCAACGTAGTTTCCTGAATCAGGTTGAACCTGATTGATTTTCACCTCACAGCCGATGGTGAATGCTGCGACAAGCAGCGCAACGAAAAACAGTGTGGTTTTCATAACGACCTCCTTGAATGAAAAGTGATAGATAATGTTTTGTTGGACCAGATGAGTGCAGAGTACCTTCTTCGTTTCTATTCTTAGCGTTCGTCTTTCTTCTCAATCAGCACGACGAACTTATCTGCGGTCGTCCGGTAGTAGATTGGTGCCCAGTTCCCCCGCCAAATCACGATGCGATTAATGCGTTGTACATCAGTCTCGTCGATAAACTCGGGCTCGGTTTTAATGCCGTCAAAATAGAGAACGAAATTTGCCGTTCCCATCGATGTCTGCGGCTTTACCTGTGGAGCATAACGGCGAAGTATTTCAGAAACAACCAGCACGCCGGACTTTTCAATCTGCTCTGATCGAATCACCTTAAACGCTGTCAGCTCATCCTTCAAAACATTTTTTTGAAGGAAGCTCATGTCTTGAGCAAGAAGAGCTGAGTGCAATGTGACGACGGCAAGCAAGACACTCAACAGCGTGGCTGTGTGAAGAATCTGTTTCATGGTTGTACCCTCCTTAAATGGTGGACATGGTTCAAGAAATTTGTTACGTGTAATTAACAACAACGGAGGGAGGGAAGCACGGAGACTCGGCGGAGATACTGTGAAGATTCGATGAACAACTGCGAGAGAGAAAGAACAGGAACGCAAGAGAAAGGAGGAGACCAAACCTTACGCCTGTTGCTTTCTCTCCGCATGTTTCCTCACAGAAAAAAGCAATGCTTGCAAACTTCTTCTCTAAGGTAACCGCGGAAAGAAAGCCTTGAATGGTAAAAGCGTAGAATGTTTGTGAAGATTCTGTGAAGGAGGAACTACTGCCGAAGGGAAGCGAGGTCAACCGTTAAATCGATACCCTACACTTCTCACACTAACAATATACTTTGGATTGGCAGGATCATCCTCGATCTTTTTTCTCAAGTGACCAACGTGGGTATCAACGGTGCGATTGTCCACGTACACGTCATTGCCCCAGACTTGGTCAAGGATGTGATTGCGGGAGAGGGCTTCACCACTTCTCTGAATGAACAGCTTCAGGAGGGAAAACTCCAAAGGGGTGAGGTCCAACGGTTTATCTCCTTTTGTTGCGGCATAACTCTTAAAGTTCACTGCAACGGTTCCAAAACTGTAGTATGCGAGTTCATCCTTCTCGCCGTGGGCACGCCGAAGGAGTGCTTTGACTCGCGCAGTAAGTTCTCGTTGACTGAACGGCTTGGTCACGTAATCATCAGCGCCTAACCCTAAGCCTAACACCTTATCGACTTCTTGTTTTCTCGCTGTAAGCATTAAGACTGGAGTTCTGTTTCCAGCTTTCCGTAACTCTTTGAGAATCTCTATGCCATCCATCGACGGCAGCATGATGTCCAAAATAATAAGATCGAAGTTTCCCTCTTTTGCCTTTTGAAAACCTTCTTTGCCATCACGGGCCTCGAGAACGCGATATCCCTCCAGTCGAAGATCATCTTCGAGAACCATCAGAATATTCGGTTCGTCTTCAATGACGAGAATGCGTTGCAGACTCATTGCATTATCCAGTCGTTGGCCGCTTGGTGTGAAGAGGGAGCGTCAAGGTAAACGTACTTCCTTTTCCGGGTTCGCTTTCAACCACAACAACACCGTGATGCGCGTTCATCGTCTCTCGCACAAGTACTAATCCTAAACCTGTCCCTTGGATTCTACGGTTTTTCGCTTCTTCAGTGCGGTAGAATTTTTCAAAAATATTGTTCAATTCTTTTTCACTGATACCAATGCCGTAATCACGTACCGAGATCGCAACTTGCTGGCCGTTGACTGCTACGGAGAGATCAATTCTTTTCGAGTCTCCTGAATATTTTACTGCGTTATCGAGAAGATTCAGCAGCGCTTCGAGCAAAGAGGTTCGGTCGGCGCGCACGGTAGGAAGGGTTTTCGGAATCGATGCGAAAAGACGTATGTTATTTCGAGCCTTTTGGTGTTGAAAGTGTTCTACGGCTTCACGAATGATTGCGCGAATGTCGAGGGTTTCAAACTCGTATTCCTTTCGGCCTTCTTCCATCTTCGAAACATTCAGAGTATTCTCGACCATCCGCGCTAGACGCTGCGTTTCTTCTTTGATTGCTTCATAGTACCGCTGTCGTCGGTCTTTCGAGAGAAGTCGCCCGCGCTCGAGCATGTCAATGACCTGACTGATTGCAGTCAGAGGGCTTCGGAATTCGTGCGAAACCGAGGAAACGAAATCAGCTTGAAGTTTCTCTAACTCCCATTCCCGTGCAAAAAGGCGGATGGTAATGACTGTTCCAAAGACAAGAGCACCGACAACAAGAATAATTGCCCAGAGATAGACGCTCCGCTTGCCCTCGAACAACACCTCAAGAAGTTCTGGGTTTTGTTGATACAGATTCACGGTCCACGGGGGAACGTTGCCCTCAAATTGGCGACGCATCGCTGGCTCTTTTGTTGAGAGAGATGCTTCTCCCAAGAGAAGATTGCCCTGTTGATCCTGCACCGCGCAGACGATATCGCCGCGCTGCCGGAGCGGGGAAAGCAGTTCAGGCAGAATTTTGTATCGCAGAACATTTTCATCGATCTCAAAACCTGCTGCACTGAATTGACCAGCTTCCCCGAGTTTTTTTAAACGCAGAGAAGTCACCAGAAAGATTTCTCCACCAGTCGTTCGAGATGCTCGGTAAAATCCAGAGGTACCCGACTCTCCACGTGCTTGCTCAACGAAGGGAATGACGTCTTTCGCCAGCAAGAGAAGACGCTCGGTTTCTCGCACTTTTTTCTTCGCGAGGTCCTTCGTGTCCTGCCAGAGTTGTTCAAACTCTTTGGTGTGAGCAGGCCGATTTTTTTCCCGAAGGTTTGATATGCGGCTCTCTATTTCGGCAATAAAGTGGAGCAATTGCTCTTTTTCCATAAGCCAGATCGGCTCCAGTAATTCTTGAAAGAGCGTCAAGAGTGTATAAGCCGCTATCGAGTCCTTACCGAGAGCATGAAGCAGATCGCTCTCTTCCAGCATCGCAGCAACTCGATAGGGGATTCCCGAGTTGGTTTGCTCGAGAGAAAAATTCTTTGAGAGCGTTTGATAAGTTGAAAGTGCATTCTGAAGATCTGGAATATTCTTGTAGCAGCGTGCGATTCGAATGAGTAGTTCCGCTTGAAGAGGACGGCTGCGGGTTTTTTCCAGAAGTATGCGATACTTTTCTGCAGCACGGAGATAGTCTTTTTCCTGCAATTCATGGTGTTCGGCCTGCTGAAAGAGCGTATCGCGAACTTGTATTGATTGCGGAACTGGCGAAGTGGATGGAACCAGAACAAATAAAGGTTTTGCTGCTGGAAAAGTAACCTCACCATTTTGTTTGAGTAGAAAAGGCAGCTTGATAAGGCTTAGTTCAGCCATGAATTTCTTCCATTCAGATTGAAGAGGAAGTTTGGATGACTGGAGAAATTTTTCAAAGGAACGCTCAGCTTCTTCGAGAGAAGATTCGAGCCCGATAGTTATGGAGTTGAGCAGGGCAGCCTGTTCTTCTTCAAAGGATTTTTGCATGAGAAGGGATTCATTTTCAAGAGAACGGAGGGCGAACACTCCGAGAACAATGCTGGGAATGACAATCGTGAGGACGAAGAGAATCACAATTCTTTTTCGTTTACGTAAAGATAATTGAGTCTTTCGTTTCATGGTTACTTCAAGATATCACTCAACGCTTCTTCTAATTTTGGAAAGCGAAACTTATACCCTGCCTCCGACAATTTTTCGGGTACGACTTTCTGACCGCCCAGCAACAATGGTCCCGCCATCTCACCAAGAAGAATCTTCAGAACAAATCCCGGCACCGGCGCCCATGAAGGGCGGTGCATCGCTTTCCCAAGAGCAGTGCAAAATTGTTTCATGGTCACACTTTCAGGCGCAGCAAGATTCACGGGACCTGAGAGCTTTGGATTCTCAAGTGCAAACAGAAACGCATTGATTTCATCTTCGAGATGAATCCATGGAAACCACTGCCTGCCTGACCCAAGCGGTCCACCGATAAACAAGTTGAACGGCAAAAGAAGTTTCTGAAGCGCACCGCCGTTCTTATCAAGAACAATTCCTGTGCGAGGAGTAACTACTCTGACTCCAAGCGATTCTGCTTTTCGAGCCTCCACTTCCCAGCGTGAGGCAACTTCTCCAAGGAAGTCAGTTCCTCTTGGATGGTCTTCGGTAACGTTTCCTACCTCTACATTACCGTAATATCCAACCGCTGACTGGTTGATGAGCAGTTTTGGTTTCAGTGTTGCTTGTCGTATTGCCTCAACGACAGCTCGTGTTGAATCGATGCGGCTCGAGAGGATCATTTCTTTTTGCTTGGCCGTCCAGCGCTTTCCTCCGATAGATTCACCTGTCAGGTTGATCACGGCGTCTGCTCCGTCAATCCGTTGCGCCCAGTTCCCAACGGACTTTGCATCCCACTGTTCTACTTGGACCGATGAAGGGACATTACTTTGTGCGGCACGAGGGTTCCGGGAGAGCAAAGCGACTGAATGATTGGCTTCAATGAGTTTCTTAAGAAGGGCTTTGCCAAGGAAACCGCTACCACCAGCGACCACGATTTTCATGATGCCTCCTTCTTTTATGGAGAAGCTTCTCTCAGGTAGTGCAGGTTTGTCTGTTGCAAAGTACGAAGAGTTTTTGAAGAAGGGAAATCGGTTACGTTGTTCTCTGTTTTTTTGCTCCTGTCTTATCGAAGCTTGTTCCCGTTGTTTCTTCATCCACGCTTGACGCTCCCCCAATCGGTTTTCACACAGCCCTCGTGTTCAGTCGTTTCCTTGCTCTTCAGTGCATTTTCCGCTATATTTTAAACGAAGAAGCGATTGAATTCACAACCACTCAGAGTAAAGGGTGCCCAACTTCAGATTCCACTCTTTACTCTTTGTTATTTTTGATTGCGGAATCTGGATTTTAGGAAACGATAAAGAGTTCGGTAACGTCTAAATATTTTGCAGGAGTGCAAAAGAGTGGAGTGTCGTCCCGCCGTTGTATGGCGGGATCGCAGTCCTGTTTGGTAAACAATGAAGCACATCCGAAATTTTTGCATCATCGCCCACATTGATCACGGAAAATCTACCCTGGCCGACCGCTTGCTGGAGATGACGGGAGCGATTCCTGCACGAGAAATGACCAAGCAGGTGTTGGACGATATGGAGCTGGAACAAGAGCGCGGCATTACGATTAAGCTGCACGCTATTCCGCTCAAGTACAAAGCGAACGATGGACAGGACTATACTCTGAATCTCATCGACACTCCCGGGCATGTCGACTTTACGTACGAAGTCTCGCGCTCACTTGCTGCGTGTGAAGGAGCGATTCTCGTTGTGGATGCAACACAGGGCGTGGAAGCGCAAACGATATCCAACCTGTATCTTGCGATCGACGCAGGGTTGGAGATCGTTCCGTTCATCAACAAGATCGATTTGCCAAGCGCCAAGACGATGCTGGATACCGTAAAGCATCAGGTGATGGAACTGTTAGGATGCAACGAAGAGGAGATCTTGCTGGGGAGCGCCAAATCCGGCCAGGGTACCGAAGAAGTATTGGAAGCAGTCGTCCACCGCATCCCGCCCCCTGCAGGGGACCCAAACGCGCCGTTGCGTGCATTGATCTTCGACTCCGTCTTCGACGAATACCGCGGGGCCGTCGCTTACGTGCGGGTGTTCGATGGCAGCTTGCGTGAAAAGAACAGGATCCGTTTCTTTTCGACGGGAAAAGAGTTTCAGGCCGAAGAGATCGGCATTTTGGAGATGCAGCGCAAGCGAACGGGCGAGCTTGCAGCGGGTGATGTCGGTTATATCATCGCCGGCATCAAAGATGTCCACGATACGAAAGTCGGCGATACGATTACACTGGCGGAACACCCGGCGGCCGAGCCTCTTCCCGGGTACAAAGAAGCCAAGCCGATGGTGTTCAGCGGCGTCTATCCGTCGAACAGCGATGATTTTTCCGTCCTGCGGGATGCGTTGGAGAAGCTCAAGCTCAACGATGCAGCGCTGCAGTTCGAGCCTGAGACGTCGATTGCGCTGGGCTTTGGCTTTCGCTGTGGGTTCCTGGGTCTCCTCCATATGGAGATCATTCACGAACGGCTGGAGCGTGAATATAACCAGTCGCTCATCAATACCGTCCCGAACGTTGAGTATCGTGTGACGAAGACCGATAAAGGAACGGTGCTGGTGGATAATCCCGCGTTGATGCCGCCGGCGGGACAGATCGAAAAGGTTGAAGAGCCGTTCGTGAAAGCGCAGATCATCGCGCCGACGGAATATATCGGCAGCATCATGAAGCTCTGCATGGACCGGCGCGGCGTTCACAAGAACACGACGTACTTGAGTCCCGAGCGGGCGGATATTCACTTCGAGCTCCCGTTGTCGGAAATCATTTTCGATTTTTACGACAAGCTCAAATCGATGTCGCGCGGCTATGCGTCGCTCGACTATGACTTTCTCGAATATCGCGAAGCCGACCTCGTGAAGCTCGACATCTTGCTCAACGGGGAGCACGTCGATGCACTTTCGACCATCGTGCATCGGTTGAAAGCGTATGAATGGGGGCGAAAACTTTGTGCGAAATTGAGGGAGCTGATCCCGCGGCAGATGTTTGAGGTCGCCATTCAAGCCGCAATCGGCAGCAAAGTTATCTCCCGCGAAACCATCAGCGCCATGAGGAAAAACGTGCTGGCAAAGTGCTACGGCGGCGACATCACTCGAAAACGCAAGCTTCTTGAGAAACAACGCGAAGGCAAAAAGAGAATGAAGCAGGTCGGACGCGTGGAAGTGCCGCAGGAAGCATTCCTGGCCGTGCTCTCGATGGAAGAATGATGAAAGGACAACCAATGACAGACAGGGACAAGAAAGACAAGGAAGAACAAAAACCGACGACGTTCGGCGGAAAGGTGAAGGCGTTCTTCAAGGAGTTCTTCATCGTCCTCGGGGCGTTCTTGGTGCTCAACAATTTCGTCCTCGCGTCCTTCATGGTGCCGACAGGCTCGATGGAAAACGAGGTGATGGCGGGCGACCTACTTTTCGTCAACAAATTCATCTACGGCGGCACGTCGCCCCGCAATATTCCGTTTACCAATGTGCGATTGCCGTGGTTCAAGGTCCCAGGCTTTCGCGATGTCCATCGCGGCGACGTTATCGTCTTTGTGTTCCCCGGATATCGCGATGAGGTTGAGCCGGAAGAGTTCACCTTCTATCTCAAGCGTTGTGTGGGGCTTCCGGGAGATACCATTCGTGTCGTGAATCGGGTGCTCTCGGTGAACGGCGAGCAATTCCCGTTGCCGCGGAATCTGAAATTCAACCGCCACGCGATATACGGCCCGGGTGAAGCCGCGGAAGGCATCTTCCCGAAAGACGCACCGTGGAACGAAGATAACTACGGACCGCTCGTCGTTCCGAAGAGGGGTATGACAGTCCCGCTGACCACGGAGAACTATCCCACATGGGAAGTCTTCATCAAGCGGGAAGGCCACCAACCGCGATTAGCCGACGGACTGGTTGAAATCGACGGCAAGACGGTTGCCGAGTATGTGGTGGAGCGCGATTACCTGTTCGGCATGGGAGATAATCGCGACAACAGTCTGGACAGCCGCTACTGGGGTTTCATCCCGAAGGAAAATCTGGTCGGCAGCCCGTTGATCGTCTACTGGTCGTGGAGTCCGGACATTCCCATTTATTCCATCGTGGACAAACTCGCGTCGGTGCGGTTCAGCCGTATCGGGACAATCATTAA
>CAYJSZ010000095.1:0-6703 GCA_964372545.1 uncultured Ignavibacteriaceae bacterium
ACTTAACCTGACCCTTCTCCGTCAACATCAGATTGCCGCTCTTGATATCGCGATGGGTGATGCCTTTTTCGTGTGCAGCCTGTAATCCTTCTGCTGCTTGAATCGCCATCTCAATGGCTTCGTCAATCTTAACCGGCCCTTGCTTGATCTTCTCGGACAACGGCGCGCCCTCATAGAAAGCCATGGCGAGGAACATCTGGCCATCAGGCATCTCGTCGATTTCATAGACGGTGCAGATGTTGGGATGATCCAGAGAAGATGCAGCTTTTGCTTCATGGATGAAGCGTTTCTTCTCGGCCTCGGTCGGAGTGATGTTCTGTGGCAAGAACTTCAGCGCAACGAGGCGGTCGAGCTTGGTGTCTTGGGCTTTGTAGACAACGCCCATTCCGCCCTCTCCGAGCTTTTCAAGAATCTTATAATGAGATATGGTTTGACCAATCATGGTTGTCCGTCTCCGGCATCGACTGAAGTCGACGCCTTCATTTCGCAAAACCCCCTTAGGGGTTTCGTTCGCATCAAGCCGTCCGATTCATCGGATGGCGTGATTATAAACAGCGCCTTCATCGAACATGACCGTGAGAAATTGTTTGGCCAATCATTGGCTATCCTCCAGCATCGACTCAAGTCGACGCTTTCATTCACATCGAAACTCCTGTGGGGTTTCGCAAAGATCGAGCCGTCGGATTCATCCGATGGCGTGCCATCTTAAAGTATTTTTCTTGGCAACAGCGGGTTCAAATGCATCGTCAGGTCGTACACCGAAGCACCGCAGGCAAACGCGAAATCCTCAGGTCGAGAACCTTCTTGCCAATCGAAGACCGTCGCAACATCGCCAATCTGAACGCGAGTCTCAGCGCCAAGCTCTAGAATCGTATGGCTTGCAGAAATGGCAATAACAGGATAGAGCGCGGTCCCGATGCGAATTCTGGCACCTTTCGTTGCAACCCGCGGCAATCCATCGGCATGACCGACGGGGAGCGTCGCAACCCAGACATCGTCTTGCGCAAGATATGCGCGGTTGTAGCCGGCGCTTTCGCCTTTGTGCAACTGCTTCACGTAGATGACGCGTGCTTTGAGACTTACCGCTGGCCGAAGCTCCATCACCGTGCCGCGGAATTCTTTCTCCGGGTAAATTCCACAGATGGCCATCCCCGGCCGCACCATGTCCAGAAACTTATCGGGATGCTGGAAGAGTCCAAAACTCGAGACGGCATGCCGCTTTCCAAGCTTGATTCCCGACCGCTCAAGATTATTGCAGAGATTCTGGAACCGCCGAAACTGTTCGTTATCGAACTCCGGATCCTCGGTAAATGTCATCATCACGCCTTCGATGCGCATCGCGGAGCTGGCTGCGAGCTCGCGAATCAACCGATCAGCCTCTCTGTACGGCACTCCCACACGACCAATTCCTGTATCGACACAGACATGAACAGGGATTGCCTTCTGACGCTTGCTCGAAATTTTTTCGAGTGTTCTCACTATGGGAGTGTAGACCATCGGCATAATATCTCGAGCAACGCATTCCTCAAGCTCCTGCTCACTAAACGGTCCCATCAGAAGAATCGGCTTTTTGATTCCACCATCCCTTAGGGCGATTGCTTCGTGCATCTTGACGACCGCAAAGCCGAAAATACTCGTGAGAGACTCTAGAATTTGCGCGACATTGAGCACACCGAGTCCATAACCGTTGTTCTTGATAACGGCAAGGATTGGTCTGCCTGCAACCTTGTGTTGGATTTGTGCGACATTGTGGCGAAGATGTTCGGCATGAACCTCAACCCACGGGTCGAATGACGAATGTTGTTGAAGGGAAACCTGGGCAGAAGAGAGAACCTGGCGGATGGACGGAAGTAACAGCCCAGCCTTGAGAAAAGCCCTACGTGAAATGCTCAACTCATCCTCCAACGCTAAGATTCGAAAAGCCGGCGAATGAAACCCGTGCGCGAGGCAAGAATAACAGCCGAATATAGGCTATAGAGTGCGGAAAGTCAAAGATGCGGTACAATAAAAAACCCACCAACAGTCCCGGCGGGTTGCAGATATAGTCGAGATAAATTCTCGTTAGGCTTTTTCAGCGATCTTCAATCTGTTGAGGTCTCGAGCAAGAGCAATGCGCACACGCCCGACGTGTTCGATTACCGAGAACCTTTGGGAAGCGATTTCCAGATTTCGACATCTTCATTCCCCAAGACCCACGCGGAAAAACCCCTCAACTTGTATTTTTTCATCAGCTCGATTTTTGCTTTGAAGCTGCGAGCGTCTTCCAGATAAATATACTCGAACAGACCGCCATTGTCGAAAATCACGTAAGAGACTTTTTGCTCGTCATTCCATTCGACCTTCGCCTTAAAACGCTCGACGAGCATCATAGCGCTCGGGTAATCGAGCGAGGAGCTCCAACTGCGTGCGTTTGCAAAGTAGCGAGCTGTATCCAGCGCGGTGTACCAATGCTGGGAACCTAAGGGAATGCCAAGAGAGAGTTTTTCAGGCGGAACAAATTTGAGGAAATATTCAATGACCTGAGTAACCCACGGAATGCCCGCGTTCGGTCCGGGCGTGGTGCGGCGAGTATGCTGCGAATAGGTCATTACGGAAAGGAAGTCGCCTATCTTTGCAAGCTCGGCCAAATCATACCCAGCCCGCCAGTTCTCAAACAGCCATTTGAAATACCCCGTCGGTCCCGCAAACTCATCAGGCCGATGGACGACCGCGGCACTGAGTTGATACCCTTTCTGATGCAACGCCTCGGCCGTCTCACGATAAAATTGCGTGAACGCATCTTTGTCGTTGATGTGAAGATTCTCAAAGTCGAACTGAATGCCGAGAAACTTGTTTCGTTCGCAGAGCTCCACCATGCTTGCAATTGCTCGCCGACGCGCTCGGTCATTGACCAGGAGTCGGTGCAGCATCATCTGGTCAAAACCCGGGTTGACAATCAGCGGCATCACGCCGACTTTATGCTGTGCTGCGATCTCAACGATGCGAGGGTCAACGGCTCCCCAGACAATCCCATCCTCATCAACGGAATACGCTTGTGGAGCCACGATGCTGATTTTCTCGATATTGTGCTTGAAGCTCGTAAAGCTCGTTTCGTTATCGATGTAATAAAAGAGATGCTCAAATTTTTGCTGGGCGCGAAGTTGCGGAAAGCAGAACATGCTGAGCACAAATAACAAAACAATCTTGATGAGGATGCTTTTCATGCGGTAACCTTTCTTGAAAGATTGCTGTAGAAGCAACAAAGTCCGATAAAAAATTTTCCTTTAATCGGACTTTGCTTCGCGCAAGAATACGCCGTTCGACGTAGAAGCTCAGATGGGTGGCTGTGCCGGAGTGTTTGGGTTCGCCAATAATTCACCATCAGGGTACGGCAACCAGTTACGGTTACGACTCCTCGTTGTAGGTCCGGTTTCTGCACCGGGTTTCCCAAAGCGACGAGTGTCCCCCAGTCTCGTCCCCGATATAAGAAACTCATACAATCGTTGGTTGTAAATCTCATCCAACATCGCCTGCTGCGTGGGAAGCTGTGTGGCCGTCTTGGCTGGAAGTCCTGCCCCAATGCCGGCTGCGTCCGTCGTTTTTGTCCGGACCCTGTTTATTTCTATGAGAGCATTCGCAAGATCATTTTGACGAGCATAGGCTTCCGCCTTGATTAACATGATTTCGCCGGGGAAATACAGATAATATTTTGCATTGTCCGTTCTGTATTGATTAAACTCATCAACGGGAGTTCCTAAAAAGGAATTACTTGTGCCGGGAGTTACCCAAAACGCCACGCGCCCATCTCCCGTTTCAGCATTTTGCCTCCAGCTCCTCACCGGCTTGTAGAATGCCGATTGAATGGCAATGAGATAAATCGGATTGCGCGAGGTTGTGCTGTTAAAAAAGAGCGTGGATGTTTTGGTCAGATCAACGGCGTTCGCAGCGGTGACTGCTTTGGCGTAATTTCCCTGAATCAGAGCATAGCGCGCGATCATTGCCTGGATGGTGTTGCCTAAATCGAACCCAATGCCAAGAATACTACTGTTAAAATCTGCCGACGGAGGTGTCGCGACGATTTCGTCTCGTGCTGCCTCTAAGAGTGAGACGATGGTATTCAACGCCGCGGTCCGATCAACAAACGCCGGCGTCTGCGACGTTGTTACTTCCACGGGAATTTTTTCGAACGATTCGATCAGCTCGCCTAATGCCATAGCTCTGATTAATCGCGCTAAGGCTACGATACCGCTTCGAGTCCCTGCGGTCAGAGAAACCTTGGACGCATTGTTCAACAAATCCTCGGCAGATTTGATCGCCCGGTAGTGCTGGTTCCACATATTATTGGCCGTCCCGTTCTGTGGTTGAACGTCTGTACCGCCCGTCTCAAGCTCGCGTAACCCGAGGACGGAAGCAGGCATCGTGGCATACTGTTTGGTCAAGAAGTTGGAAACCGCAACAGTCTCGTCGATGGTCTCGCCGTATTGTGCTTGCATACCCACGGCAAGAGCCTTAATGCCTTCCGGCGTCGAGAGAACCTGCGCTTCTGTCGGCGCATTGGGATTCAGTTGATCCAGTGAGCACCCGCCAGCAAACAAAACGACCGCACAGCAGAGTGTCTGAAGGAGAATATTCGATTTCATGACGTTGTCCTTTTTGAATAAGTGGCAAAAGTATTCGATCATGGTCGTTTTCTCACAAGTTGAAGGTGAGGCTGAAAATCCATGTGCGCGGGAGCGGAATCGTCGACCAATCGAAGCCGCGTACCAACGTGCTTTGTGCTGCAACGTTGATTTCAGGATCATACCCGCTATAATGATCGAACGAGAGGAGGTTCCTTCCTATGAGCTTCGCCTCAAGCGACCGGAGGCCGAGGTTCCTGATAAACTCCTGATCCAACCTGTAGCTTACGGATAATTCTCGAAGCTTCACAAAGGAGCCATCCTCGACGTACTCTTCAAAAACGGTTCTGCGATTGTTAAAATAGCCAACCGCGACCTGCCCGCTGAGCTCCTTTTCGTATTCTTTCCCATTGCCAAAGGCCGGCGTCTCGAGAATGCGGCGGGTAAAATTGAACACATCTTGACCGAACATTCCGTCAAGTTGGATGTGAACGCTGAAATTTTTCCAAATATCAAAATCGTTGGTCAATGACACGATAAAATCAGGGTTGGGGTCGCCGATTTTTTTATTCACAGGATCCCTCAGTGGCCGACCCAAGGTGTCCAACTTGATCGAACCGTCTGCATTCCGCTGATACGTGGGACCGAAGAAAAATCCCAGCGGCTCTCCTTCAGCAACGCGAGTGATGCCAAAGCTGTTGGCAACGGCAAAGGCAGGGCCGTTCAGCTTTGTGACCTTATTAGTATTCTGTGAGAAGGTCAGCGTGCCGAGCCATTTGAACTCATCGCTGTTCCAGATGATGCCTTTGACAAGCAGCTCAAGACCTTTATTCGTGAGCTCGCCGACGTTGTCGAGGACTCCGGAAAATCCTGTTGAGGGAGCTAACGTTCGTTGCAAGAGCAAATCTTTCACGGTCTTGTTATAGTAACTGACCTCGACACTAACACGGTCATTGAACAAGCCGAAGTCAGCGCCGATCTCGATTTCTGTCATGCGTTCCGGTTTGAGACTCTGATTTCCAAGCAACGCCGAATTAACAAGCCCCGGGCGGTTGCTGTTGCTTTGCTGAAAGTACACCGAGAAGCGATCATAGCTTCCCGCTGGCTGCCCTCCCGATTGTCCCCACGCTGTCCTGAACTTGAAACGATTGATAATATCGCCAAGGCTTTGTTGCCACCAGTCTTCCGAAGAGAGAAGATAAGAAAGACTTGCTTTCGGGAAGACCTGGAATCGGTCATCTTTGCCAAAAGTTGAAGCTCCGTCGACGCGTACCGCCCCGGTGACGAAGATTTTGTCTTGATAACCGATCGTCTCTTGAATAAATGAGCCATAAATGACTTTTTTATCGCGAGATTCAAACGCCGTTGCGGTTGCGCCGGAACTGAGAATGGTCGCGACAGGAATAAGATCGCGGACGGAAGCGGTAACAGTCCCGCCCTCAGCATATTGATGACTGAATCCCGCTACCGTTGTAAAACCAAAATCCGACATCGCTTCTGTGTGCGTCACCGTGACATCGTTATTGACGAGTTGAACATTTCGCGTCGCCTGTTGCGAAAATCCTGTCGTGTATCCTGCAGATGAACCGATCGGAATTTCTCGCGTCGCGTTCTCCCGGTACTGGTCATAGCCGACTCTATATTCTACGCTCAAGTTTGATAAGAGACTTGCTGTGAGCTGAAGACTACCAATAAAACGATTCACAGTGAGCGGACTCTTCCACGTGTTGAGCACCTCAAGCTCATTGGCAAACCCGAACAATGAAGGCGCATATTTGCCTTCGGCATTGGGGCTGAGATCGAGCCAGTTCGGCTGAAACGCAAAGTTCGTAATGACTCCTTCTCCACCGACGATGCCTCCGTTAGGAACTCTGTTCGTGAAGGATGTGATGTAATTAGTCCCGACCGACATCTTCAGCCAGCTATTAATAAACTGATCGAGGTTCGCGCGAAAGTTTATTTTTTCATAGTCCATCGATTTCATGATCCCCACTTCATTGCCATACGTTCCGCTCACATAATACTTTGTCGCTTCTGTGCCGCCAGAAACGGCTAAATAACTACTGTACTCGTAGCCCGTGCGAAAGATTTCCTGCTGGTAATCT
>CAYJSZ010000095.1:6803-8869 GCA_964372545.1 uncultured Ignavibacteriaceae bacterium
TCATACGGATAGGTGTTCACTTCGTAGGTTTTTCGGATATCGCTCGTACCTGCTTGCGTTCTGAACGTTACCCGCGGCGCGCCAAGCTGACCGCGTTTTGTGAAAATTTGAACTACGCCGTTGTTTGCCCGTGAGCCATAGAGTGCAGCGGCGGCAGCACCTTTCACCACTTCAATCCGCTCCACATCGTTGGGATTGAGATCTGCTATTCGATTACCCACATAGCCACCCATATTCACCAATTCATTGGAGCTATTATCGAGAACGACACCGTCAATAATGTACAGCGGTTCAGCACCGGAAGAGATCGTTGATGTCCCACGCAGTCTCACCGTTACCCCACCGCCCGGCGTACCCGAATTCTGCTGCACCTGCGCGCCGGGAATTTTCCCGACAAGAGCTGCATCCACAGTAGGTGCGTAGGATTCCGACACAGCGACGCCCGAGACCGTTGCCACCGCATTACCGAGCCGTTCCTTCTCCATGGCAGTTCCCGTTCCCGTCACAACAACTTCTTGAATTTGCAGAAGGTCTTCCTCCAGGCTTACCGTACCAACCTCGACGATCGCCTGAGAACCTAACTGAACTTCAACTACTTTTTGGCGGTAGCCAACGTACGTATGGGCTATTTTATATGTTCCCGGGATGACGTTTGCCAGGATTGTATACTTTCCGTCTTT
Source organism: uncultured Ignavibacteriaceae bacterium (assembly GCA_964372545.1). Taxonomy (GTDB): domain Bacteria; phylum Bacteroidota; class Ignavibacteria; order UBA10030; family UBA10030; genus CAYJSZ01. Next base: position 7,484 of record CAYJSZ010000095.1, read on the forward strand.
GTCGGCGGATGCTCCGAGTGTTGTACCTCGAATCGCCACGTTGGCTCCAATGAGCGCTTCGGATGTTTTGGCCTCGACAACCTTGCCTGTGATCGTGTAAGTCCTTTTCCCTTCCTGAGCGATGAGCGTGTTCACGAGGAAGAGACAGATCAAGAAAAGGAAACCGAGGGAAGAGCTTTGTGAAGTATTCAGCATGAGGACCTCCATCCGTTCATGTAGAGAAATGCGAGTTGAACTTGTGGATGAGACCGATACGACAGCATAGCCGCAACTGGCGTTGTACCATCTTTGTTTCAACGCCAATATAGTTGTTTAACCGCTGATAGTCAAAGCCTCCATACAACAGAAAACCCACCGAGCATCTCCCGGCGGGTTTCAAGACAGAGAAGCTTCGAACCGATTCTGGTTAGGTTTTATGAGCGATTTTCAGACGGTTTAATGCTCGATGCAACGCAACGCGCGCTCGTTCAATATCCGTCTCAGTTCTCTTCTCTGCAAACCGTTTCTGCGCACGGTCATGAGCTGCTTGCGCGCGTTGTACATCAATTTCATCGGCGCGCTCCGCAGTTTCGGCAAGCAGCACGACTTTATTGTCCCGTACCTCGACAAAGCCTCCACTCGTTGCATAGCGCTGCTCATTCCCGCCCGTATCGACCAGCTTCACCTCCCCAATGCCGATCGCGGACAACAGCGGCGCGTGGCTTCGCAGAACCTGAAAGCCGCCGACAACCCCGGGGGCGCTAAAGCTCGTCACGTCAGCGCTGTAGATGATCTTGTGGGGGGTGACGATTTCGAGACGAAACGTTTTCTCAGCCATAACCTTTACGCAGCCTTCATCGTGCGAGCATTTTCTGCTGCTTCTTCAATCGCCCCGCACATATAGAAAGCGTTCTCGGGGAGGTCATCGTACTCGCCTTCGATAATTCCTTTGAAGCCCCGAATCGTATCTTCTAACTTCACGTATTTGCCGGGCCGACCCGTAAACTGCTCGGCAACGAAGAATGGCTGCGAGAGGAATTTTTGAATCTTCCGCGCGCGCTGCACCGTGATCTTGTCCTCGTCGGACAGCTCGTCCATGCCGAGAATGTTGATGATATCCTGCAAATCCTTGTACGTCTGCAGAGTTTCCTTCACTCGTTTCGCAACAGAGTAGTGCTCGTCCCCGACAACTCCCGGCTCGAGAATCCGTGAAGTCGAATCAAGAGGATCGACCGCCGGGTAAATCCCAAGCTCGGAAATCTGTCGACTCAGCACGGTCGTTGCATCGAGGTGGCTGAAGGTCGTGGCCGGCGCGGGGTCGGTCAAGTCGTCTGCCGGAACATAAATGGCCTGCACCGAGGTGATCGAACCCGATTTGGTGGAGGCGATGCGCTCTTGGAGCTGGGC
>CAYJSZ010000096.1:0-8843 GCA_964372545.1 uncultured Ignavibacteriaceae bacterium
TTGCAAATATCCGCGATGGTCTTGAAACCAGCTCTGTATGCTTCGGAGTCTTCATCCGTTTTTTCTGGCAACTGCACAAGTATAAACTTCCGATTGCCGCCGCCCGCCTGACCGCCCGCTCGAACATCGGGCGAGCTGGCGGGCAGGTCTTCTTTGTTCAGTTCCAACACCGCCTGAACTGTTGTCCCACTCCCCGCAAAAAAATCAACAATCAAGTCACCATCTCCACTCGCTTGATCAACAAGAGTTTTAATGAGTTCAACAGGCTTAGGAAAAGGCATAATCTTCCCTTCAAAGATCTCCTGCAATTCTCGAGTGCCTTCCGTTGTAAATCCAACTTTAAGCATTGTTGAAAACCCGGTCTGAAATTGAGTAACTTCGTTCAGAAACTTTTTCAGTCTCGGGCGTCCATCTGGCTTGCTAGGCCAAAGGATCTTGTCTTCCTTAATATATTGCTCAAACCGCGCTTTCGATACAGACCATCCGCGCGTACGTGAAGGATGATGCACAACGCCAGTCAAAGGATTCACAACATCATAATGCAAGTTTGGTCTTTGGTCTTTGCTTGCGAGTCCAGTAATATCTGCACTAAACCAGTCACCACGGTGGTCATTGTCAGGATTCGTGAATTTAGTGGTATCAATATCTCGGCCTTTGAGTGCCCCTGTAGCTTTCTTATAGAACAAAACATATTCATGATCTGTTGACGCCCTGTCTTGGTTTCTGCTGTCCGCCATTTGTCGGCGATGCCAAATGAAACACGCCACAAAATTCTACTCACCAAAAATCTCATTCATCATCAGACGCAGGTTGTGCACTTCGTTGTCGTCAATCGAAACGAAGACCACGCCATCATCCCGCAGCAGGTTGCGGGCTAAGAAGAGGCGCGGGTACATCATCGAGAGCCAGTTGGAGTGGTACTGTCCGTTCTCTTTGCTGTTCTTCCGGAACAATCCTTCTTTCGTGAGGTAGCCCGCTTCGTCCTTGTCGCCAATGCGCTTCAGGTACTCTTCCTTGCTCTCCGAGAACTTGTCGGGATAGATAAAGCTGTCGTTCCCCGTGTTGTACGGCGGGTCAATGTAGATCATCTTCACTTTCCTGTGATACGAATGCTGCAAGACTTTCAGCACCTCAAGGTTTTCCCCTTCTATGAAGATGTTCTCCGTTGCATCGAAGTTGACCGATTGATCCTTCTGCGGCTTCAGTGTCGCCGTCGTCTGCGTCTGGATCGCACGAAACGCATCCGACTTCCCCGCCCAGTTGAGCACATACCGCTCGTTGGCGATAACTAAATCTTCACCAAGCGTCAACTTGAGTTTTTCCCAATCAATCTTCTCTTCGGCGACAGCCTCCGGAAATAGCTCCTTCAGCTTTTCAAGCTGCGCGGATGGTATGTTGAGCGATGTTCCTTCTAAAGGTTCCATGTCGATCTCAGTCCGAAGTTAAAACCAAAAAGCCCGTCGCCTCGCGCCGAACAGCCTGCCCCAAAGGGGTAAACGAGACAGCGGGTCTTTCTGAGTGGTGGGGGCTCTGCACTATTCGTCTATGTTGAGAGTTGCCGATTCTTCCTCCCGCTTTTCCACTGCACAGTTGAAATATAAGACATACTCGACAAAGAGCAAAGCCGTCACTTTAGCTCCAGCATCACTCCTTCCAACGGCCTGCGAGCTCGCTGCTTCGGTGTATCAGGATACGCCGAAAAACTTGGAGTCAACACTTAGTAAGTCTTTCATACTTTCTTCTTCTTCTTGGTTGAAGACAGTTCCTGTTCGATCTGCTCTATGGTAGGCAGTTTTCCCTTCAGCTCCTTCGGCAACGACTCAACCAGTTTTGTTTGCCACTCGGCAACACCAATCGGCTTGCGCATATCCCGCAGAGCGTATTCCACAGTGAGTTTGTGTCTCTCCTTGCACAGAAGTAACCCTATCGTTGGGTTGTCCTCCCTTTGCCTCATCTGGTCATCCACGGCGGAGAGGTAGAAGTTCATCTTCCCTGCGAACTCCGGCTTGAAGGGCTCCATTTTCAGATCGATGACCACAAAACATCGCAGCCGTAGATGGTAAAAGAGGAGATCGAGGTAGTAATCTTGCCCGTCTATTTCCAGGTGGTACTGCCTGCCGACAAACGCAAATCCGACACCGAGCTCGAGCAGGAATCGTCCGATATGGTCGAGAAGCCCTTGCTCCAAATCGCGTTCCTGCGCGTGAGCAGATATAGTGAGGAAATCAAAGATGTAGGGATCCTTCATCGTTTGTTGTGCGAGATCGGACTGAGGAGGCGGGAGGGTCTGGCGAAAGTTGGTGATGGCTTTGCCTTCCCGCGCGTGAAGCTTCGACTCGATGTGGTGAAGAAGCATAGCGCGTGACCAGCCGTGCTCGACAGTTTTGCGGGCATACCAGATTCGATGGCGGGGGTCCTTGAGTTTTTCAAGAAGCAGGACGTTATGGCCCCACGGAATCTCTAGTATCGGCTTAGGGGGTGACAATTGTCCCACAGCCTGTGGGACAAATTGGGCACGAGATTGTCGCACAGCTTGTGCGACAATTTGAATCTTGTAGGCAATGTAAAACGAACGCATACGATACACATTCGCGCGGGAGAACCCGGTAAGACCGGGGAACGCCTGCTGCAGATCGTCAGCCAACCGGTCGATGACCTTGGAGCCCCATCCCTCCTTCTGTTGCTTTCCCACGATTGCTTCGCCGATCTCCCAGTACAACTTGAGAAGCTCGCGGTTCACTGACAGCGCAGCTTTAACTTGAGCGGTGCGGATACGGTCCTTCAAGTCCTTCAGCAACTTGCCGTAGCTTGCGGGAAGAGAAACGGGCTGGATGAATGGTTTCTTAGATTTCATCTCTCATGAGATTGCACTGTCGTAACGCGTTGCCAACCTAACTTGAAATACCAAGAAGCCCGTCGCCTCGCGCCGAACGGCTTGCCCAAAGGGGTAAACGAGACAGCGGGTCTTCATGAGTTGTTGAGGCTCACCACTATTCGCCTATTTTGAGAGTTGTCGATTCTTCCTACCGCTTTTCCGCTGCACGTTTGAAATATAAGTAACTACTCAGCTTGAGCTATATCTCATAGACAGTGAGCAAGAAAAGTCCCCTCTGCAGCGGGGATATGTGTGCAGGAGAGAGGGGATTTAGTCCCGTCCTGAACGGAGTTCAGGACGAGGATTCTCGTCTTTGGCTCGCCAAAGACGGAAGGGTGTGTGTTTTTGAGAATGATCTTTCTGCTCTTACTCACTATGATGCTCCTGATAAAAGCACACACCCCTGTAGTCCCCTCTCTCACCCCACAGTCCCACACTCGAGAGGGGACTGTAAGTCTCGGATTAGTTGACAAGGGAAACTTCAAGTGAGAATTCTTTTCACACAAAAGAAAAATGAGGCTGAGTAGTTACAAATATAAGATATACTCGACAAAGAGCAAAGCCATCACCGTAGCTCCAGCATCACACCTTCCAGCGGCCAACGGGCTCGAAGCTTCAGCGTGTCGGGTGGATGTTCACCTTTGCGCTGGCGGTCTACAACTTGGTCAGAATCAAGAATCTGGAGGCCGCACCATGTTGATCGCGCTCCAAGAGGGGCGAGCAACACACTGCTCACCCCTAAACAGCAATCCTCATTGCTCAACAGTACCCTCTCGCGATCGTGCTTCTTTATCTGTAGTGGTTCAAAAATCATCCAAAGATGAAATATTTGTTCTCAAACTGAGTTTTTCCGCACCCTGATAGTGCCGTTTCAAAAAAGTCTTCTTGTGATGTGATTAGGATTGTACAATGGGAAACGAGTCCCGCTCGAAGAAGCGGGATGCCTTTTTGATACAAGATTATTTTTGAGAAGTGGCACTAGTGCCGCACCAACTATTATCTGCTAACAACGACTTGACTTGTACATTTGTTGGTGCGAGCACTGTGCCCATTTGTTTGTAGCAAAAAATAGTTGGATGGGCACTAGCATTGTCGCTCACCATCTTCCTCACGGTCGCTGCAACATACTGTTTTGGAAGAACTTGCCTACTCAATGGTGAAAAAACTTTCACACATGATCTCGCGGGTTGCTTGTTTTTTTGCGCTTACCCTTGCAAGTTTCTGGTGCAATTGGTAACTTTTCGGAAAGGATTAATTGAGAGGAGGATTGATTATGCTGAAGAGAATCCGTTTTGTAGTCTTCCTGGCGACGCTTCCTATTATTTCTCTCGCACAGTTGATTCCTATCAAGTCGGTTCCCGTCGCAACGGGTGACCAATTTTTGCTCTTCCCGTCCAGAAATAGTTCCATGGGAGGGGTTTCGATTGCGCTGGACGATCCACTGCTCGACCCGTTTATCAACCCGGCAAAAGGTTCGCTCGTTGAAGGCCTGAAGTTTTTTACCGCACCCGTGTACTATGGGATTTCGTTCGAGCGATCCAGTGCCAAGGCTTCTGGCCGTTCGCTCCCACTTGGCTTACTCGTGAACACCGACGCGTTCTTCGGTGGTCTCCTGTGGGCACGACAGGAATTAACAAACGAGCGCGGTTCGTTCGTCACCCCTCCACGACTATCGCAACCCTCCACAACCAGTTTTGCGTTAGATGATGCTTCAACTCCCAACAACAATTACACCTTCGTCATGGCAGGCAAGAAATTGCCGGATTCCGATATCTCGATCGGCGCCAGCGTGTTCTGGGCTGACCTGAACGCCGTTGAAGGCGTGCAGCACCTCTATGCCAGCAGCTCCGACATTCGGCAGTCCGGCTACCTTGCGGAGTACCGCCTCGGACTCTTCGCGTCGCTTGAAGAGGAAAAGACACTTGAGCTGCTTGTGTTACGTCATCAATTCAAAATGACGCATGATGTCACGTATCAGTTTTTTACAACGTGGGATGGTCCGTCGCAGACACGCTTCGAACGCAATGTGGACGAAACGGAAGGTTGGGCTGCACGGATAGGATACCGCGAACCGATCGGACACAATTGGACGCTGGGGCTCCGGATGAGCGGCAATTGGAAATGGCATCCCAAGATTCCAAACTATGAATTGATGAACATCCCGCGTGATCCGGGCAATTCATCGGCGTACAACCTTGGCATTGGTTTCGCGAAACGAGGAGAGCAAAGCATCGTGAGTTTTGAATACGTGTACGAGCCGATCTGGAGTAACACGTGGGCAGACGCCGACCGTGAGATCAAAACTGTGAGTGGAAAGATCATTAAGCCGGGATGGAAGACTGTTGAGAATTTCTTCCAGTTTTGGAATTCCATCATCCGCACAGGGTTTCACGCCGGTAAGGATCGCGGTGGATTTGACCTCGGATTGCAGGTTCACACGATCCGCTATCTCCTCGACCAGGAAGACTTCGTTCAAGAACGAAAACGAAGCCAATACGAATCGTGGAGCGAGTGGACTCTCACCGGCGGGATTACACTGACATTTTCTGGGTACGAAGTACGGTATGCTGGAAGTCTTATCACGGGAACCGGTCAACCGGGCGTACAAGCATTCTCGGCTAGCCCTGCAGGGTTGAGAGACGCCCTCTCTTCCGATTTTCTCATTGCCCCTTCGGGAAGGCTCACGTTGCAAGAAGCGTTGGTGTTCACGCATCAACTTTCACTTATCGTGAAGCTGAATTGAGCCGTGCACGAGCAAACGTTTAACAACTGTTCTTCGTCCATCCGTGTGGCGTCATCGCTCTCTGTCGACACAACGTGATGCCTCGCTTGTTTCCTGTTGTTCCCTCAGCGATTGTATAACCGCTGCACCACCACATTCGTCAGCTCACGGATCAATTCCCGCTCGCCCGGCATGACGTGTCGACTCGTGTGCCAGACGAGCTCTTTGGGTTCTCGGGCTTCCTCGTACAGAGCAAGAGCAGATTCTTTTGGGAAGAGTGTGTCTCCTTCCCCGTTGACCATCAAGAGTTTCCGGGGGGCGAGATACCGGGCATATTTGTTCGGCTCGAACGGAGCCAGGATCGCTGCTCCCAGCCAACCGGCCAGTCCCGCAGGAATCGCGACTCCGAGTCGCGATGCATTCGCCGCAATCACCGCTGACAGGTCTCCTCCACCCTGCACGACGACTGCTTGTTTCACTCGCTGGTCGATCACTGCAACCGGCAAGCCCGTAAAGATGCCGAAGCTTACGGAAACAACAGTCACGTCTCGGGCATCGATATTCTGATGCCGGAAAATCCAGTCGAGGCAGGTGAGGAGGAGTGGTACGGTGCGGAAGGCCATCGAACGAAACCGGAACGTTGTCCCGACGGCACTCCAGCCGTGGAGATCCAGCTCGCCTTCGAACGGATAATCGACGGCAAGGAGTGCGACGCTGTCCTGCCCTTCGATCATCCCAATGACCTCTTTTCCAGTCTCGATGCCAACGCAGAGAAGAGCGGCGGGGAAAGGGCCTTGGCCTTTGGGCATGCGGAGGCGCCCGGAAAGAGAATCGCCAGAGGATGAGCGGAGGAGAAAATCGTACGTCCTCGTCGCCGCGGACTCCTCCGCCGGGACGAGCTCCATAGCTTGAACGTTGCCCTTCCGCTCCAGAAATGCGGCGCGCAGGTGGTAGTAATTTTGCGCCTCAAGGCTGGACGCGAGAGCAAAGGTAGCGAGAAGGATTCTCAGCATGTCATATCCCCCGATGCGTCAGAAAGAATGGAAGAAGTCCCCTGAACGGGTCAGGGTAAGTTAGACGACCGGGAGCCAAAAAGCAATTGAGTTTCAAGACGAGTTTCTCTACCTTGCCAACGTGAAGGTGAGAACGCAGGACATTTTCCGCTTCATCGGGCGACTCGTCGTCGCGGCGGTCGCTGCCATTCTCATTTGGACCGTGCTGATCATGATCTTCGAAGACCGGTTTATTTTCTTTCCTACAGCCTATCCCGGCGGATATTATCGTGATGCCGGCAGTGTTCCCAATCTCGAAGACTGCTGGTTCACCGCAGAAGACGGCGTGAAGCTCCACGGTTGGTTTGCTCCCGCAGACAAGCCGATTGCAACGCTCGTAATGGCACACGGCAATGCAGGCAACATTTCCCACCGCCTGCCGATCATCAAAGCCTTGCGCGACATTGGATTCAACGTCTTCATGTTCGACTACCGAGGCTATGGGAGAAGCGAAGGCTCTCCGGACGAGGAGGGCGTCTACCGCGACGGTCGGGCAGCATTCGATTACGTCGTCGGTCGTGCTGATGTGGATTCTTCGCACACCGTTCTCTTCGGAACGAGCCTTGGAGGTGCCGTTGTGGTCGATGTCGCGACGCATCGTCTCGCCGCAGGATTGATTTTAGAATCGACGTTCTCGTCTGCCAAAGATGTTGCACGCGTGGCCTATCCATTCCTCCCCGTGCAGTTCTTTCTTCGAGCAAAGTTCAATTCCGATGAAAAGATCCGCTCTCTTCACATCCCCACACTCTTCCTTCACGGCGAGCGGGACAGCATTATCCCCATCTCGCTCGGTCGCAAGCTCTTTGAAGCTGCCAACGAGCCAAAGACGTTTTACGTTGTTCCCGGCGCAGACCACAACGACATCTTTTGGGTCGGCGGTAAGGCCTACCTCCGGCAAATCCGGGATTTTGCGAAGGCATTAGAACAAGCCGCTCCAAGCCAAAAAAGCAACAAAATCCCACGGTAACCTCTTTCATGCTGTGAGAGTCTAATGGGGAAAGCCCTCCTCGGTTTTCCTCTGCCCATTTCGTAACATTTACGGTCGCGAGGACGTAAACTACGGCAATCTTACTCCTCAAGTTGGGCGCTCTTGAAAGGAATCCTATGAAAAAGAAAATTCTTTTTTCGGCACTCGCGCTCGCTGTCGTCGGCGTTGCGGCGTTTCTCTTTTTTGGAAACTCCGGAAGTTCCGCCGATGAAGCCCTACCGAAAATCAAAGTCCAGCGCGGCAACGTGACTGATAAGGCTTTGGCCGTCGGAACAATCGAGCCAGAGAACGAGATTTCGGTCAAGTCGAAATCTTCCGGCGTGGTGAGCAAGATTTTCGCCGATGTCGGCACGTTTGTCAAGGCCGGTCAGCCACTGCTCGAAGTCCGACCGGACCCCACACCGCTGGAGCTGGCCGATGCCAAGCGTCAGGTGCAGCTTGCCGAGTTCGAATTGGAGAACGTCACCAAAGAGCGTGTGCGGCAGGAGTCCATGCTGAAGAAACAACTCATTTCACAAAAGGATTACGAGGATTTCGAGAAACGTTTCCAGGACGCCGACATACGGCTGAAGATTGCGCGCGAAAAACTCGCCCTGATGGAGAGCGGTAAAGTCAAAATCGGTGAAACGGAGATCGAATCTATCGTTAAAGCTCCGATCGACGGCTACGTCTTGAGCAGGACCGTTGAAGTAGGCGACCCGGTGACACCGTTGTCGTCGTTCCAGGAGGGAACGGTTTTGATGAAGATGGCGAACATGGACCGACTGCTGTTCAAAGGTACTGTGGATGAGATTGATGTAGGGAAACTCCGAGAAGGCATGGACGCGGAGATTAAGGTCGGTGCGTTGCCGAACGATACGGTGAAAGGTGTTCTGCGCAAGATTTGGCTGAAAGCGGAGAAGAAAGATAACGCCACAGTGTTTCCGATCGAGATCCTGATCCCACGAGGTCGCAACGTCCTGTTGCGTGCCGGGTATTCGGCAAATGCCAATATCATCATCAACCGAAAAGAGAATGTGCTGATCATTCCGGAGCGCGTGATCACCTTCCGCAACGATTCCGCGATCGTGAAGGTCGCTCTCGGTCCCAACAGACAGGAAGATCGTGCGATCAAAACCGGCCTCAGCGACGCGATCAACATTGAAGTGCTCGCAGGTCTGAACGAAGGCGAGGAGGTTGTTGAGAAGCCGGTGAAGAAGATCGAAT
>CAYJSZ010000097.1:0-8758 GCA_964372545.1 uncultured Ignavibacteriaceae bacterium
GTATCTTCCAATGAACCCGCAACGGGCGGTTGTCCGGGAGGTAGACCTGATGCAACATACCGCCACGACCGCCGAAAATAACGTTTGTGCCGCGGTTCATCGGAAAGAAGCGAGTGATGCTCTCGTTGTGTCCTTGTTGTTGAATACGTGCTACCATCGGGTACGACAGCTCCAGTGGATCGAGTTTTGCTTTTTTTGTTACGACCCTTGTATCCCTGTCCAGATGCGACCGGCCCGACTCGCGGTCATCGAGGCTGAAGATGACCGTGTACTTGCCTTCGGGGATATGGAAAACGACTGCGCCTTGCACATCGCTCAGCTGTTCCTTCTCAGCGGGTAATGATTTTCTGAGGATGCGAATTTGACGAATCTCGCGTGTGACGGCAATATCCTGTTCGCTCCGCAGCTCGATCATCAGCTCGCCTTTTGCGATGAACCCTTCGGGATCCTCTGGATTACGGACAAAGATGAAGTAACGCTGATTGATGCGATAATGCAAGTACACCAAGGAAGTACTTGTGTCTGCGCTGTAAAAGGGAATTGCCTCGAACGAGAAGGGAAGATTCTGACGAGATTCCGGATCATGGACTTGCGCAATGCCGCTCGCGGCTGTCATTGCCAAGAGGAACGCAAGAGCGTTATGCAAACGCGAGATCATGGAGGATCGTCGTGTTCTGTTTTCCCACGATCTTGCCGGGATTAAGGATGTTCCGTGGGTCAAAGATTCGTTTGACTTCTTGAAACACATGATACACCTCCGCACCATACAATCGTTCAAGAAAAGGAGTTCGGACGAAACCGTCGCCATGTTCTCCGGAAAGTGTTCCCCCCAACGAAATCGCCAGGTCATTTACTTCCGATGCGATCAGGTCTATCGTCCGGTAGTGGTCGGGATTCGATACATCAACAAACGTTGCACAGTGAATGTTTCCTGCGCCGGCGTGTCCGTACGCTGAGAAGCGGACGCCATAGCGAGCAAGAATGTCGTTGAGACCGCGGAAATACGGGGGAAGGGCTGCAACGGGCACGGTAACATCTTCGATGAACGATGTTTTGCCGAACGTGTCTGTCAGATTGAGTCGTTTGGAAACCTCCTCGCGAAGATTCCAGAACGTGGAGCGGTCGTGATCGGTTTTCAACAGGAGGAAGGCACGGGGATGAAACAGCGAAATCTTTTCGTTCATTTCCTGCATCGTTTGCTCCAGGTCGTCGAGTCGATCCCCTTCAAACTCAAAGTACAGCATCGTTTGGGCGTCTTGCCGAATCAGCCGGTCGGAATTCCGGCTTAAACCTTGACCGAGGGAAAAATATGTGCGGTCGAGAATCTCGATCGCCGCCGGCTTGAATTCCATTGCCTTTACCGTTGCCTCGACGGTCGATTCGTAATCCGCAAAATACGCCACTGCACCCATTCGATGCAAAGGCAACGGTGCAAGTCGAAGCTTCGCCCCGGCAATGATCGCTAACGTTCCTTCGGAACCGACGAGCAGTTTACGCAAGTCGAGGCTCTCCCCGGCAATGGTGTCGATCAGGTTGTAGCCTGAAGAGTTTTTGGCGACGTTGGGAAATCTACGATGGATAAGCTCACGGTTCGGTTTCAAGAGGTCGTCGAGTTCTTTGCGGATTTGAAAGAGCGTCGGTGAAGAAAGACGAGGATCGCCAATCGTTGCTCTCTCGCCGTTCGATAACACAACGTCTATACTTTCGACATGGTCTTTCGTCGCGCCATATTTGAGCCCGTGGGCTCCTGCTGCATTGGTGGCAATCATTCCGCCGAGGGTGCACAGACTCCCGCTGGCGGGGTCGACCGGGAACAATACGCCGCGGTGAGCCAACTGTTGATTGAGGCTTTGAAGTACGACACCGGGTTGCACGTCTGCGGTGTTCTCATCGCTGCGAAGAATGCCGTTCATGTGCTGCGTAAAATCAAGGATAATTCCCAGCCCTATTGCCTGTCCTGCCAAACCTGTTCCGGCGCCACGAGCGATGATGGGGATTTCGTTTTCATAACAGAAACGGGTGACAGCTTGAACATCCTCAACATCCCGGGGGAAAACAACTCCGACAGGCTGAATTTTGTACCACGAAGCGGCGGTGCTGTAGAGGTCGCGTGTGCGGGAATCAAAAAAACACTCACCCTTGATGAGCGTCTTGAGTTCATTCTCAACTGTGGTGAAAGGCGAGAGCATGGCAAGAATAATGTTTGGCAGTCACTGAGCCTGCAAGAGTTTTTTCTGGAGATTTTGAAGGAGCTCCAGATATGATGGCAGATGTTTGTACACCTCATCTGCCGTTTGTTCATCGTACGTATGGACGGCGAGGTTTCGGTCATCCATCATTGTTAACCATTTTACTGCTAATGAACCGTCGGAAGCCCCCGTTATACCCTGATGTTCCGAAGGAGTTCCCTGCCCGTCCGGTCAGGCGGGCGCTCCTGAGGATTGTGGCTCAAAAGGTCGTGAGCGGAGCTCACTCCCAGCTGGGGTTCATTTGCTTCAAGAGCTACGCCATTCTTTTCGGCGTAGAAGAGCGTCTCAAGTTGACCGCCTAAGAGAAAAAGGGCTGAAGCCCTTCCAATGTTTTTGGGGAAATTTTCCTCTCCCCGACCTGAAGGTCGGGGCAAGCCAATTCTACTGTCAGCTCAAAACGTTTGATGGCTGAATCGCGGTTGGCAATAGTTTTTTCTTGCCTGAGGATTTCGTCAAGTCGTGAGACCGATTTACTGAACGATGTGTATATCTCTTTCATTCTCTATGGGAATTGCCGACTTAAGGATTCCTATATCGACGTCGGAAGTGGGCAGTGCAGTTCCTGTGGGCCAGGATCCGAAGAGATAAACCTTATAGTCATCGGAAAGATATCTTCGAATGATGAGCAGAACTTCTTTGATGATAAAATGAACGTCCATGGGCGATCACCTTTTCATTTTTACAAGATAGCAAGAATGCGAGGGAAAGGCAAGGTGAGAGAGGTGCGAAGGTTGCATCCTTTTTTCTGGGGGGATGAGTTTACGCTGCGATGTGGTTGATATGACGACAACGCAGAGCGAGGAGATTGTTCGCACCAGCACTACTCCAACTCATACCTTGACGTTTCATCCTTTTGCCAACAACCACATCCACGAGTTTTTCCACGACTCCTGATCCCCAAGTCTCTCCGGGCTCGTAGCGCAGTCCATCCCGGTTCTGTTCAACATACTCTCGAAACTGTCGCAAGGACTCCTGATGGCGCTCATCCGATGGACGAAGACTCTCCACATAGTTCAAGGCTGTCTGGACTAACCCCGTTCTCACAAACCTCTGGAAGCGCTCATATTGATGCTCCAACAAAACCTCCCTAGCCTTCCGCTTCAGATGATACAGATCCAGCGTGTAGCGACTTAAAGGAAAGTGTGCGTGGCGAATCGTTCTAATCCATCCAGCGCCGTCAGCGATGATCTGCACTCGTTCTCCGCTGCCAAGTCCACGCAGCCGACAATGCGTATACCACTGTTCCCCGAATGCCTCCCCTTGACTGATGCGAGCATAGACACTCCGCTGGAGGGTCTTGCGCCGCCGTGCTCTGCCTACCGGCTGCGTTCCACGAAACATCACCCCCAGTTTCACTTCCGTCCGCCGGCGTCCATACAGATCCCGCACGCCAGGCTCCCGGCTAGCGATCAACGTCCCGTCAATCTCAATCGTCGCCATAGGCTGTGCCTGCACTGGCTCTCTCCCTGGTTTGGCTTGCTCATAGAGCTTTGCCCGTTCTGCTTCCAACGCAGTGTGAACCTGCTGACCTTCCTCCTGCACCATCTTCCAGAGGCGCATCCGCGACAGCTTCATCCCAAACTCTTCTCGCAACAGCTCCGCACTCCAGCCATAGGGACGTTCGACCACTAAGCGCACGCAGCGCTCGCTTAGCACGCGCCGTCTCCGATCCCACCCCCCAGATGTCCCGTAACGGATAGATCCTCTGCCCCCGACGGTGCCGATAACACCGCACTCGAACACTCACCACTCTCCCGACAAGTCGGGATCAGAATGCTTCGTTTCATCAAGCCTTTGCTCTCATAGCCGCCTCGCTGGACCACCTCTTCAGACGCCTTCGGATCCAAGCTCTCTAAATACTGACACATCTCCTCCTGCATCTGCCGTCGATGGCGCTCCTCCAACTCCTGCTCGAACTGTTTGACTTCTTCTCCATACTTCTGTAGCTTCTCTGTGCATCCTGAATGCCGCATAGGGTTTACCTCCTACAATTGGTTGGATAACTCCATCGAAATGTAAACTCTTTTGCGTTTCAAGTCCCCCCCTGTTTACAGGATGCAACTCTATCCTGTTCACTTCCTTGACTTTCGGAGCTTTTTTTGCTACCATCGTCTATCCTTTTTCCTCAGCTTGGGAGGATGTTTTTCCGCGAAATGGCTATTACAAAATACGGCTACGATGTTTTCTTCACGATTACGGCGATCTGTTTCATTCTTCTCCTTGCTGCTGTTGTATTTGTTGACCCTAAAGGGCTCAAATACGGTCTGATCGCGTTTTCCATTTTGTTCTTTGGCTTCACGCTCAATTTCTTTCGGGACCCGGAGCGTGTAACTCCGGCGGGCGACAATCTGGTCATTGCTCCTGCCGACGGCAAGATTATCGTCATTAAGCAAACTGAAGAAAAAGAGTATTTCAGGGGAGAGACGACACAGATCAGCATTTTCATGTCCCCGGTCAATGTGCACGTCAACCGGTCGCCGATATCCGGGACGGTCACGCATTTTCGGTATGTGAAGGGCGAGTATTTCGCTGCGTTTGAGGATAAGGCTTCCGAAAAAAACGAGCAAACGATCATCGGGCTCGAAGGAAGCAGAGGAAAAGTCCTTTTCAAGCAGATTGCCGGGTTCATTGCGCGGAGAATAGTCTGTAACTTGAAACCCGGTGACCAGACAACAGCAGGCGAGCGATTCGGCATGATCAAGTTCGGGTCGCGAGTGGATCTGTTCGTGCCGGCGTCTGCAGAGATCAAAGTCCGGGTCGGTGATGCGACCGTGGCTGGCGAAACCGTGCTGGCGGAGTTCTCCCGCTCTTCGGATTCCTCTCCAATGCGGAATGCCGGGGAAGCGGAACGATAACAGTCCAGGAGATTGTTGACGATGAAGATTACGCGGGCAGTTGTTCCCAGCTTGTTTACCGTTCTGAATATCTTCTGCGGTTTTCTTTCCATCCTCAATACCAATCAAGGTAAGATCGAACTTGCCGCATGGTTTATCATTCTTGCCGCAGGCTTCGATGCGCTGGATGGGGTTATGGCCCGCATTACCCGCTCCTCCAGTCAGTTCGGCGTCGAGCTGGATTCTCTTTCCGACGTCGTCTCCTTCGGTGCCGCCCCTTCCTTTCTCGTGTATCGAGCTTACCTCTTCAATTTCGACAATGTGGGAGTTCTCATCAGCGCGATGCCTCTCGTCTTTGGCGCTATTCGGCTTGCGCGGTTCAACGTGCAGTTGGTAGGGTTCGAAAAAGACTTCTTTAAAGGTCTGCCGATTCCGATGCAGGCCATGACGGTCTGCGCGTTCATTCTTCAGTATTATTCGGAAGGGTTTGGGTTGCAGGGTTGGACGCGCGAAGCCATGGCGCCCATCGTCGTCATTCTCTCGCTCTTAATGGTCAGCAGAGTTCGGTACGACACGATGCCAAAGTTCTCACGAAGAGGTATCAAAGCTCATCCCTGGCGCGTTATTACTTTTCTGCTCGGCGCGATTGTGGTCGTGATTTCCCAGGGAAGCCTTTGGTTTGCCGTGATCGTGACGTTCATTCTCTTCGGTCTTGTGCGGTCGGCGTATGAGACGTTGCATCATCTTCTATCGAGAATCGAAAAAGAGACCGAGGAAGAGAATGAAGTTTCCAGCGTTGACGTGTAAAGGAGAAGATTCTCTTGTTTCATTCGAGAATTGTGGTGACATTGAGAAAGTCCATTCTCGACCCCCAGGGTAAAGCCGTTGAGCAGGGGGTTCACTCGTTGGGCTACGCGGACGTGGCGAATGTGCGTATCGGGAAGTTTATTGAGCTTGATGTCGCGGCCGAAAGCAAAGAGGAAGCCGAGCGTGTGACGCGCGAGGTCTGTCATAAACTGCTGGCCAATCCCGTGATGGAAGATTTCTCGTTTACAATCGAACAAGTGGAGCACGTGAAGCAATCTCTGCCCGCCCATGGCTAAGCTGAAAATCGGCATCGTCGTCTTTCCCGGGTCCAACTGCGACCACGACGCCCACTATGTTGCTGAAACGATTCTCCAGCAAGATGCGCGGTTGATCTGGCACAAAGACGGCTCGCTCGGAGATGTGGATGTCGTGATCTTGCCGGGAGGGTTTTCGTACGGCGACTATCTGCGTTGCGGTGCCATCGCTCGATTCTCGCCGATCATGAAGGACGTCGTGCGGTTTGCCAATACTGGCGGCGTCGTGATGGGTATCTGCAACGGCTTCCAGATTCTGACTGAAGCGGGCCTGTTGCCGGGTGTGTTGTTGCGCAATGAGTCGCTCCTGTTCGTCTGCAAGTTTGTCAATCTCTGTGTTGAGAATGCAGAAACGCGATTCTCTTCCCGATGCAAACAGGGCGACGTGCTGCAAATCCCCATTGCGCACGGTGATGGAAACTACTTTGCAGAAGAAGATACGTTGAAGCAGCTCGAAGACAACCAACAGATCGTTTTCCGCTACTGTGATACCCAGGGAAGAATCACGAAAGAAAGCAATCCGAACGGCTCGATCGGCAACATCGCCGGCATTATCAACGAGCGGGGGAATGTGCTTGGAATGATGCCCCACCCCGAGCGCGCAGCAGAGGCGATCCTGGGCTCAACTGATGGGCGAAAGATTTTTGATTCACTCGTGGAAAGCTTTGTTCCCGCCCGCACGACGTCGTCTGGCGGGGTTCAATCACAACTTGCGTAAAGGAATACACCATGCCGAATTTAGGCGCGTCGGAAATCATTCTCATACTTCTCGTGATCCTGCTCTTCTTCGGTGCCAAGAAAATCCCTGAGCTTGCACAGGGACTGGGCAAAGGGCTGCGTGAGTTTCGCAAAGCTGCTCGGGACGTCCAGGAAGACATCGAAAAAGACGTCAAGCAGATCGACGAGAAGAAAGAGGACAAGAGCTGACAGATCTTTGCTGAGCTCGACGTCCACCCGCAACAATCGGGTTATTCCTCCGGCGTATGAATGAGCCGGAAGTTAAGGGCCTGCCTCCAATCTTACCATTGAAGTTGGATGAAACGGATTTCCCATCGTTTGTAAATGAAAACGTTTGATGCGATACAGGCTGATCTGGCTGCGGGGAGAACTTCGTGTGAAAAGATCACCGAAGACCATCTCCGCGCAATTGACCGGGGTAAATTGCTCAATGCTTTTCTTGCCGTCTTTCCGGAGAAAGCAGTTCAACGGGCGCGCAACGTCGATAACAAGCTTTCGACGGGGAAAGCCGGCTCTCTTGCAGGCATGGTCGTTGCGATCAAAGACGTTCTCGCAATGGAAGGTGAGAAGGTAACCTGCGGTTCGAAGATGCTGGAGAGCTTCGTCTCCCCATACACAGCAACGAGTGTCCAGCGATTGATTGATGCCGACGCGGTTATTATCGGCAAGACGAATATGGACGAGTTCGCGATGGGTTCGTCGACAGAGAATTCCGCGTTCGGTCGGGTGAAGTTGCCGCAGGATGAATCGCGTGTGCCCGGCGGTTCGAGCGGTGGTTCCGCAGTGGCGGTGAAGGCGGGAATGTCGACCACGGCGCTTGGTACCGACACCGGCGGCTCCATTCGCCAGCCGGCGGCGTTTACGGGCGTCGTTGGAATCAAGCCAACCTACGGACGCGTATCGCGCTACGGCCTGGTCGCGTTTGCCTCATCGTTCGATCAGATCGGACCGTTTGCAAACTGCGCCAAAGACGCGGCCTCTGTGCTCAACGTCATTGCGGGCCACGATGAAAAGGACTCGACGTCGGCAACCGTTCCCGTCCCGGATTTTGTTGCCGCGCTGACCAAGCATGTGAAGGGCTTGAAGATTGGAATCCCGAAAGAGTATTTCGGTCAAGCGCTCGATAACGAGATTCGTCAGGCTATCCAAAAGAAGGTCGATCATCTCCGTTCGCACGGGGCGATGATCGAAGAAGTCTCTCTCCCGCACACCGAGTACACGATTGCGACCTACTACATTCTCGCAACCGCAGAGGCCTCGTCCAATCTTGCACGCTATGATGGTGCCCGCTACGGCTATCGCGCCAAGGGTTCCCGCGATGTGATGGAAATGTACACGAGATCCCGAAGCGAAGGCTTCGGCACGGAAGTGAAGCGGCGTATCATGCTCGGCACGTACGTTCTCTCGGCGGGCTACTACGATGCGTATTACCGCAAAGGTCAGAAAGTGCGCCGGCTCATTCAGGATGATTTTCTGAACGCGTTCAGGAAAGTCGATTGCCTCATCACGCCGACCTCGCCGTCGACGGCGTTCAAAGCGGGCGAGAAGGTCGATGACCCGTTGCAGATGTATCTCTCGGACATTTACACGACGTCGGCAAATTTAGCAGGCATTCCGGGCATCAGTATTCCCTGCGGCAACGACCATCAGGGGCTCCCGATTGGGCTGCAGATTCTCGGCAAACAGTTCGACGAAGCGACGATATTGCGTGTTGCTGATTTCTTGGAAAGTATCAACTAACCAATTACCATTTAACCAGTTAACCACTCACCAACGCATGAGTATTCTCGTCAACAGGCGTACGCGTCTCGTGGTT